>JBMYYH010000066.1:0-16784 GCA_049609225.1 Planctomycetota bacterium | reverse complement strand
GAGGTTGCGGACACCCTTCCAGCGATTCTGCTCACCTGGGCCAAGATAGGAACAGAGGACAAGGTCTTTGGGCATGTACAGATGTCCCTTCCAATCATCTGGCAGGCCGCGGATGCGGAAACCACCATCCTGCTCCACTGTCATTAGGTGATCGTATAGAGCGTCATCCATCTGGATGTCATGAGGCAAACCGCGGGCTAGATCATCCGGAAGGGATTCCAACTTGAGCTGTAACGGCTCTGGATGCTGCCAAGGGCTTCGCAGAATCACATTCCCCTCGAGGGAGCGGCCCTCGGGCAGGACCACCACTTGATCCTCCCCTAATTTCGGCAGAGGAAAGAGGGCGGGATAGTGATTGGCAACCGTCACGAATAAACCGCCTTGGCCATCCCAACCCTTAAGAATGGCAACGCCGATGGAATTCGTGACAGAGCTCTCCATGACCTTATCACCGGCCCATGGAAGGATGCGCGCATTCGAGACAGGCGAACCATCGCTTCGTTGAACCGTGATCGAGAATCGTTTCTGCTCACTCACCGTGGGCTGTAAACCACGACGATCCAGCTGCCGCTCGACAGCATCAAGATCCGCGCGCTCTAGATCCCCCGAGAGAACCTCTGCTGGAGGACTTCCATTCATATCTTCACTTTGAGTCGCTGGAGCTGGCGCCTCCACCAATGGATGATCTTGAGTGGGTGCAAGAAGCAGGAAAGCCAAGAACCCGAGTGCAACCACAAGAAGCAGGGCTGGGATGATTCGTGGAATACTCATTGGAATCCTGGAAAGTCTAGCATTTCATTCATCTGTTACGCTCAGTACATGAAGTCCAACCGCAACAACCGCGGCCTGATCGCCACCACCCTTCTCATCACTGCTGCAGCCGGAGCCTTCGGGTTCGGGCAGGGCGTCCGCGTGGGGAAAGATGCCAAGCAACAGGATCCAGGAGTCTTGCCGGATCCGGCGGCGCAGCGCAACGAGATGATCCAGGCCTTCGGCAAGATGCAGCAGCAACTCGATTCGATGGACAAGACCCTCAAGGGCATCGAGCGCATCAACAGTGCGATGTTGCGCCTGCAGTTCGATGCGTCGAAGAAGACGACCTCGAATCCGCATGCTCCGACACCGCCGCCGGGCGATCCGAACAAGATTACCGGTCCTCGGTAAGGCGCAACGTAGCCTCGAACCGCAAGCCGTCTAGTGCCCGCGTTTCTTGCGGATGGCCGCCGTGGCATCCGGAGTCTTGCAACTCGTATCGCCATGATCGACGATCACTTGGCCGATGCGTTTGGCTGTAGCCATGGCACTCTTCTCATCGACATGCGATCCGATGGAGATGACGGCCGCGTTCATCGCATGGCGCACACGATTCGGGACATCGTGAATCGTCTGCTCCACCGTCTTCAGGAATTCGCGGTACTCCTTCTTGGTCAACCAATCCGGATTCTCGCGTGCGATGCCTGCCAACATCATCCACCCGGCATTGGCGACGCGTTCCGACTTGAACGCCATCCACCTGCGCATGATCTTCACTGCCATCGGACTCCGTTGCGCCACGTTCGACAGGGCGTTGCCAAGTGCGTGACCATCCAGGTCCTTGCGCCAGGACTCCAGATCCTTCACCCGCATCAGGGATGGATCCGCGATCTGCGTCGCGAAAACGCGCGCATCATAGTTGCCCGTTTCCCATAGCTTCAAGGCTAGGGCTTGATCCACGCCCGTCTTGCGCCGTAGCTTCGCGAGGTCGCCGTGCTTGACGCCATACAGATCCCCCACGATCCCATGCCGCGCGTAGGTCTTCCGCGTCTGCTCGGAACCATAGGCCTTCAGGGCCTTCATCACTTCCGCACATTTCATGATGCCTCCAGTCTACTGGGCTACCATGCATCCATGAGTGAAAACGGCAACCGCATCATCTCTTCCCTTTGCTACAAGGATGCGACGGCCGCCATCGCCTGGCTTGAGCAGGCCTTTGGTTTCACCCCACACATGGTCGTCCCCGGGGAGCAGGAGGGCGATGTGCGACATTCGCAGATCATTGCTCCGGATGGTCGTTCCATGATCATGCTCTTCACGGTCCGCGAGGAAGATGGTTTCGCCAATAGCCAGAACCCACCGTCCGTCCTCGGCGGCTCGAACCAATCGCTCTATCTCGTCGTCGACGAGGTCGAAGCCCACTATGCGCGCGCCAAAGCCGCCGGTGCCGAAACCGTCATGCCTCCCACCGCGCAGGACTACGGCGGCAGTTGCTACACCATCCGTGATCCGGAAGGTCACATCTGGAGTTTCGGGGATTATGATCCGTGGCGAAGCTGTATCAAATAACACTTTCTTCCCGGACCAGGCGGGCTTGGTCAAGAAGGAGACCAAGCCACGATCTAACTGATTCTTCAATGGGCAATGGAACCACCTCACATGTTGAATAGACTTTGGGAATGAACCGGTATTGCAGGCCATCTGTAGGAAATCTCATTGACTTAATTCATGACTATCAGTTGAGCCGAAACTGCACCAGACGGGTTTAAATAGGCTTATGACTGATTCTTCAATGATCGCCTAAAAATGCAAGGATTGCCTCATCTCAACCCTCATCCTGTGTTAAGCTGGCTTACCGTGGCGGATAATCCACCACAACAATAGAAACTTACAATGAAACATAAAATACTTTTTTTTACTAGTTTAGCCATTGTTGGCGGCGCACACTTGCTAAAGGCATCCACCAATTCCGGCGGTCCAAATCCACCAACTCCGGGCGAATTGCTTGACGAATACCTGAATGGCAATTTTACAATTGGCGACGATGGCGCGAACGGTCCCATTGGACCCAATGGCACTCCAGGTGTTAGTGGTGGCAATGGCGGGAACGGTGCCAACGGTGGCGACGCGATTACCGTCGCTGCCACTGGAAATGATGACGCGTATGCGCTGGGAGGATCTGGTGGCCACGGAGGCGATGGAGGAAACGGAGGCGATGGAACCGGGGCGCATGGCAATGGCGGAGCTGGTGGTGCTGGCGGTCACGGAGGCCACGGATCAGACGCAACCGTCTCCGTGGTCAATGGAATTGGTGGAGCCATTGGTGGGTTTGGCGGCCACGGCGGCGACGCAGGAGATGGTGGCGACGGCGCACCAGAAGGCAATGGTGGCCCAGGAGGCGATGGAGGGAACGGAGGCGATGGAGGTGATGCCTGGGGTTCCGCCTCAGGAACTGGTTCCTGGAGATCCATAGGTGGCGAAAAAGGTGATGGTGGGGCCAAGGGAATTGGCGGATCCCCAGGCGGCTCTGATGGTTCCCTGGGCAATGACGGCACAAAAGGAACAGGCCACTAAACTTTTTTTGGATTCGAGCCTTTTGGCTCGAATCCCCTCCATCTTTCTCACCTCATGACCAAACGCACAGCAACTCTTCTAGCATTAGCGCTCTCTTTCCTCGTTTTCTTCGCCCTTTCGCCATTCGGGAATAATGCTCCCGACGATTCAGCCCTGCCTGAACAAGCAAATAAAGAGCAACTTTTCCCGTACTCGCCGAACGAGGTTGCGCTTTCCAGGACAGCAAAAGGAAGCCAAGCGTTTGAAGTAAAGTTTATCGACGAAGTAACGGGTAGTTCAATCCCTCATAAGATTCATTTTTTCGACAGTGAAGGAAATAATACCGATATCCTTAATAATGGAGCTTTCGTGACTCTTCCCCGCCTAGAAGAGTTCGTCGCCTGCGAAATATCATTCCCGGATGAATCAATACTCCACAGAAGCCTGAAGGAAGGCTGGATAGGGGTCAAAGACGACCGGGTAATAGCGGAAATACCCCTGTATTCCGGCGTTCGAATATCCGCCAAGGTCCATAATGACATCATCGAAGACCCTGAAACTTTCCTCACTATTTTCCAGGATCCGAATACATCTATTGCCTCACTCGACAATGGATTCCGAGGCCCTTTTGACCTCGAGGATCCTGATCTCACCCAAAACGGGTTGGCAAAGTTTTTGATTCGTGCAGGTCGACTCCCACAAATACAGGGGGCATTCATCCACCCCACGTTCCAGGATTGCCTGCTTGTCCCTGCTGAGGGACTCTTCTTGGCTCATTGGCAATTCCCAGATGCAGTTACTCATCTTTCGGAAATCCGGTTAACTCCTGGGGAAATCATTGATCTCAACGTTCAAGCTCACCCAAGGCCAATTTTACGCGGAATTTTAGTGGACTGGGATGGTGATTTTGTACCAAACTCAAAATTGTCTATAACGACTGCGCTAAACTTGAACGACTATGGGTTAAACAACACTGACAGCTGCGGATTAGTTGCATACCGGCGAGATGGAAAACTATACCAAGCCGCAAAATTTCAGGTCGTCACCAATGAGGTGGGCCGATTTAAGCTACCTGTCCCCAATGGGCTTGGATATTGCATCGAGTCTCATGCCCTTGGAGGGTATGCGTTCTATTCTACGGACGATACTGATCTCCCGTTTTCTCTTGACGAGGATGTGACTGTCAGGCTCATCCAGCCGATACCAGAAAATATGGTTGAGGTATCCTTAGCGGGGCAGTCAGATGAGGTTCTTAAAATGGCTCGAATTTCCATCGCTCTACCTGGTGACCTTCCCTTCTTTCGACAATGGCCTGCTCAAGTTCCTGTCGATAAAGATTTATCGATTCGCCACCTTGGCATCCAACCTGGTGATGAAATCGCGGTGTTTGTTTATCATGACAATCTTCAGTCTGGGATGTATGTCCCCCCTTATCTGGTTGTTCCCTCCTCGAGGAAGGTTCTGATCCACATTGATGGCAATTTGTTCCAAGATCCTTGATCGAATGACCTTGCCCTGGTTTTTTGGACACCCGAGATACGGTCAGAACGGCCGAAGGCGACTTTGTAACCAGCTAACCAACACGAGCCGTGACTCCTGAACGGGATGCTGAAGCCGTCCGGCTAGCCGAGAAATAGACAAAGTGACCAGGTCACTGGCTAACAACATGCAGGCAACCAGAGCGATGCATCTCCATAACTGAAGAAGCGATAACGCTCTGCCACCGCGCTCGCATAGACCTCCTTCACGAATCCCAATCCCGCCACCGCGCCTTGATGTTGCGCCAGGCCGGCGACCAGGGCAAGCAAGGTGGACTGCGGCGTGTGGAAATTGGTCAACAAACCATCGACCACTTGAAACTCGAAACCCGGAAGGATCATCAAGTCGGTGCTGCCGCGGTGGCCCAAAGCCCAAGCCTCCAAAGCCCGGCAGACAGTGGTCCCGGCGGCGAAGACACGTCCGCCGCGCGCGCGGGTATTCGCGATCTGCGTTTCAAGAGCGCCATCGACGGAGAAGCGTTCGGCATGCATCGGATGCTCCTCCACCACCTCAGATTCCACCGGCAGGAAAGTACCTTGACCGACATGCAAAGTGAGTTTGCCTAACTCCACGCCGGTATGTTCCAGCTCCGCGAGCACGGCGTCATCCAAATGCAGGCTTGCAGTCGGAGCCGCAACCGAACCGGAAGACTTGGCCCATACGGTTTGATAACGTTCGCGATCCTCCGCGGAATCCAGGGCGAGATCATCGGCTTGGCGCAGACGCCGGATGTAGGGCGGTAAGGGCGTGGAGCCGCAACGATCCAGGAGCGCAAACCAAGAACCATCGGTGAGGTTGCGCACCGTCCAAGAACCGCGCTCTCCCTTTTCTTCCAGGCGCAAGATGGACTCCTCGCGGTGGACCAACTCGACGCCTGGGCGAAGGCGTCCGCCAGACAACATGCAGCGGGCTAAGCCATCTTCCGCCTCCTCCAAGAACAGTCCCTCCACCATGCCGCCGGTGGTCTTGGCCAAGGACAGACGCGCCGGCACCACTTTGGTGTCGTTCAACACCAACAGATCTCCTTCCTTCAGGAAACGCGTGAAGTCCGTGAAGCCGCGATGCTCCCAGGTTGCCGCACTGGGGTCCACCACCAGCAATCGGGAAGCCGCACGCTCCGCCGCCGGACGTCTGGCGATCAACTCCTCCGGCAGCTCGAAATCGAGCTCGTCGCGCTTCATGCGCCCGACGTGATCCACCGCCGCAGCATATCCATCTGCCGGTGGAAATCATGTTCTTCCACCTCAAGCGGGTTCTTGAAGAACGCCGCTGCGGCATGCAAGACGCCACCTTGTTCACGCGATTGCGCCAATAAGCCTAGACGCACCAGGTCGATGATCAACGGCGCCGCCAATGCCGAATCGCTGCCATGCCAAGTGAACTGCAACTGCATCTTCGCGCCGAGGAATCCCTCGAAATGCACGAAGTCCATGGCCGTCTTCCAATCGTGAAGGCTGGGCACGAAATCGATGCGCACCCCGGAGTGCAGATACGGACTCTCATGGAGGATGTCGCCCAAGACGGCATCCTTGTTCGACAGCTTGGTCTCGGCGCGCTTTGGATCCTCCAAGGCAGCGCCATCCTTGTTGCCAAGCATGTTGTAGCCTTCCCACGCCATCACGTTGAGACGACGGTCGCGGAACATCGGCGCCAAGGCCGTCTTCAACAAGGTCTCGCCGGTCTTGCCATCATTGCCCAAGACCGGAACACCGGCTTTACGTGCATAAGCAGCGACTGCAGGGATCGAGGCTCCCGGCGCCGGCGTGAAGTTGATGAACGGCACTCCTTCGGCGATGGCAGCCATGGCGTAAAGGATGGAGCGCGAGATGTCTTTGGGCGCACTCTTCAGGAGCTCGGTGGCATCAGACTCAGGGTCCATCCAACTCTCTGGAAGCTCGCGCGCGCGCTCCGCCGAAGCCAAGTAGACCACCGAACCCCGCGTGGTGCGATCCAATGCCATCCATTCGCGGATGTCGGCGCGCAGCACCTCGACCATTTCCACCGGCGACAACTGCAGGCGGTCGGCCGACTTCGGATTCACCAAGCCAGCATCTTCGGGCTCAGGCACTCCGGGTGCGATCGACATCTCGAGGCGGTCGCGTAGACCAGCGCTCAACTCCACCAAGTCGGCAGGCAACACGCCGGTGCGGACCAGGTCCTCGGCGGAGCGGTGGGCATCTCCGGTGACATCCCAACCCGTGACCCAGAAGCGTTCGAAATCGGCCATCGGCACGCTCGCGAACTCGGAACCGGCCGTGACCATGCCCACAGGCGGCATGCCAGAACGCAGGGCTTCGATGCCATGCAGGACCGTGGTGCCGATTGCACCGCGTACGCCTACCAGGAATAGGCCTGTCTTCTCCGGATCCGGACTCATGGACGTTTCGCTCGATTTCTCAGGTAGCGCTCGTAAACCCCTTGCTCCAGGCCGAGGTCCATGCCGAGACGCACGGCAGAGCCGTCAGCCATCTCGGGAACGCGCTGCCATTGTCCCCTCTCGGAGCCATCCACGCCATCCTCCAAAGGGTCTTCCGCAGAGGGCGGCGGCGGGACGTTGAGGTCAGGGCTGGTGGCAGGAGCCGGCGCATCCTTGCGCACCCCACCGTCGAGAGCCAAGCCTTGCGGATTCAGACTGCCTCGCGCAAGACCGCTTTGCAGTGCATCCGGCTCGAGCAGGGTCCAAGCGCTGGCGCTGGCACCGATCAGAAGGAAGACCGCCCAGGCCTGCCACTCGGGCAAGGCGCGAAACCGCAGACGTCGTTGGGAAGCGGCGCCAGCAAGGGCGTCGGCGCGGGAAGCGGCAAGGCGTGGACTGAGGGCGGTGCGCAGAAGGCCATCTTCATCCGCGGCGGGATCGATGGCGCGATCAGGAGCAAGCCAAGGCGGCGCCGTCAGCAGCACAAGGGCGACGGCAAGGAGGGCTCCCAATAGCGCGAGTGGCCATGGAGCGAGGCCTTCGGCGGTTGCGGTCAGGGCAAGAACACCACCCACGGCAACACCGGCAACGAGAGCTTGCAGGAAGCGCAAACTCCATAGTCGTCGGCGCGCGCGCGCTTGCAGCTCCAAGTTATTGCACTCCTGGTTCCAGCAGATCGCGGGTGAACCAGATCTCGACCGGATGACCGACCGGCGGCAACAGGAAGACGTTCGGGAACCAAATACTCTGGTTGTCTGCCGAAGCATCCGCGCCACCCAACAGATGATCGGCCGGACGGAAGTTCACCAAGCTCACGAGGTTGCCTTCCCCTTCCGCGGCGAAGAACTCCTTCGCATCTTTATGCGGACGGATGAAGCGTGATCCGAGATAGACAAACTTGCCGCGCTGATAAGTGCTTTCTTCGCGCAGATTCAGGACCAAGTCTTCGGCGCGGAATCGATAACGCTGCAGCTCACCTTCGACTTCGATCTCCCATGACACGTACATGTAGAAGCCATCACCCTCAGCCGGCTCGAAAGTGTACGGCGCGACACCTGCCTGCACTTCCTCCAAGGTCGGTTCGGGATCGGTGGGAATGATGCGACCATTCTCCCCCGGCACCACGCCCATCATCAACATGGCGGCATTCAATGCCGTGGCCGAAAGCTCCTCCACCGCCAACAAGGATTCATGATCCTTCCCTTGAGGCTGCTTCACCAACAGATATTCCAGCGGCTCGGTGCGCTGACAGATGACACCATCGATACGAATGGTTCCGGCTTCGCGATCCATACGGATGCCTTGCGAAGCGAATTCCTGCACCAACTCAGGGGCCAGTGGCTCCGGTTCCTGGATCGAATCCTGGCGTGCCGTGGCAGTGGTCAGCGCCAAGGTAATCAGCAGTAGACTCGCGACAGAGAGGGTGCGCAGCATCATGGTGTCAGATTAACGCACCGCGAGTGCTTCGGTTCATTGGCTTTCGCCCTGCAATGCCGCGCGGGCCTGCAGCCACAGATCGCTACGGTCCGGTGCCACGCGCTCGACGATGGCCCACTCCCGTTGCGCATCCTCCACTCGCTGCAAGTCCCCTAGCAGCAAGGCGTAATGCGCATGCGTCGCATCGGAAAGGGGCAGGTGATGGGTCCGACGCTGAGCCAACTCCAGAGCTAGACCCAGGTCTCCTTCAAGCTCGGCGAAATTGGCAGCGCGACGTAGGACATCATCATCGGTGTAGCCTCGCAGCAGGATGGATAGATCCTCCAAGGGACGCTCCTCCGCCAGCACTTCCTCCAACAGCAGACGATCCCATAACCGCGACGACATCCGCACCCAACCCGTGCCTTCCGGGGTGAAGGCTTCGAGCAGCAGACGTCGGTAGGTCAGGAGGGCATCGGGATGTTCCAGCAGTTGCTTGATGGCCTCACGCTTCGCTTCGACCGACGGCAAACGATGCGCCGACAAGGCCAAGACGCGGAGGTGATCGATCAAGACCAACTTGCGTTGCTGCAGTTCCGTCAGCCAAACCGCGGCGCGTTGCGGGTGAGTCTTGGCGAGCAAGGATGCAGCGACCAACAAGGGTTCGGTCTGCACATCGGAAAGCGCGAGGTCCTCCGGGGTTTCCAGAGCCGTCGTTTCTTTTCGGTCCACGCACTTGGCCAATGCAATCGCGACGACCGACAACTCCGGATATTGATTGCCGAGGTGCCCGAGTGTGGTCCAACCCTCTTCTCCGGGCGGTCCGGTTTCAGGATGGCGCAGGAGGTACCAAAGTCGGTCCTCCAGGATCTTGGCATGTGCGGGATTGCCGGTGCGTCCGAGGGATGACCAGACTTCTATGCGCAAACCCCGACGTTCGTCCTCTTCCTCGTAGCCACTGGCGATGGTGGCTGCCGCGACACCCTCATCGCGAAACTCCAATCGCCGGCTCGCAGCCAAGGAACGCACCCACGCCGCATCCAATTCATAATCGCCGCTCATCGGCTGATCGAATCGATTGCGCACATACTCCGTCGCCTTGGGCGCCATGATCAGGATCTCGGCCGCCAAAGCCCGGGCCGCCGACGCATAGGCATTCGATTCGAAAACCTCGCGCGCAAAACGTAACTCTTCCTCGGCGCCATTGGCGACCACTGCGCGCAGCACCTGCATCTGCAATACGCTGCTGCCATGCGGAAACAAATCGAGCAGATATGCCTTCGCATCTTCACTGAACGGTGCGCGCGCCAAAGCCAAGGGGAACAACACGCGCTCTGGGATTTCCCCGTGATGCAACAAGGCCGGAAGGAGTGGATCGACTTCGTCACTGCGTCGCAGCAGGGAAACCACCTGATTGGCGAGGGTTCCACTGCCCCAACCGCCATCCACCAACCACTGCATGGCTTCGCGTTGGGCTTCCGGCAGAGGTGAAGAAGCCAACTCCCCCATCCAGCGCCCGCGCAAGTTCACCGATTGCCCCAGTGCATGTTCACGATATGCCTCGAGCAAGGCTTCCGGGCTATCGAAGGAGGGCAGCATCCGCCGTGCCAGGCGTCGGAGATCGGGGCTGCCGCCGATGAATTCTTCGCGCAACATCGCGGCGATGACGGGATCCGGACCCCCGCGTGCGAGGACTTCGATTGCCGTCGAACGGAAACTGGTGGAGGCATCCCGTGCATGCAGGAAGATCCGACGTCGGGCTTCGGGATCGGTTTCGTGACGCGCCCAAAGTTGCAGCGCGAACTGACCCATCGCACTCTCACTCGGGCTTTCTTTGACGAACTGCTCCAGCAGCGGCAGATGTTCTGGACCAATCGATTCACGCCAGCCAGCGAAGAAGCGTCTTAGATAAGGCGGTTCAGCATCGACATGAAAGCTGGGCAGCAGATCCTCGAAGGCCTTCGGGCCATCAAGCAGGAGCAAGAACTCGGCCACGCGCCCGCGCTCACTCGAAGGGCGGGATGCATCCAAAGCGAAGTCCACCAAAGTGGAGCGCGACTCTTCGAAGGGAACTTGCAGCAGCAGTTCCAAGAGTTCATTGCGACGTGGGATAGCCGGGTCCGCCAACATGGTGGCGAGGCGTCCGACATAGGCGCGGCCGATGCGACCGCGCAGCTGCGGAAAGGCGAACTCTTCTCCTTGAGAGGGAAAACCACCCGCTGCCCATTGGAGCAACAGGACATCGGTGCCTTCCTGCGGTGCAAAGGGATGGACCAAATCCGCTGAAGCCTGCGGTGCCGGTTCCGGCGTGGCTTGCGGAGCGGCAAGCAGGAAGAGTGGAAGCAAGATCATCGGGAGCGCCAAGCGGCCATCGCTTTTGAAATCCAAAGGGTGAGGTCGGAAGCCGTCAGGCCATCGGTGCCCCATTCCTCGACGAACAGGTCACCCGCGTGCCCATGCAGATAGGCACCGAGACGCGCCGCATCATATGTGGACAGACCGGAAGCACAGAGAGCGCCAAGGTGCCCACTGAGAACATCGCCGGATCCAGCCGTCGCCATGCCTACGTTACCGCTGGTGTTCTGGGTGGTTTCATGGTCACGCCGGCCAATCAAGGTGCCAGCACCCTTCAAGAGGACCGTTGCCGCACAGCGCCGCGTGAACTGCTCCATGGCCTGTTCGCGATCCGCCTGAATCGCACCGGCATCCCGCCATGCCAGCAGGCGCGCAGCTTCGCCCGGATGCGGCGTGAGCAACATCGACGGACCACAAAGATCCAATCCCTGTTCCGATGCCGCCAAATGATTTAATCCATCCGCATCCAACACGATGGGAAGCTTGGGCATCTGTTCCTGCAGATCCGTAAGGAAACCCGCGACCCAGGGATAGTCCGGCAAAGGCGCGCCAAGACCTGGACCGAGCACGACGGCATCCGCATTTGCGGCGAGCTGCAACAACAGCGGACGGAATCCGGGGCCAAACCGAATGCACTGATCCTCCCCCATCAGATGAAGGATCGCTGCCGGCACCGCTTGGGTCAGGGCGGGGCCGAGGATGGCCGGGCTAGCGAGATCCACATAGCCTGCACCACTGCGCAACGCGGCCTGGGCGGTCAGGGCGGCGGCACCTGCCATGCCTTTGTTGCCGGCGATGACGAGCACGCGACCACAATCACCCTTATGACTATCCTCCGCGCGCGGCGGAAGGGCAGGCAGGTGCGGCGGGGCGGGTTGCGAAGAAGCCACGCGGTAGGATATCGCCTGAGCGGTCGTCGGCCGCCCTGCCATGTCGCACGAACGCCCTTCCAAGCTCGAGACCTATCGCGATCGCGAGGTTGCCGCCACTTACGACCGCCGTTGGGCAGGGGCGCGTGGCCAGAAGCGCGATGCACGGAAGGCGAAGGCTTTGCGTCGGGCGGTGGCTTCGGTGCGCAAGGCTACGGGAGCCGCGCCAAAGACCTTGCTCGACATTCCCTGTGGCACGGGGCGCTTCACGGATTTGTGGCGCGACCAGGATTTGACCGTTCTGAGCGCCGATTTGGCCTTGCCGATGTTGGCCGAAGCGCATGGCAAGTTCCCGCACGACAGTTTCCTCGCCGCAGACCTGGCCAAACTCCCTTTCGCGGACGACGGCCTCGATTTAGCCATCTGCATTCGCTTTCTCCACCTCGTGCGCGCTCCGGAGTTGCGCATCACCTTCCTGAAGGAGTTGCGTCGGGTGTGCAAGGTCGGTGCGGTGATCGATTACCGGCATGCGCACACCTTTCGCGTGTGGAGCCGACGTCTACGCTACCGCCTCGGACGCCGGGAACGTCCACCTGCCAATCCGAGCTACAAGCAGATCCGGCATGAGATCGCGGAAGCGGGTTGGAGCATCGTCGATTGGATCGATGTACACCCTGCCCCCGGCTTATCCGACAAGCTGCTCTTGGCAGTGGTGCCGTCCGAGTAGAATCCAAGGCGATGAGCTTGGCCTCGGACCTCGACGGATTGCGTAAAGGCGGTCTTCTGATCTCCGGCGATGATCGCGCCTGGATCACCATGCGCGGCAAGGATGCGCCGGATTTCCTGCAACGGATTTTGACCAGCGATGTGCATCAACTCGCGCCAGGGTCCGGGCAATGGTCGGCCATGCTGGATGGCAAAGGCCATTGGATCAGCGATGTGCTTCTTTATGCGCTGCCTGATGCCGAAGAAGTGCCGAGTTTCGGCTTGGATATCCCCATCGAACAGCGCGACGTGGTGTTGCAGAAACTCGAGATGATGCATTTCGGCGAAGCGCTGGAGTTTGAAGGAACCGATCTGCAACAACTCCTGATCCTGACCGACGGCGCCCCCGCGCATGTCTTTGGCGTCGAGAATGCCAATGAACATGGGCCAGACACCTGGATCCTGCAACGCCCGGATCGTGGCGTGAACTGCACCGCGCACCTTCTTCCGGCCGCTGCGGTTGCGGATTGCACCGATGCCTTGCAACAGGCGGGTGCGGTGCTCGGCGATGCTGCCACCTTGGAGCACCTGCGGATTCGCGCCTTCCGTCCGCGTTGGGGTGCAGACTTCGATGCGGATACGACCTTGCCGAACTGCAATGAATGGCAACGCTCCTCCATCACCAAGGGTTGTTATGCGGGACAGGAAGTCATCGCCAAGATCAACACCTATGGGGAAGCGCCGCGTCAGCTGTGTCAGTTGCGTTTTGCGACGGCGGCGGCAACGGTCGACTTCACCGGTGCGGAGTTACGCAATGATGCGGGCAAACGCATGGGCAAGTTGAGTAGCTACACGCTGCTGGAAGACGGTTCGGCAGTGGGGCTCGGCATGCTCCGACGTCGGGCGGCGGTGGAAGGCGGTGCGGTGGTTGCGGTTTTGGAAGAAGCGCAGGAAATGGCGGGCGTCGTCCATCTACCCGAGAAGGTATTCGGCTGATGTTGATCGCGCGCTGGGGCTTGGTCACGCTGATTTTCGCGGTTGCCTTCGTGTTTTTTGGCAGTGTGATTTGCCCGCCTTTGGATGAACGCGAGGCCGAGGAGAGTGATGCAGAGGTGCAGTATCCGCTGCAGGAAGACCCTGGCACCTACAAGCCACTGCCGGGGGATTTGCAGATTGAGGATCGGTTTCCGATGGAGCGGGAGGCGGCGGAGGGTGATGCCGCCGGCGCGGATCAGAGTTTGCAGTTCCGGGTGCTAACCGACCAAGGACAGCCGTTATTGGGCGCTATGGTCCATGTGATGCTCACCACCAAGGATGGTCCTGTGCTTACCCAAGAGCTGTTCACCGATGCGGACGGCAAGGTCACTGCGTCGAAAATTCCTCCTTCTGTGATCAACTTCAGGGCAATGGTCACCTTCGATCAATACTTCGATGGCACCGTTGGACCGATGCCAATGCCGAAGGCTTCCGCGAAACCGGGTACGTTCTTGGTGATGTTGCCTCCTTCCTGTCGCGTGGTCGGCAAGGTGCAGGGAACCGACGGCCGCACTGTGGTGCATGGTTGGGTCCTCCTGACTCCGCTTGATGAGGTTGGCGAGGCTATCAAGTTAAGCCTTGGGCAAAATGGGCAATTCACCAGCCGGCCATTAGCCCCCGGCAGTTATCGCCTGCAGTGGATGTCCAAGCCCGAAGAGGACGTACCTGCCTCCATGATCTACACCATGAACATGGGACCGCTGCAAACGCGTCACTTCGAAATCACGATCCACGACGACAAACCACAGACGCCGACCAGCCTGCCTCCCGGCATCGTAGAAGTCAGCGAGTAGTTCAGTCCCCGATCGCCACCGGCGGCAATCCTGGAAAGCAGATCGCGAAGGCTTTCTCGATCAAGGTCGCAAGGTTTTCCTGACCATCGGAAAGCTGCCAATGATTGAAGGCGCCATCGAGCGCGGTCATGCAGGCGCCGGCCAGAACATCATCTTCCAGGCCGCGAATCTTGGACCCGCGCACCTCGGCGAAGGCCTGCGCAAGTTCATCCCGCTCCTCGAACTGCTGCTCGATGGCGGCAGCGTGGATCGGCGCGGTGCGGAAAATGAACTGCACACGCCGCAGGAAAAGACCGAGGTCCGCCTGGGTGGTGAAGGTCACGATCAGGGCATCGCGAAAGGCAGCAGCCGGTGGCTGAAAGTGAAACCGACGGACGATTTCGGCATCTGGATCGAACTCATCCCACAGGATCAGTGCCTCCTTGGTACCGAAGTAGCGATACAGGGTGGATTCGCTCACGCCCCCCGTTTGGGCCACATCCTGCATGGTGACGTCATCAAAACCCCTTTCCTCAAAAAGGTTTAGGGCCACCACCTGCAGACGACGCATCGCCTCCAAGCGGTTCCTCTGACGTAGGGTAAGCTTGCCCATGACCCTAGAAGTATAGCTTCTGGAATGAAAGTTGGTTGCCAACTGACAGTTACTGTCATATATTTCAGTCATGACCTCATCCCTCGAACGTCGCCGTTTCCTGCAGCTCGGTGGTGCCGCCCTCGGCGCCTCCGCTCTTGGCGGGCCTGCCGCCTGGGCCAAGCCGCTGCTCTTCACCCCCAGCCAGCCGGATTTCTCGCGGCCCGTTTCGGCGCACCATGATGTGGTGGTCATCGGCGGCGGCATCTCGGGATTGACCGCGGCCTACACGCTGAAGAAGAAGGGTTATCACAACGTGAAAGTGTTGGAAGTGCGCGGTCGCGTCGGGGGTCGCACTTTGAATGCGGATACTGCAGGTGGTGGTTATGTCGAACTGGGCGGGCAATGGGTCGGCCCGACGCAGGATGCGGTGCTGAACATGATGGGCGAGTTGGGGATCGGCAAGTTCCCCACCCACACCACGGGGCGTGATGTCGACGACACGGGCGGCTCGATGTCGGCACTCGAGTACTTGGATTACCTCGCGGCGATCCGTCAGGTCGACAACTTGTCGAAGCAGGTTCCCTTGGACAACCCTTGGAATGCCGCACAAGCCGCGCAATGGGATGCGATGACGGTGCGTGATTGGATGAATGCCAACATGCAGTTCGACAACGCCAAGGACCTGATGGACATCACTATTCAAACCGATTTCGGCGGAAGCTCGCGGCAGATCTCCTTCCTGTGGTTCCTGTTCTATGTGCATAGCGCCACCGACTTCAACACCATGGGTGATAAGGCGCAGCGTTGGCGCATCAATGGCGGTTCGCAGACCATCTCCTTGGAGTTGGCGGATCGTCTGCCGAACCAAGTGAGCTTGGATTCGGGCGTGGATAGCATCCTTTGGACGGACCGCGGTGCCCTGGTGCATTACGGCGGCAATCAGGTCGTCGCGGCGAAGAAGGTCATCATCGCGATGATGCCGAAGGACATGGATCGCATGAACTTCTTCCCGCAGTTGCCCACGCAACGCGATCAGCTGCAGCGCAACTGGTCGACTGGAGATGGCGACAAGTACTTCGCGACTTATAGCACTCCGTTCTGGCGTCAGGCTGGATTCAGTGGAGTGGCGTATTCGGACAATCAGTTCATCGCCCTGGCTTGGGACAACACGCCATCGACGGGGAACGTCGGAGTGCTGGGTGGATTCGCGATCGTGGAAGGATCGCAGCGTCCGCCAAGTGCGCGTTTACGTCGGAACCTGGTGCTGCGGGCCTTCGCCGACTTCTTTGGACCTCAAGCGCTGAACCCGATCGACTTTCATGAGAAGTCTTGGGGCTTGGATCCGCTCACGGAGGGTTGCGTCACGCCGCTCGCGCCTGGATTGCTCACGGCTTATGGACCGGCGATCCGCGAACCCGTCGGACCGATCCACTGGGCAGGCACCGAGTCCTCCACCGTCTGGTGTGGCTACATGGATGGTGCCGTCCGCGCCGGCAAACGCGCGGCCAAGGAAGTGGCGGCTCTGCTTCCCTAAGCGGCCGCCGCATCATCCCCTCGCCCTTTCGGGTGGAGCAGCATCCCGTATCCTGGAAGCATGACACGCCGTCTGCTCCCGGGTCTGCTGCTCTGCCTTTTGGCGGTGTTGGTGCTTTGGGTGGTGCAGTCAGGCGAATCCGTCGACTCGACCAGCGACCCGACCGCGGGCACCGATACCACACTCGATACTGCCGACCAGCTGGATCCAGTTCCTTCCCCTACGGGCCATCAGGAAACCA
>JBMYYH010000065.1:0-16838 GCA_049609225.1 Planctomycetota bacterium | reverse complement strand
GTGGTGGGGGAAACGGGCTTCGAGATCTTCGGCCCGCTTCTGAAGTACATGGGCATCGTCGCGGCGGCGCTTTTGTTCCACGCATGTGTGGTGTTGCCCCTGCTTCTGAAGTTCGTCGGAGGCATCTCACCGATCGCCTGGTTCCGCGCGATGTCGCCGGCCCTGATGACGGCGCTCTCCACCTCCAGTAGTTCCATCACTTTGCCCGTGAGCATGGAATCCGCGGAGAAACGGGGCGGCGTGTCGAATAAACACACCTCCTTCGTCCTGCCGCTCGGCGCCACCATCAACATGGATGGCACGGCGCTGTACGAATGCGTCGGCGTGATCTTCCTGTGCCAGTACTACGCCTCCACCGGTGACTTCGATTTCACCCTAGGTAGTCAGGTCTTCGTGGTCATGACGGCGCTGTTCGCCTCGATTGGAGCCGCTGGCATCCCGTCCGCCGGCCTCATCATGATGACGGCCATCCTCAGCGCACTCGGCCTACCCACGGAGGGCGCTTTGATGCTGCTGGCGATCGACCGCCCACTCGACATGATGCGCACCATGGTCAACGTCTGGTCCGATTCCTGCGGCGCTGCCCTGATCGCGAAATCGGAAGGCGACAAGGTGCTTGAGACCGCATGATCGCGGGGGCGATGCGATACTGTCCGCATCATGAGCGTTGACGACCCTTTTTCCGATCCGGTAGACGTCATCCTGCCGGGCGAGGAGGAGCAGAGCCTGGAGGATGCGGCCAAGGAGATCCTGGCCCTTCCTGCGCGTAAGGATGAGAGCCCGCCCCAGTTGCTGGTGGTGTTCCCCTTGCGGCGGTCGGTGCCGTTTCCGGGCCTGATCATGCCGGTGCATGCTCAAGATGAGCATGAGACCAACATCATGGAGAAGGCTCTGGCGCAAGGAAAGCGCGTGGGTCTGTTGCTGGCTCCCGGCATGGATGAGGAAGGCCGCGTGGCATCCTCCAAGGATTTCGCCGAGACCGGCGTGATTGCCGAGGTGCACCGTCGCATCAAGTTGCCGGATGGCAATACCAACTATCTTTGCCGCGGGTTGCAGCGCTTCCACGTCGAGAAGTTCGTGCGTGTGAAGGAGGTACCGGTGGCCAAGGTGAGCTACCCCGCCGACGTCTATCCCGCCGGCGACGAGACCGAAGCCTTGGCGCGCAACGTGTTGGCGCTTGCGACCAAGATTGCCGATCACAATCCAGGACTTGGCGAAGGCTTCAACCTTGCTGCCCTAAATATCGATCCTTCGGGCAACCTTGCCGATTTCGCTGCGGCGTATCTGCTGAAGGATACCGAGCAGAAGCAGCGCATCCTCGATCAACTGAACGTGCGCGATCGTCTGATGGCGGTCGACGAAGCGCTGACCCGCGAACTCGTGACTTTGGAGCTGGGTGATCGCATCCAGAAGGAGATTCACGAGCGCATCGAGCAGCAGCAGAAGGAGTACTTCCTGCGCGAACAGATCCGCATCATCCGCCGTGAGCTGGGGGAGGAGCAGGATCCGGAAGAGCAGGATCGCGAACTCTTCCTCGGGCGTCTGAAGGAAGGCGATTACCCGGAAGAGGTTGTGGCCAAGGTCAAGGACGAGGTGCAACGCCTCGGCACCATTCCGCAGGCTTCACCCGAGTACTCGGTGGTACGCAACTACCTCGAATGGCTGACGGAGTTGCCATGGCGCGTCGCTTCCGAGGATCGCATCGATATCGATCATGCGGAGAAGATCCTGGAACGGGATCACTTCGGCTTGTCGGAAGCGAAAGAACGCATCTTGGAGTTCTTGGGTGTGCGTAAATTGCGCCCCGAGCACAGTGGGGCGATTCTGTGCTTCGTCGGACCTCCCGGAGTGGGTAAGACTTCGCTGGCCATGGCGATTGCTGAATCGATGGGCCGTAAGTTGGAGCGTATGAGCCTTGGCGGCATGCGCGATGAAGCGGAGATCAAGGGACATCGTCGGACCTACATCGGTGCGATGCCTGGCCGTATGTTGCAGATGATCCGGCGTGCCGGCACCAACAACCCGGTGATCGTGCTGGATGAGATCGACAAGCTCGGCAAGGACTTCCGTGGCGATCCGTCGAGTGCCTTGTTGGAGGTGTTGGACCCAGCGCAGAACCATGGCTTCCTCGACTTGTTCCTGGATGTGCCCTTCGACCTGTCGAAGGTGATGTTCGTGGCTACGGCCAACAACCTCTATGAGATCCCAGGCCCACTGCGGGATCGCATGGAGATCATCGAGTTGCCGGGTTATCTGCGTTCCGAGAAGGTCAAGATCGCGCAGAAGTATCTGCTGCCGCGTCAGATCGAGGAGCATGGCTTGGATCCGAAACGAATCAAGTTGCCCATTGCCAGCCTGCGCGCCATCGTCGATGGTTACACGCGGGAGGCCGGTGTGCGCGGTTTGGAGAAGAAGATCGCCAACGTGTGCCGGAAGCGCACCTTGGAGATCGCGCGGCGTAAGCGTCCGCAGGCGGAGATCAAGCCGGGCAAGATTGAGGAATACCTCGGTCCAGCCAAGTTCACGGATGATCCGGTGCGGTTGCGTCCGGGTGTTGGCGTGGCTTTGGGTTTGGCTTACACCAGTTACGGTGGTGATGTGCTCGAGATCGAATGCGCGGCCTATGCCGGCAATGGTCGGGTGCAGGCGACCGGGCGTCTCGGTGAGGTGATGACCGAATCCTGCCGCATCGCGCATAGCTTCCTGCGGGATCAATGCGCCACTTTCGGCCTCACGCCGGAGCATTTCGCCAAACGGGATCTGCATCTGCACTTCCCAGCAGGTGCGGTGCCGAAGGATGGGCCGAGCGCGGGCATCGCGATTTCCTGTGCGATGTTGTCGCGCCTGAGTGGCAAGCGCCTGAAGGCGCGCGTGGCCATGACCGGCGAGATCACCCTGACCGGCGAAGTGATGCCGATCGGTGGGGTCCGCGAAAAGGTCTTGGCGGCGAAGCGACTGGGGGTGAAGACCGTGCTGTTACCGGCCGAGAACGAACGCGATGTGAAGCAATTGGATCCAAGCTGGACCCGCGGGCTGAAGATCGAATTCGTCAGTCACTTCACCGAGGTGGTGAAGTTGGCTTTCGGACGCTAGGCGCTTATTCGGGGCGGTGATGCCGCCCCCAAGTCTTAAAGCATCGCCAAGAGACGTTCGACGGCGGCGTCTACGAAGGCGGGGTCCTCGGCTGCGGCATCCATCTCGACCACTTCGATGGAGGAGGGCAGGGCTTCCCGCATGGCTTGGAAGAACTGGGCATCCTCCTCCGGGTTGCGCAGTGGACCACCCTCGATGGAATAACGACTGGTGCCTTGCAGTGGCAGCATCATCACGGCTTTGCCCTGCGTATGGCATAGGCGTTTGCCCACTTCCTGAGCGACCGCAGCCCATTCTTCGACGTTGAGTCGTGGCGCGAAGATGATGGGGTTGTGGAAGACATGTTGGTGCTGGAGATATCGCTCCGGCACGGTGTCGGGCTCGACCATGAGGCCGATGTGCTCGGAACCTCCAGGGCAAAGCACTTGGGGAAGGCCGAGTTTGCCGGCGACGGTGAGTCGTTCGTCGTTGCCGGCGCGGAGACCGTCGAATAAGGCATCGGAAATCTCGCCGAGGGCATAGTCGAAGACTGCGCCGATGATGCCTTCCTTCATCATCTGCTCCATGGCTGCACCGCCGGATCCGACGGCGTGGAACACGATGACTTCATAACCCGCCTCACGGAAACGCTCGAGGGCATGCATGGCACCTTCGGTGAGTACGCCGAGGTTGGTCATGCCGATCAATGGCTTGTCCGAGGCGCCCTGCCAATCCAAGGAACCGCCCAGTGCCATGCCATAGGCCGCACCTGCGGCATTCTTCAGGAGGCGCCGGGTGAAGGGGTTCAGTCCAAGGACATCACCGACCGAGAACATCATGGTGATGTCCTTGATGCCGACGAACGGCGCGCAATCGCCGGAGGCCACGGTCGAGACCATGATCTTCGGTAACCCATACGGCAGTTGCTGCATCACCGCGCAACCATTGGAAGTGCCTTGAGTACCACCGAGGCTCAACACACCCTGCACCTTACCGGCCTGGACATGCTCAAGCAGCAGCTTGGTGGCACCTGCAATCATCACCGGCGAAGCTTCCTGACGGGTTGGGTTTTGCAGTAGGGCTTCCATCGAAGAACCACCCGCTGCGGCAACACGCGCGCGATCCAGGTCCGGCGTAATGCCCGGCTCGCCGACCACGCCGATGTCCACCACCAGCGTCTGCGCACCGAGGGCCTCCAACTCCTGCTTCAGGAAGCCGACTTCCTCGGCCTTGGTGTCGAGAGTGGCAAGAAGGGCGACGGTCGGGGTGTTCGGCATGATGCTTGGTGCCGTTCTCAGGAAGTGAAGCGAAGGGATGCGAACTCTCGCGCCGCTGCAGTCACAGCGCGTTCAATCGGCAGTCGTTCCGTCGAAGAGCCCGTCCAGATGCCATGCCCCGACGTATGGTCCAGCATGTACTGCCCATCCTCCGGAGTCTCCAAGGCCGCTCCATGCGCGATCAAGATCACATCCGACTTGATCTTGCGCACCGCCTCATAGACCTCCTCCGTCCGACGTGCGGTCTCTTCAATCGTCTCCCCAGAGTCGTAGCCCCGGCGCCCTCCTTTCGTGGTCCCTGCGTGGAAGCAGAAGACATCCGGTTGCGCCTCTTCGACCAACTGCAGGCTGTCTTCCATATCAAACGCCAGACCGATCCCGACCATGTCCATCTCCCGCGCTACCTTCAGCATCTCGATCTCGACGTCAAAGGTAATCCCCGCTGATTCCAACACGCGACGGATCTCGCTGTCCTTATCCACATAGCTGATCGAAGGACTGATGTTCGACACCGACATCACACCCATATCCTTCAAGCGTTGCAGCACCGTACGCATGTCCCGCAAAGGATCATTCGCATTCAAGCAGGCACAGACAAAAGCCTTGCCGCTCATGGCAGGAAGGATGTCCTGCTCGGTGTAGTCGAGCACCTGCTGATTCGAATCCAGGATCGGCCACATCATCGACATCGTGCCCATGCCATTGGCGCGAAGCCGCGCACCACTGAAGGTGTTGATGCAATCCGCCCCTTCCTGCTCCAGAAGTTTGGCGACCAAGCCGCTGCCGGCACTGGAGATCAGGATGGGTTTGCGCTGCTCGACCTTAGCTTGCAGTTTCTGCAGGATCTCGGAGCGGGTGGTGCGGGGACTGAACATCGGTAGGGATTCGGAGGATGGGGAAGTGGAGGATGCGGAAAGGCTTAACGCGGGAAGGCATGGGCGACGCCGCCATCGACCGGCAACGATGCGCCGGTGGTGGGCGTGCGTCGGGCGGCGAAGAACAACACCGCATGTCCGACGTCCGCAGCCGTGACTTGCGCCTTCAAGAGGTTACGCTTCTGGTAGAAACCTTCCAACTCGGTTTCACTGAGGCCGCGCGACTTGGCTCGATCCGGCCCGACGGTTGCCCATAGGCCCGAGGGATTCTCGCCATGGCGGAACACCGCATCCGGGTTGACCATGTTGACGTGAATGCCATCCTCCGCGAGCTCCAAGGCTGCGACGCGAGCCAGTTGATGCGCTCCAGCCTTGCTCGCACTGTAGGCGCCAAAGGAAGCTCCTGGTGCGAACACGTTCTTCGAACTCACCAGTACCACCGAGCCACCGCGGCCCTGCGCCTGCATCAAAGCACTGCCGGCCTTCAAGGTGTTCAATACTCCAGTCTGGTTGACGGCAACCACCCGCTCCCAATCCGCAGCTTCCAACTCCTGCAGCGGCGCCACATGCGCGACGCCAGCGTTCGGAATGAGAATGTCGACGCCGCCAAAACGCGCGCACACGGCATTCAAGGCCTCGTGCATGGACGCCTCCGAGGTGACATCACAAGCCACACTCATCACGGCACCGCCCAAACGCCCTGCAGCCTCCTGCGCCGCCGCTTCTTCCCGGTCCAGCAGGGCCACCGCCGCGCCCGCATCCAACAGTACCCGTGCAATGCCTTCGCCGATTGCACCAGCGCCGCCAGTAATCACGGCAACCTGGCCTTCCAGCTCCGCCGGCTTCTTCTTGCCGAGTTTGGCTTGTTCCAAGGACCAATACTCCATGTCGAAGAGATCCAGAGCATCCAGGCCGCGGTAAGGACCAAGCTTGGCACCGGCTGTCTTGGTCAGGATGGTGTGCTCCGCCAAGTCTGCAGCAATCGCAGCCGCCTTGGCATTGCCACCAACAGCAATCAATCCATAACCAGGCACCAACAGCACTCGCGGCATGGGGTCCAGCATGATGCGTTCGCCGCGGTCCGCCGTGCAACGCGTGAAGTATTCCACATACTCCTTCGCATAAGCCTCCAAAGTCTGACGCATCGTCAACGCATCCACTGCGCCGAACCAACAAGGCAGGTTCTTGGTGCGCAGAGCATGGTCTGGCGTCAGTGGGGGCGAGACCAACACCGATTGCGCATCCGCTTGTCCTAAGGCGGCAACAATCCAAGGTGCATCGCGCGTCTCCAAGACGAAGGGAAGCTCCTTGCCGGACAACTCCGTCAGCATGCCGCGCAAGCATGGCAGGAAATCAGTTGCACGGATCGAAACTTGCCCGGTTGCAGCAAGCGTGGCTTCCTTCTCCTCTGCGTAGCGCGCGTCGGCAAGAGCCACGAGGTCATAGTGCCGCTGCAAAGACTCTTCGCCGCTATCGCCAAAAGTGAACAGGCCATGATGATGCAGAAGAACGCCTTCCACATCCGGTTGCGCTTCCACGACCTCCGCCACAGCTTTCGCCAACGGGAAGCCCGGCATGATGAACGGAAGATACGCAACTCGGTCCCCATAGACCTCACGGCACAAGGCCTCACCATTCTCCCGATTCGATAAAGCCAGGATGGCGTCGGCATGACTGTGGTCGATGAAACGATGCGGCAAGAATGCATGCAACAAGGTCTCCACCGAAGGCGTCGGTGCCTGCGGATCCAGCAGACAACGGCGCACCTCGCGCACCATCTCCTCGTCCGTCATCGCGTCCAAAGTGCGCAGTTCCCGCAGGCGTTCCAGGTCCAAGGCCGGCAACCCAGGCGCCTCAATACTGCCCAAATCCCAGCCGGATCCCTTCACATATAGGACCTCCATCGCGCGGCCCAATAGGTCCTCGACCGAACTCTTCGCGGAGGTGTTGCCGCCGCCGTGAAGCACCAGACTTGGGTCGGCTCCCAGCAGGCGAGAAGTCCGAACACGTTCGACGAGTACAGGGTCCATGGGCAAAGTGTAAGCCGTCCGCAGGGTCCGACTGAAATGGGAAACCGCTCTAATTTGGATTTGAGTGTTAACGGTGGGGGAGTATCCGAAAAAGGCTCCCCCTAAAAACCCCAAACCGGTCTAGGTTGGAAACATGATCATTTCCCCACTGATGATGCTGTTCGCGCAGCAAATGACCCCCCTACCCCCCTCGGCCGACCCAGCCCTTGCCCTTGGACCCATCGTGCAGCCGCCGATGATGCAGATCCAGGCCCAGCAGCATGGCATCCTGGCCGCAGCAGGTTCCATCGATTCGGATGACTTCAACCGCACGGCGCTTGGACCCGATTGGACCGACATGTCCGGCGGTGGCTTTGCCATTGCGGGAAACACCCTGACTTCGAGCGCCGGTAACCACTACATGCATAGGACTGGCCTTGCCGTTCCTTATACGGATGCAACGACGGAGTTCGATCTTCTCCCAAATCCTTCTGGCCTCACCTACACCGGTGCAGTCACGGGTGACTACGGTGCCGATCGACTTTGGACCAAGATCCAGTCGAATGCTGGTGGTCTTTACGATCACATCGGCTTCTACCACGGCATCGGAAGCCCTAGTGGCCTTATTACCTACGGTGGCTTCTTCACGATTACTCCCGTGAATGGTGGTCGCGTCCGCATGTACGTCACCAATGGTGGCGACACCATGAACATCGATATCGATGAAGGTCATGATGGCACTTTCGAGTATCACTACGAAAGCTCCGGCATTCTGGCCGAGTGGCCTGGTGGTCTCGGAACCGGCACCGGCATGTGCGCCTGGGCAGCCAGCGCAGATAACTGGGCCGTCGGTGATGGCGGACCTACCTTGAGCAAGACGGGTGTCTGCCCTGGTCCTATGACCATCGACATCGGAGGCATGACGCCTCTCGGTTCGGTCGCGATCGCATACGGCCCTGCAGGTAGCTTTGTGATTCCTAGCGGCCCATGCGCCGGTACGGTGATCGACATCAGCTCGCCGACTCTCGCTGGTTTCTTCGTGGCCGACGCCGCGGGAGCCATCAACATCAGTACCACGATGCCAAGTGCAGTTTGTGGACTCACGGTGCAAGCGGTCGACATGACCACTTGCGGTGTCTCGAACACCATCACCTTGTAACGCACCCTCCTCTTGGGATGTTTCCTGAGAGGTACCCCCAACCCCCGGCCTCCGTCGCAAGACGGGGGCCATTTTTGTTCCGCAGCCTGCGTGAAGCAGTTGCCTTAACGCAAATGTGGGATCAGAGCATCGATCCGAGGCAAAGTAAGGTGCGCGAGACCACTTTCGTGGGTCGGATGACTCGGACAGGGCACACAGACCGTGAAACACCCAGCCGCAATCGCAGCCCGCATGCCCACTCCTGAATCCTCGATGGCAATGCAGGCGGCCGGATCAACGTCGATGGCCTCTGCGGCTGCAAGATAGACATCCGGTTTCGGTTTACTGCGGCCTGGAGCCACATCCTCCAGGCCGGAGCGATACACCGGAAGGCGTTCGGCCAGTCCGGCAGCGCCTAAGCCAGCTTCCATCTGCCCGCGAGGTGCGGCGGAGGCTACCGCCGCCGGCAGTCCGGCCTGTTCGAGCGCATCGAGAAGGTCGAGAACGCCGGGCAGGGGCTCTATGCTGTTTGGGTGCAACAGTCGGGCATACTCCTCCGTCCGCCGTCCGGCCAAGAACTCCGGCGTGGCCGACAAACCGAACTTGTCGCGCAAAGCCGTCCAGTAAGGGATCTCCGAGAAGCCGATGAAGGGCGCGAAGTCTTCGGGCTGAAGAACCAGATCCCATTCTGCGAGCACGGCCAAAGTGCTTTGATAATGCAGATGCTCGGTGTCGACCAAAGTGCCGTCGAGATCGAACAGGAATCCGGCAATCGGTTTGGGCATGGACCGAGTCGGTCGCGTGGAGGAAGGAGAGGGGGACTCGGCCATGTCTTCCTGCTCATGTTCGCAGTCCTCGCAGCTTGTGCCAACCCGCAGGCGGAGCCACAGAAGGCGCCGGTAGAGGATCGGGCACTGCAGTTGGAGTTGCCCTTGCGGTATGAGCATTGGCGTCCGCAGTTGGAGCAGGAATGGAGGGGATTAAAGGCCCGATTCGACACCGTTGCCGCGCGTTGGCCGCGCCAAGAGCAGGCGGCGATGGAGTTGCGTTTGGCGATCCCAGCCAATGCCCAAACCGCGCGGATCTTCTACAGCGCGGCGCAACTTCAAGGTGTCCCGGAAGTTCCTCGCACCTTCCCAGCCTTAGGCTTGGCAGTGGTGCCGCTGCCCCAAGACGATGCCCTGCTCGCAGCCCTACCCGCACCACCACGAACATGGCTGCATGGATTCCGTCATGAGTGTGCGCATCTATTGAGTTTGGATCGCCCGGCTTTGCGTGCCGCGCCGCGTTGGTTCCAAGAGGGATTCGCCGAGCTGTGGTGCGCTGAGGATGCGGGTGCGGGGGGGCAGTTGCAGCCGCTTCCCGATGTGTGGCCGCGCTGGGGGAGTTATGCACGCTACTGGCCGCACCCGCAGCAGGGCCAGGCCGCCGGCGATGATCCAACCATGCCTGCCGAAGTCGCCTATTCGGCTTATGCGGCACGCGTTGCACAGAGTCTGATGGATGGTGAAGATCCAGAGCCCTGGTTACAGGCGCCGCGGATGGTCCCCGGTGCAACCACTGAGCCTCAAGCCTTCCATGGCCTACGCGGACGTCATGCGGACTGGAATGGTCAGCACACGCGCTTCCTCATCGCCTCCCAGCCCGGCAAGCAGGTCGATCTCGATCTGCCCCTGGAACTCGACCGCGGCGACTCCCACACCTTCGAGCTGCAACTTGGACGCACCAGCCTCCAGCCCGAAGCCGGCCTCGTCCTGTTCGATTCCACCACCCAAGACCGACGCATCCGGATTCGTTTCGGACGTGGCGGTGGTCTCGCGGTATACCCAGAGCGGGGGGCTCGGTCCCATTATCAGGCCTTTGAAAGTCTGAATGACCGCAACCGCCCCGGACGTCCGCGGGTCCTGGAGCTGCGATTGGATGGGGAAAGCCTGCATGTCTTCAGCGAAGACTACCGGCGCACCCTTTCCCTCGACGAACTCGGCCTACGACCACCGCTGCAACTCCGTATGGTGGTCGTCGACGGCGTCTTTCGCCTGCAATCACGATGATTTCCTTCCTGCGTACCACTCTCGCCAGCGTGCTCGGCATCCTGCTGGGCATCGGCATCCTGGTGATGATCTTCTCCGCTCAGCTGGTGACCGATCTACCCGAAGCCATTCCGGATGCCTGCGTGCTGGTCCTGGATGAATCCCTCATCACATCCGAAAAGGGATCGACTGCAGGCGTCGCGAACTATCTTGCGGGACAAGAGAGTTCATCCATGCCGCTGCATAAGGCTTTGGCGGCTATCGATGCCGCGACCGAAGATGGGCGCATTCGAGCGATCCTGCTGCTCGGCGGGGATCTGCATGGCTTGACCGCCTATAAGGAAATGCAGGAAGCGTTGCTGCGGTTCCGCGCCGCCGACAAGCAGATCTTCGCTTATGCCACCGACATCGACCAGCGTAGCTACTACCTCGCTTCGGTCGCCGACCCGGTGGTGATGCAACCGCTGGGCACCTTCAGTGTCAGTGGTTTCGCTGCGGAATTGCAGTTCTACGCGGAAGCCATGGCGGAACTCGGGGTGGAGATCCAAGTCACACGGGTGGGCAAGTACAAGTCGGCTGTCGAGCCCTTCCTGCTTACGGAAGCCAGCCCGGCAAACCGGGATCAGATGGCGACTTTGCTGGGCGATCTGCAGACCGACTACCTTGCCGATGTCGCGCAGGCGCGTGGTTTGGAGGTGCAGACTCTGGAGACCTTCGTGCAGGAAGGTGGCATGGTCACGGCGCAACAAGCCATGGAGGCCGGTTTGATCGATCAGGTTGCCTACTTCGATCAGGTGTTGGAGCAGCTGCGCGAGTTGGTCGGCGATGGGCGAGATGGCGAAGCCTTCGCTCAGGTCGGCCTGCACCGGTACATCGAAGAGATGGAGTACCCGGATGAACCCGAGCATGGCCCGACCATTGCCGTGGTCATGGCTGAAGGGAACATCGTCGACGGCTGGGATGATGCCGAAATCGGTGGCAATGGTGTCGCGGAAATTCTGCGCTCCGTGCGATTGGACCCGAACATCGATGGTGTGGTCCTGCGCGTGAACAGCCCTGGCGGCAGCGCGTCGGCGAGTGAAGTGATCCTGCGCGAGATGCAGTTGTTGCAGGAGGCGGGCAAGCCGGTCGTCGCATCGATGGGGCCGGTGGCTGCGAGTGGGGGATATTGGATCTCCTGCCAAGCGGATGTGATTGTGGCGCAACCGAGCACCATCACCGGATCGATCGGCGTGTTCGGCATGTTCCCGAACATCGAAGGCTTGATGGATAAGGTGGGGGTCAACGTCGACACCATCAAGACCGGGCCGTACGCCGACTTGATGTCGATCTACCACCGCAAGTCGCCGGAAGAACTGGCGCTGGTGCAGGGCTATGTCGATGCGATCTACGATGGATTCCTCGACCGGGTCACGGCAGGGCGTCCGCTGACGCGGGAGGCCGTGCATGAAATCGCGCAGGGTCGGGTTTGGTCCGGCAGTCGCGCCAAAGAACTCGGCCTGGTCGACGTCCTCGGTAGCCTCGAAGATGCCATCGAGATCTGCGCTGAAGAAATCGGCACCGAGACTTGGCGGGTCGATTGGTTGGAGGAGGAACCCTCCAGCTTGGATGTCATCCTCGCCGATCTCACCGCACCGGAAGACTTCCCGGTCATCGATCTGGGCCTTCCGGAAGAGATCCAACCCTTCCTGGCGCAATGGCGTCGTTGGCAGGGCTACGTGGATCAGCCGGGGGTCTATGCGCGCTTGCCGTTTGAGCTGGAAATCCGCTGATAGCCGTCCATCACCATTTCCGTGGTGATGCGGTCCATCCACGGGGAACGCCGACTGCGGTCACGCTTCGGCGGTTCCTCCCCGGGTGCTCCGGGATAAACGATGGCCACCTTCTCGCCAGGTGGGCCATAGACCTGCGGATCCGTGGGCCCGAAAAGGGCAACGACCGGGGTGCCGCGATAGGCGGCTAGGTGCACCGGTCCACTGTCCGTGCCGATGAGGCAAGCCGCGCGATCACTCAAGGCCATCAGATGGGCCAAACTTGGAGTGGCGGGGGAAAGGGTGGCGGCGCCGTCGGCCAGGGCTGCGACTTCTTCGACTTTGGCGCGATCGGCCGGGGTCCAAAGCAGCTGCACTTTCGCACCCTCCTCGTTCAAGGCCTGCGCCAAGGCAGCCCACTGTTCCACCGGCCACAACTTGTCTTGGCCATAGGCGGTGGTGGTGGTGTGCAACAACACCTGCCCACGATCTTCCGCTTCGAAATGCGCGACGACCTCCGTCGGCAATTCCCAAGCTCCTTGGAAGTTCGCGCTGCCTTCCCAGCCCAAGGCGCGCAGCAGCGATAGATCTCGTTCACTTCGATGACAGCGCGACGGCACCGCGGCGTGCACATGATGAAAGCGTTGTGCTCCCTCGCGAGCGATCGGCTTGGCGAAGCCGACTTTGGTGTTGCTCTGCGCATGCAACAACTGCAAGGCACTCTTGAGGTTCGACTGGAAATCCAACACCAAGTCGTACTGCCCGCGCTTCTTCAAGTCGCGCAGGAACTTCCACATCACGCCGAAGCCGCGGCCGTTGCGCCAATGTTTCCGCGGCACCTCGAGCACGGCATCGATGCCTGGATGATCCCGTAGCACTGCGGCATGACGATCCTCGACCAGCCAATCGATCCGTGCCTGCGGCAGGGCTTCGCGCAAGGCATCCAGGACCGGCAGCGCGAAGACGATGTCTCCGAGCGCACTCATGCGGACGGCCAGGATGCGGGCGTCGGCAGGCAGGTCGGCGAGCTGGGGGCCGTGCATGCGGGCGCAAAGATACCATGCCTTCATGTCCGTTTCCGCTGAGCCCCGCAGCTGGACCGAGCCCCACGCCTGGTTGTGGGTGGCCGGTTCGCTGGTGGAGTCACGTGATTGGCCCGCTTGGATGGCTACCGGCGAGGCCGGGCTGCAGGCCGCAGCGAATCTGGATGGTCGCACCCTGGGCGAAGGGCGGGGTGCTGCGCATGCCGTGGACCTCGGCTCGGGGCATCATGGCGTCTGGCGAATCAACCGGCATGGTGGCTTGCTCGGCGGGCTGCAGGGCGATCGTTATCGCAATGCCAAACGTCTGCAGGAAGAGGTGTTTCTGAGTGAATCGCTGCGTGCCGAAGGGGTAGCCACACCACGCGTGCTGCTGGCCTTTGGATGCCGCAGTGGAGGTGGGTGGCGTCAGCATCTGGTCACGGAAGAGGTGCGGGATGCTCAGACCGTGTTCCAGGCCCGCGAAGAGCAGCCGGCGATGGATGCGGCGGCGGCTTTGATGGATCAGGTCTTCCAGCTTGGGCTTTGGGCGACGGATCTCCATCCCGATAACCTGCTGTGGCGTACTGCGGATCAGAGTTGTTGGTTGTTGGACCTGGCTGGAGCCAAGCGATTCGAGGTCCCCTTAGGTGCGGATCAGCGCCAAGCCCGGGTGGAACGCTTTCTGCGCTACTTCCGCAAGCATGCCGGGGAAGAGCCCAGCACGGCGTCGGTGGTGCGGGCTTTGTGCAGCTGATTTGGGTGTCTTGGGCTAGGCGCGGGTGTTGTTAAAATCCGCGGTCGTGGAACTGCATCTCTACAACACCTACACGCGCGCCAAAGAGCTCTTCCAGCCGATCGAGGAGGGTCGGGTGCGCATGTATCACTGTGGTCCCACCGTCTATCAGCGCCCGCATATCGGCAATTACCGCGCATTCCTGTTCGCGGACCTGTTGCGTCGGGTGTTTGAGATGGGGGGCTATGAGGTGATGCAGGTGATGAACATCACCGATGTGGGCCATCTTCTGGATGACGCGGATGAAGGCGAAGACAAGCTCGAAGTACAGGCGCGTAAGGAGCAGTTGGATCCGTGGCAGGTCGTCGCCAAGGTGACCGAACAGTTCTTCACCGATCTCGGTGACCTAGAAGTGCATCCGGCGCATGAATACCCGCGCGCGACCGATCACATCCCCGAGATGGTGGAGATGATCGAGAACCTGATGGAGAAGGGGCATGCTTATCGCGTGGGCGATAACGTCTACTTCGATGTCTCGAGCTTCCCGAAGTATGGGCAGTTGTCCGGCAACCGGATCGAGGACCTGGAAGCAGGTGCGCGTCTTGAGATCAACGAGGAGAAGAAGCACCCTGCCGACTTCGCCCTGTGGAAGTCGGATGCCAAGCACTTGATGAAATGGGAGACGGTCTTCGGACCGGATGGATTCCCCGGTTGGCATATCGAATGCTCGGCGATGTCGCGCAAGTACCTCGGCGATCACTTCGATCTGCATACGGGTGGGGAGGATAATGTATTCCCGCACCACGAATGCGAGATCGCGCAGAGCGTGAGTGCATTGGACACGCCGTTCGTGAACTTGTGGATGCACACCAAGTTCCTGCAGGTGGATGGCGGCAAGATGGGCAAGTCCTTGGGCAATGCCTATACGTTGGATGACTTGCGTGAACGCGGGTTCTCGCCGTTGGATTTCCGTTTGCTGTTGTTGCGTGGGTCCTATCGCAGTCCCTTGAACTTCACTTGGGATGCCCTGAAGGGTGCCGCGGAGGCACGCGCGAACTTGATCGATTTCCGCAATCGCCTGTTGGCAGAAACGGATGCCGACGCCGTGGCAAAGGTGGATTTGGATGCCTTGCCTGCGGATAGCGCCGTTGCCGTGGCTCGCGCTGCCTTCCAGAAGGGCTTGGCCGACGACCTCAACACCTCGGAAGCGCTCGCTGCATTGTTCCAATTGCGTTCGCCCTTCGCGCAAGGGCAGTTGGCGTCGGCGGAATACCCTGCAGCTTTGGCTTTCCTCGCGGAAGCCGATGGAGTCTTCGGTTTCCTCGAAGCGCAGTCCAGTGATGGACCTTCGGATGAAGATGTCGAACGTCTCATCGAGGAGCGCGGCACTGCCCGTGCATCGAAGGACTTCGCGCGTGCCGACGAGATCCGCGATGAACTCGTCGCAGCCGGCATCACTTTGGAGGATACCTCCGAAGGTGTGAAGTGGTTCCGCGGTTAAGGGATCGGTAGCGGTCTGCCGGAGTCCTTCTCGACCGGACGTTGCGCATCGACTTCCTGCATCCAAGCACGCAGTTGCTCTTGCATCCGCGCCGCCACCTCCGGCTCCGACGTCATCCGGTTTTCGCGTTCACTCAGGTCCTCGCCTAAGTGATAGAGCTCCCAACTGTCGTCGAGATACCAGTGGAGGATTTTCCAATCGCCATCGCGCATGGCCACGAAGGGTTCGTAGCGGTCGCCGTTGGGTCCCCACTTGTGCGGGTAGTTCCAGGCCAGGGTGCGGGCGCGTAGAGGTTTATCGCCGGTCCATAGCCAGCGCAGGTCTTTGCCTTCGGGGCGGGTGCGATAGACTCGTTCGGCCTTGGTTCCTGCGAGACGTGCAAAGGTCACGAAAAGATCGGTGGTGATCATCGGCGTTGCATCCAGCTCGCCCTGACGGATCGGCAACTGCCCATTTCGCGCTGCACCTTCCGCATTGGCCCACGCGACGACCAACGGTACTCGGATCCCACCTTCATATCCCGATCCCTTGCCGGAACGCAGCGGCGCATTATGCGTGTCCTTGCCACTCCCCGACGGGGTGCTGCCGCGTCCATGCGCGCTGAGGCCGCCATTATCGGAGGTGAACACGATCAAAGTGTCTTGCGCGACGCCAAGATCCTCCAACTTCCGCAGGATGCGACCCAGGCTGTGGTCATAGCCCTCGATCATCGACGCATAGGCTGCTTCCTTGGCATCCAATCCGGCATCGAGATAGTGCTTCACGAAACGCGGGTCCGCCATGATGGGGGTGTGGACCGCATAGTGCGCGAAGTCGAGGAAGAAGGGTCGGTCGTTGGAGACGGCCTCTTCCACCAGCTTCTCCGCCTCGAGAGTCAGGGCTTCGGTGAGAAAAAGATCTCTGCCGTGGTAAGCCTCGAGCCCCGGCACTCCCCAGGGGCCTTCGCGGTCATTGCCGAAGTTGTCCTTGGCGTAATAACTGGCCGGCGCTCCGGCGGCATGTCCCGCAACATTTTGATCGAAGCCAAGAAGGAGTGGATCTGCACCAGGCGTGCCGAGAGCGCCGAAATGCGCCTTGCCCACGAACAAGGTTTGATACCCCTGTTCACGCAGGATCTCTGGAAGTAGATCCGCATGCGGTTGGACTCCGGTTTTGGTCCACGCCGGATCCGCTAAGGGTGGCATCGCGCGGGAGAAGTCGCGGTCCACGTGCAAGGTCCAATCGGTAATCCGCGTGCGCGCAGGATTCTTACCAGTCAGCAAGGCCGAACGCGTCGGCGTGCAGACGGAGCCAGAGGCATAGGCATTGGAGAACCGCAGGCCTTGGGCGGCGAGCTTCTCCAGGTGGGGGGTGCGGTAGCGGGCCTGAAAAAGGGTTGGCTCCGGCGTGAACGCAACCGAGGTGTCTTGCCAACCGAGATCGTCGACCAG
>JBMYYH010000064.1:0-17065 GCA_049609225.1 Planctomycetota bacterium | reverse complement strand
TGGTTGTTCGGGGGTGATGTTCACCCTGGATACCGAGACTGGCTTCCGCGACCTGGTCTTGATTAACGGCGCCTATGGCCTCGGCGAGAACGTGGTGCAAGGAACCGTGAACCCGGATGAATGGCATGTCTACAAGCCGGCTTTGCGCAACAACCTGCGCCCCGTGCTGCGCCGACGTCTCGGCGAGAAGGCCATCAAGATGGTCTATGACCGCGATCCGGATACGCGTCGGGCGGTACACAACGTCGCGGTGTTGGAAGATGAGCGCAAGCGTTTCTGTCTCAGCGATGAGGAAGTGGAACAGCTATCGCGTTTTGCCGTGATCATCGAGGATCACTACAGCAAGGAACGCGGCAAGCCCACGCCGATGGACATCGAATGGGCCAAGGATGGTCTCGATGGCGAGCTTTACATCCTGCAGGCGCGTCCGGAAACGGTGCATTCGCGTCAGAGCGGTTATGTGCACGAAACCTTCCAACTGGAGCGGCGCGGTCCAGTGTTGGTCGAAGGGCGTGCCGTGGGCAAGCGTATCGCTACCGGTAAGGCACGCGTGATTCTCGATTCGGAGAACATGCATGAGGTGCATCCTGGCGATGTGCTGGTGACCGATATCACCGACCCGGATTGGGAGCCAGTGATGAAGACGGCCTCTGCCATCGTCACTAACCGCGGTGGACGTACCTGTCACGCTGCCATCATTGCGCGTGAACTCGGAATTCCTGCCATCGTCGGTTGTGGAGATGCGACCGATCGCATCAAGATGAACGAGGAGGTGACCATCTCCTGTGCCGAAGGGGAAACCGGCTTCGTCTACAGCGGCACGTTGCCTTTCTTGACCGAACGGATCGAGTTGGAGGGACGTGAGAAGCCGAACACCAATCTTTACTTGAATGTCGGCGATCCACAGCAGGCCTTGAACTTCAGTGGCCTGCCTGCGGATGGCGTCGGCTTGGCCCGGCTCGAGTTCATCATCAACAACTCGATCAAGGTGCACCCGCAGGCCTTGCTCGATTTCGATGGCCTGGATGCCGAGACGCGGGCCAAGATCGAGCCCATCATCGCCGGTTATCCCACACCGCGCGATTACTTCGTCCGACGTCTGGCGGAAGGTGTGGCCACCATCGCGGCGGCATTCCACCCACGTCCGGTGGTCGTGCGCATGTCCGACTTCAAGTCGAACGAATATGCAGCCCTCCTCGGTGGCACCCGCTACGAACCCTTCGAGGAAAACCCAATGATCGGATGGCGTGGCGCTTCGCGTTACTTCTCCGAGCAATTCGCCGAAGCCTTCGCGATGGAATGCGCGGCGCTCAAGGGAGTGCGCGATGAGATGGGGCTCGACAATGTCATCCTCATGCTGCCTTTCGTGCGCACGGTGGAAGAGGGCAAGGCCGTGCTCGACAAGATGGCTTCTTTCGGCCTGCGTCGTGGCGAGAATGGCTTGAAGATCTATCTGATGTGCGAGTTGCCGTCCAACGCGGTGTTGGCCGATGAATTCCTCGAACACTTCGATGGTCTATCGATCGGTTCCAACGACCTCACGCAGTTGACCTTGGGAGTCGACCGCGACTCCGGCATGCTCACGGGCTACGACGAGCGTAATCCCGCAGTCTTGAACCTGATGGAGATGGCGATCAAGTCGTGCCGTAAGGCCGGCAAGTACATCGGCATCTGCGGCCAGGCGCCGAGCGACTTCCCCGAGATCACCCGTTGGTTGGTGGAGCGAGGCATCGATTCGATCAGCCTCAACCCCGACAGCCTGGTGCACATGATGGAAGTCGTGTTGAAGGAAGAAAAGGCGGCCGGCAAGAGCTAAGTCTTACCGGCCGTGCGATGAGTGGCTGCGCTTCCCCAGCGCTGCTCCTCCTTCCTTGACCCTAAGCGGTCTTCAGGACGCGTGCCTGAAGACTATCGAGTGCCTGGCCCAGGTCGGCCCAAAGGTCTTCCTGGTGCTCGATGCCGACGGAAATCCGCAGCATGCCTTCGGTGATGCCCTCGGCGTCGCGCGCCTCAGCGGCAACGATGCGGTGGGTGAGGCCTGCTGGATGCTCGATGAGGCTATCGGTGGAGCCAAGGCTGACGGCCGGCGTGAACAGGTCCACACGCTCCATCACCTGGGCTGCAGCTTCAAAGCCGCCTCTCATCTCGATCGCGATGACCGAACCGGTGCCCTGCATCTGACGGCCGACGATGTCCGTCGGATCGCTGTCGCCAAAGCCTGGGTAATGCACCTTCTCGACTTCCGGGTGACGATCCAGCAACTCGACCAGAGCCCGTGCGTTTTCCTGTGCACGCTCGACGCGGAGACCGAGAGTCGGAAGACTGCGGTGCAGCAGATAACCTGCCATCGGGTGCAGGTTGCCTCCAGTCAGGATGCGCACCTGACGCAGACGTGCCGCCCAAGGACTGGAAGTCGCGACGATGCCGGCGAGGACATCGCCGTGGCCACCGAGGTACTTGGTGCCGCTATGCACCGAGAAGGTCGCACCGAGGTTCAAGGGCTGCTGCATCAGCGGCGTCATGAAGGTGTTGTCGACCATCACCGGTGCATCGCCGGCCTGAGCTACCACTTGCTCGAGGTCGACCAAAGTCAGGGTGGGGTTGGCGGGGGTCTCTACGACGACCAGGGCGACATCTTCACCCATGGCAGCTGCGATGCCATCTGCATCGACGAAGTCGACATCAAAGCCGAGCAATCCAGAGGCAAGAAGGTGGTCGGTGCAACCGTAGAGCGGACGCACTGCGAGGATGCGATTGCGCTTGACGCCATCTTCCATATCGCGGATGCGCAAGGCTTGGAACACGGCGTGGATGGCGGCCATGCCCGAAGCGAAGGCCACACCCTCCGGTGCATGCTCGAGTGCCGCAAAGGCCTGCTCATAACGTGCGACGGTCGGGTTGTGCAGGCGCGCGTAGATCGGCGACTCGGCGTTCTGGGCGCCTCCAGCGAGAGCATCGATGCTGTCGCGGCCACGCTCCAGGGTCGGGACGGGGTAGGTGGTGGAGAAATCGAGCGGCGGAGCGTGAACGCCCAGCTCGCGGAAGTCTTCTCTGCCGCCGTGGACAGCCTGCGTGTCGGAGTGGTAAGCCATGACCCCAATTGCACCCTATAAATGAGCGGAAACCAGCGAATCATTCACGGATTTCAGGGTAAAATCGCCTTATGGACCGAACAGACTACGAGATTTTGGCCGAATTGCAGAACAATGCGCGGTTGAGCAATAAAGAGCTCGCTTCTCGGGTTCATCTCGCACCATCCAGCTGCATGGAACGAGTGCGCAAATTGCAGCAGAGCGGAGCCTTGGTCGGCTATCACGCCCGCGTCGAACCGCAGGCCTTGGGCATCGGCATGCAGGCGATGATCCAAGTACGGCTAGCACGTCACTCGCGAGACCGCGTGCAGGGCCTACGGCAGCATCTGCTGGACCTGCCGGAAACAGTCGGATTCTTCCATTTGACGGGGGAATTCGACTTTCACGTGCATGTTGCAGTGCGCGATGCGGACCACTTGCGCGACCTCGCGCTGGATGCATTCACCACGCGGGAGGAGGTTGCGCAGATTCAAACCGCCCTGCTTTACGACGTCGCACAAAAACCGGTTTGGCCGAACCTTTTACCGTCCGTAGAGGGGGGCTAAGGCGTCCTCCGGAGCTCCCCGAGGCCGTCCGACGCATATCCCTTCCAGAAAAGAGTTTGTGAAGGCGAGGTTTACAGCGTAAAGTTGGACTAGGAGAAATAAGTATGACCGAACTCAAGAAACTCGTGGGGAAGCAGAAGCGCGTGGTCTCGATCAGCGCGCAAGCCACGGTGCGTGATGCCGCCAAAGCGATGGCGGAAGCGAATGTCGGTGCCGCCGCAATCATGGACGGTGCCAAGCTGGTGGGTCTTTTCACAGAGCGCGACGTGTTGAAGCGTGTGCTCTTACGCAATCTCGATGTGGACGAAGTCCGTGTCGAGGATGTCATGACCCGAGAACTGATTTGTGCGGAAGTTGGGCAACTCGCTTCAGATGCCCGATTCCTGATGCAACGTCATCACATCCGGCATCTGCCGGTGCTCGATCCTGTCGGCAGTCTTGTCGGCGTCCTGTCGATCCGCGATCTCATCCGTGATGAGGTCAAGGAGATGCGCGACTACATCACCCTGCACGAAGGCTAAACGCGCCCCCCAAAATGCCTGACGGCCCCAGTCGTCAGGGACGTACCAGGAACAGGTACTCCCGGTTCCTGAGGTGGGAGACCTTGCCTACCTTGCGCCCCTCGCGATCATGGATGCCGATGCGTGCGCCCACATAGCGCGGATGTTCCTGCTCCCGGACTTCGACCTTGCCGTGCGCCGCCAGCAGGCCTTCCAGACGTTCGCGTTCGAGGTAGCCCTCATCACTGAAGGAAACCAGCATCGGATGCCCGTCCAAAGCCTGGAGTAATTCCGCTAAGGCATCGGCGAAGGCCGGCTTGGAGTTGAAGGCGCTGCGACGTTCGCGGCACTCCACCCGTTTGCAGGCGATGCCGTAGACCTCGGGGCGATCCCAACGCACCAGGGTTTCCCAGATGTGATAGTTGCCGAGGTAAGAGTGCTGGTTGTAGGGCGGATCCAAATAGACCGCATCGCCGTCAAAGCGTACGGCAGCCTCCTGCGCTTCCAGGCACCACGCTGCACCTTTGCCGGAAACGGCACGCGGACATAACTCAGGAACGCGAAGCTCCAAGTCATTGGAAGCACGCGGCGCCCACTGCTTGAGATAGGCCATCTGCACTCCGGTGGTGGAATCAACGCGATCGGCGGCTTCCATCAAGGCCACCAACAGGATGGCCTTGCGCTCCGGCGTGAGCTCCATCGTCTCGAGCCGCTCGCGGATGCCTTCGATGCGCGCACCATTCTGTTCCTGAAAGAAGCGCGACTGACGGCAGTAGGTTTCGGTGAACCATCCATCGACCGGTTCACTTTGCTGCAGTTCCTGAATCTGCTCGGCTAACTCCTCGCCGTGATCTTCCAGATCGGCTTCCACATAACAGCGGGCCACGGTCTCGGCGTAACGGTTGTAGTCGTTCGCGGTCACGGCATAGCCCGCCTGCTTGAAGGCCTGGCCCACGCGCGAGGTGCCGGAGAACAAATCCAGAATTTGCCCCGCCGGACAGAGATCGCCCATGGCCTCCAGGATCGAAGGCAGCAGCAGGCGTTTGGAGCCCAGATACTTGATCACGTGTGACGTCCTCTCCAACGAAGTCCGCGGAGGACGTCGGGGTGGAGGAGGACCAGGACGGTCAGGAGTTCCAAGCGTCCCATCCACATGCCCAAGGTCAGGATCATCTTGGCGACTGGGTGCAGCGAAGCGAAATTCTCCATCGGGCCGACACTCTCGAAGCCTGGGCCGATGTTGCCGATGCAGGCCAAGGCCGAAGTGAAGCCGGTCACGATGTCGCTGCCGAACAACACCATGGTGGTGCCGACGACCAGTTCCAACAGTCCGAAACACAACACCAGGTTGAGGATCGCGCGCATCGCATCATCTGGGATTGCCGTGCCGCGGTGACGCAGGGGAATCACACCGCGTGGATGCAATACCCGGGTGAACTCGCGCCACATGAACTTCAAGGACAGCAGGATGCGAACGGCCTTGGGGCCACCCGCGGCGGATCCTGCGCAACCGCCGACGAGCATCACGAACAGGAGCAACATGCGCATGCCGTCGGTCCAGGGTTCCTGCGCATAATCGACGCTGGCAAAACCGGTGGAGGAGATCAAGCTTGCCGATTGGAACAGGCCGATGCGCACGCTTTCCATGGTCGGCAGGCCACCATTCAGCATCACCGCGATGCCACCCGTCGCGATGAGGATGCACAACATATAGAAGCGGAACTCGCCGTCGCGGAGGAACTCCTTCGGACGTCGGGTGAAGCCAATCCAGATCAAGGGGAAGCTCATGCCGCTGAGGATCATGAAGAAGGTCACGATCCACTCGACTGTCGGATCGGCATAGCCGGCGATCGACATCGGGTTGGGCGAGAAACCACCCGCCGACATCGTGGTCAGGGAATGGCACACCGATTCATACAGCCCCATGCCAGCGACCAGATGCAACATGCCCATCTCGAGGATGGTCAGGAAGCAGTAGAGCTGCCACAGGCGTCGGGCGGATTCACGGACGCTGGGGCTGATGACGTCGGTGGTGGCATCGGAGCCTTCGGCGAACAGGATCTGACGACCCGCAATACCGAGTTGCGGCAGCACCACCACGAACAAAGCGATGACGCCCAAGCCGCCAAACCATTGCGTCATGGAACGCCACAGAAAGAAAGCGCGGCCATGCGCATCGAAGTCCTGCAGGATGGTGGCGCCGGTGGTGGTCAGGCCGGACATCGATTCGAAGAAGGAATCGACATAGCCCAGGCCGGACAGCAGATAAGGGATCGCGGCGAAGTGCGCCAACACCAACCAAGTGCCCGCCACCACCGCCAAGGCTTCCGCTCGTCGGAAATTCGGCTTCTTCTGGAACAGGCGGCCAAGGATCCAGCCACAAAGCCAAGTCAGGGCCATCGCGCCACCAAACTCCGCAATCTCCCGCTGCGGGCCATCGTGCACGTAATAGTCCCAGGCCGCCATCGCCAATGGCGGTAGGAACGCCAGGCAGAAAACCTGCAGCAGGCGACCGATGACTCCGAGGACAAGCGCGATGCGCATGGTTTACTAGGCTTCGTGGGCGTGGTCTGGCGGCGACTCGAAGAAGTTGCGGGTTTCTTCGACACATTCCGCGTGACAGAACACCAGCAGTTGGTCGCCCCCTTGGACGACATCCCGGCCTTGCGGAATGATGACCGCTTCCTCGCGCAGGATGGCGCCGACGATCGCGAACATTGGTGCCTTCAGCTCGAACAACGGTGTGGGGGCGGTTCCCTCTGGAACCTCCAGGCGCAGGACCTTGACATCGCCATGATCGAACTCGGCCATGAGGTCGTGCTCGGAACGATTGACCTTGCGCACCACCGTACGGATAGCCGCGCCGGTCGCCGATCGCACCACATCGATGCCGACGTTCTCGAACAACCATTCATTCGACTCCTTGTCGGCTCGCGTCACGATCCGCGCGATGCCTTGTTGCTTCGCCAGCAGCGACACCAGGAGGTTCTTTTCATCGTTACTGGTGACGGCAATCAGCACCGGATAATCGGCGATGTGTTCTTCACGCAGCAGTTCCAGATCGGTGCCATCTCCATGCAACACCAAAGACTGCAAGCGCGGCGCGATCTCCAAGGCGCGCTGCTCATTGGTCTCGATCAGCTTGACCTTCCAGCCAGCCTTCTCCAAGCCTTCCGCGACCGAGAATCCCACTGCGCCACCGCCGACGATGGCCGCGCGACGTGGATCACGCCCATGGTCACGCGACGTGAGGTACTTCGTGAGCAGACCATTGATGCCCGACATGCTGCCCATGGCGGTGATCTTGTCGCCTGCTTCAAACCGCGTATCACCACGCGGAATCGAACGGTCGGTGCCACGTTGGGTCATCACCAAAACCACACCTTCCGGTACCCCGATCTCTTTCAAGGTAGCGCCATCAAAGCGTGAATCCGCTTCGACCTTGTGCTTCACCAAACGAACCTTGCCGTTTTCGAAGACATCCGCTTCGAGTGCGCCAGGCACCATGACGATCTTGAGGATTTCCCGGGCCAGGCGAGCGGCCGGAAGGATCACCTGGTCGATATGCAGTGAGCGCGCCAAGGAGGCCGCTTCATCTTCATTCGCCTGCACATCGTGGCGGCGCAAAAAGCAGGTGACCTCTTGTGCTCCGAGGCGCTTGGCCTCTGCACATGCCACCAGGTTGCGTTCGTCGGCGGGGGAGCAGGCGACGAACAGATCCGCCTTGTGCACCTCGGCGTTCTTGAGGGTGCTGCCCGAAGAAGTCGGGCCATGCAGCACCTGGACGTCGAGCCGCTCGAGCGCGGGATCGCGCACGTCTTGGGGAACGATCACCGTGACCTCATGGTCGGCCATCAATGCTTCCGCGAGACGGAAGGCGACCGCGTCTTCACCACCGATGGTAATCCGCATGTTCTCGGAATGATAACAACCCGCGAGGCCGGAAGCCTCGCGGGTTGGGGGAGGGATTCCGGGTTAACCGTTGACGCGGTTGCCCTTGTTCAGCTTGTCGAGATTGCGGGTCGCGTCGCGCAGGGCCGTGCCGATGCGCTCTTCATCGCCGGCCTGCACTTCGCCGTTGTCGATCATCTCCTGAGCGCGTGCCGCAGCACGGGTGTAGAGATCACGCGCGAGGTCGTCTTCCGTCTTCAGGTAGTAGTGGTAGAGGACCGCATAGTCGTTCATGATCTGCGGGTCGGTCGGATTCATCTCGTGCGCGCGCTTGTAGGCGGCGACGGACTTCTCCGGCTGACGCGTATCGCGGTAGAAGAACGCTAGGTTGGCCCAAGCCTGTGCATGGTCCGGCTGGGTTTCCACGGCCCACTCCAGCAGGATCACGCCTTCTTCAAAGGTGCCGTGACCGGCCAACCAGTTGAACAGTTCGGCAGCGCCTTGCTTGGCCTCTGCGGTCTGGAAGGTAGCGCGGTGGTTGGCACCGAAATCCTTGAGGTAGATGGACCAGTACTTCGCCGCAGCCGCGTAAGCCTTGTCGCGACGCGAATCCTCTCCCTGTCCATCCAGCTGCGCACCACGCTGCATCGCACCATCGGCGAGGAAGTAGTAGGCATTGGTGAACTGCGGGTTCAAGGCGAGAACCTTCTTGAAGTCCTTATGCGTCTTGTCCCAAGCGCTCGGTCCGGAAGCGTAATGCGCCGAACCGCGATACCAGTAATGCAACACGTTGTCGGGATCACCTTCTACCAGGATGTCGAGTACCGAAATGCACTCCGCACCCAACCACTGGCTGATCACGCCACCATCGACGCCCGCCGGTTCGCGCTCTGCAGCCATCTGGAAGGCTTCAATCGCAGCATCGTGCATGGCCTTGTCCTTGCCTTCGCTGGCGTAGTACAGGGTCCAAAGCAATTCGCCCAAGCGCAAGCAAGGTGCCGCAGTCTCTGGAGCTTTCTCCATCGCGGCACGGAAGGATGATTCGGCTGCAGCGTACTGCACAGCCGCTTCTTCCTTATCGCCAAGCTCTTCCTTGTTGCGTGCGACGCTCATCTGCAAACGGCCTTGCTGCAACAACAGCGCTGCCGAATCAGGGTGCACCGACATGCCATCGGCAACTGCGCGCTCACTATTGCCGATGTCATTGGCATTCAGCAAAGCTTCCGACCAGTTGACCCAGACGATGTCTTCGGCGCCTTCGAATCCAGCCGCCTTCTTGTAGATCCAAGCGACATCATTCCAGGCGTCGTAGGCATCGAGGCCAGCGATGCGGCCGGCAGTGATTTCACCTTCGGTCCACTTCGCGGTCAGCTGCCCGTAGGCAGTCCAGGCAGCGACGTCGGAACTATCTTCGACACCGGCATCCTTGAGGCACTGCACGGCACCTGCGAAGTTGTTCTGGGACGCAAGGGCGGAGGCTTCCGCGACGGCGGCATCAAGGCCACCCGACTGGAAGCAAAGGAGGACTAGGGAGCTGAGGATCATGCTTATCGATTACGCAGTTCTTCGAGTTTCTGCTGCAACGGAGGGATGCCGTCGCGCTGGTCGAAGGGGAAGTGTTTCAGGCTATTCTTGATGTAGGTCTCGGATTCTCCGATTTCCTCATACCGGTTGAGGTAGAGGAAGGCGAGGTTCTCCCAGGCGTCTCCTACGGCCATGTCGAAGTACTCACGTTCCGTTTCGGGAACATCTGGACCCATTTCGGCCAAGGTTTTCTCACCTAGGGCAATGGACCTATGCAACTCCTGTTCCGCCAGCTCCCAATGATCGTCTAAATAGTAGACGGCGATCAGGGCGCGGTCGTTGACTAGGCGGGCTTCGTCCGGCGAAAGTTCGACGGTGCGGCTGTAGGCTTCCCAGGATTCCTCGAAGTATTGCTGGGCTAAAGCCATGTCGCCCGCCATCGCAGCCTCCACGCCTAGGTCACGGCAGAAGAAGCCGAGGTTGTTGGTCCAGTCGGAGTTGTCGTCGTGGATGGCGCAAACCCGACGCAGGAAGTTACGCGCATCCTTGAGGCGGTTGGCGTTGAAGTAATCGCCGGTGATGGCATCGATGGCCAAGCGCAAACTGTGCGGCGAAGACTCCGGTTCCAAGCGAGTTGGATCGGCTTCGAGCGTGTTGATCAAACAGGCTGCGGCATCGGCCAGGCGGCCTTCATCGCGCAAAGTCCAACCACGCTGCGTGCGCACCAAATGCAGCCAATCGCGGCAGGTGGTTTCATAGGTCGGCTCCAAGCTCATGGCCTGCTGGAAGGCTTCTTCCGCCGCATTCCAGCAATCGATGGATTTCATGTAATCCGCCGCTGCACGCGTTTCGCGGCCTTGCAGGTACAAAGCCTCGCCGAGATACCAAAGCGTGGTGGCTTGCCCCGGTACATCGGTGCGCAGTTGCTGCAGGACCGCCACTTGCTGGTTGCGGTTGCCGGCACCGAGATTCTGCAGACGCCCGAACAGAGCCAAATCGGTGGGGGCGGTATGCAGCCCCGCCGCCAGGGTGTCGATGGCAGCGCGAGGGTTGCCAAGCCATGCATGCAGATCCGACAGCGGCAAAACCGCCTCTTGTGCACCCGCCTGCATCGCAGTCTCCAAACTCAGAACCGCCATGTAGGCATTGGCCGGTGCAGCTTCCCCAACCTGGATCGCCGCCACACTGATATCCAAGCCAGCCCGCCCAATCGCGACCAAACTGGCAGTGTCGACGTCTTCCCCAGCTTCCAACTGTGGTGCGACCTGGTCGTAGAGCCCAAGTGCTGCATCCCAGGCCGCGCCCGCATCACCCTGAGTGCGGTAGCTGCGCACCAGGCCGAGCAATCCGGCTTCGCGATCGGCGCCAGCCCGCAGAGCTTGCTCATAGGCATTTTGAGCATCTGCGATCAAATCCGACGCAAGTCCTGGACTGAGCGTGCCTTGCGCCTGTTTCTGCGCAAACAAATCGAGCGTGGTTTGGCCGAAAAGCAGCCACAGAGCGGGATTTTCGGCATGATCGCCCAGCAGCTTATCCATCTGGTTGAGCGCGCCCGAGGGGTCGGTCTGGGCGGTTTGCTCCAATGCAGCCAGGTCCAGAGCCTGGGGTGCGGCCTCCAGCACGACCTCTTCCTCGATCTTTTCATCAGGAATCGGGATGTCTGCAGGCTCCGGTGCCGTCGATTCTGGGTGGGCTCCGGAGCAGGCGCCCAAACCCACAAGGAGGCTGAGCAGTGCAAGAGAATGGAATTCAGGGCGGAAACTCATGGTCGAGTGCGTCATTATAGATGAGCATCATGCAGGCCAGCCTTACCGAGACCTTCCTGCCCCGGGTATTGCCCGCCGTCGCCCTAGTGTTATCCCTTGGGTTGTTCGGGGGTACGTGCAGTACCGGGAATCCTGGAACCGTATTCACTCCTACCGATTCCGAGCCTGGAGACGGTGATGGGGGCGGTGGGCAGCGCGAGGATGGCCCCAGTGCAGCTCCAGCAGCGGGATCCTTCCTGTTGGCAGGTGCGCCGAGCCTGGAATCCTTTGCGCCAGTGGAGAAGGCGTCCAACATCGACATTCACGCCCCGATTGCGCTGTGGTTTAGCGAATCCATCCGGGCGGATACGGTCACCGCGGCATCGCTGATCCTGCGCCCTTTGGCCAACCCAGAGTTTCCGGTCACAACGCAAAACACCTGGCTGGCTGGCGGGCGTTGTTTGGTGCTGCAGCCTTTGGCCAACCTGAGCTTGGGCACGGAATTCGAAGTCGTCGCTACCGACGACATCACCGACTTGGATGGGGAGCGTTTGAACCTTCCTACCAATGGTCGACTGATGCGCTTTACCACTGGCTCGGCCTTTGCCGGCATGCCCCCGGAAGTGCTTGGTTCCTTCCCACCTGCAGGAAGTGTGGATGTGCCCAACGATACGCCGGTCGTGGTGGTCTTCAGTAAGGCCATGGATTTCACTGGCATCACCGATGCGGTTTCGATCATCAACCTCAATGGCCCGAGCCAGGGTGATTATGACTTGAGTGGCGATCTTGCCTTTCGTCATGCCGGTAATCGTGTTTTCGAGTTTCCGCACCTGACGGATGCGAATGACCTCGATGCGCAGATGCGTCTGCGCGTGCGGACGAGCGTGACGGATGCAGAGTTCGTGCCGCAAGCCCTCGCCAGTGAGTACGCGGTGACCTGGAATACCTTGGCCTTTGGGCGCCCGAGTAGCGTCGGCTTTGCGCCAGGTGCTTTTGGTGCCTTCGCTCCGGCCGTTAACCTCACCAATCAAGATGCCTTCCCGGTGCGCGTGACCTTGCCGCTCTCGGTGTTGCCAGCGGATTCGGTTTCGCTGTTGGTGCATGAGGATGGAGATTCTGCCTTCGTGACCGAGACCTTGCCCGCAGGTGCAGGCGTATTGGATTTCAGCCTCGACCTGACGGATGCCGGTACCGCCTTGTTCGGTTCGAGCAGCACCTTGGTGATGGGTGGTTTTGTCGAACGCAATGGTGCACGCACCACGGTGCAGACTTTCCGCGATAGCGAAGGATTGGAGTCGGTGGTCGCCCATGACCTCGTCCGACCACTGTTGTTTAACTATGGTCCACCCGTCGGCCAGTTCGGCAGTCAGTTCGTAACCGACCTGCCGCGTTTCCGCCCTTATGGCCGCGCCAGTGAAGCCATCGCCCAAGTCGATAGCTCCTTCCCGCCAACGGTGTTGACGAAGTCCCGCACCATGCCGGAGCCGCCGTCGACCAACTTCTTCGTGGGTCCCTTCTTCGATCCCTTGGTCGTCACCGAGGGTCCACTGCTGTTCGACATCCTGCTCACGGATGTCGCAGGGAATCCGGCCTCTTTGGCTTCTCCAGGAAGCGTTTCCTTCCGCGGCTTCATCGGCATGACGCCCTTGCCCGGTGGCGGTGGGGATGTCCGCGTGGTCGCTTTCGACCGGGATGGCCTGAGCTTGTTCAGTGGCGTCACCGTGCACATCGAAGACCTTGGCGGCGGCAATGAAGATTCCGCCACGACCGGTTCGGATGGTTCCATTACCTTCACCAACCGCGTCGGCGCTCAGACCGTTACCTTGCAAGGTGGCGGATTGGAGAGTGTCAGTGTGGTCGGCTTTGATGCGACCGAGATCTCGATCCCCATGGTGTTGGTGGATCGCGTGACCGCAGCCTTGGGGCCACAAGTCACCGGCCTGACTTCGGGTGATCTCACCGTCGCCAGCAACTTGTTGGTCGACACCGATGGCGAAGTCGATTTCGACGGGCAACAAACCTATGCCCTGGAGTCGATCTTCTCCGGTGTGGATGCGCGCTTGAATCGTTTGGGTTGGTACACCGCCTTCCACGAAGTCGCCGATTTCGACGCCGTCGATCGTTACTACCGTTTCTTCGGTTTTGACAGTCGCGTGATCCTTGAGCCGAATGTCGGCTCGACCTTGGTGCCGCCGATCCTGCCGATGGTGGAGAGCACCAACCAGATGGCGTCTTCGACCGACTACATCTACCCCTTGGCGGTGACTCCAGGTGTGGGGTATGCGGCTCTGACCGACAGCAACACTTTGGTCGGCACCGTGATTCCTGGTTTGCCTGGCTTTATCGGTCTTGGTGCCGGTTCGGTGGACCTTGGTGGCGGTGGCGTCAACGGGGATGCGGAACTGGAACTGAGTCTGCACGATGCGGCGGTGACGGAGGGTGCTTCGGCCACCACGGTGCAGCTGCAGGTCTACGTCGCGGATGGCTCGGGCAACGAGGGATTGGCGCGTGCCAGTGCTGCCCTGTCTGCAACGCCAGGCACGGTCGCGATTGGCCTGCCCGATGTGCCTACGGATGGCGCTTGGGGATCGACCGCCGCCTATCCCTTCACCCACGACTTCACCAACACCTTGGGTGGCAGTGGGGGCTTTTACCGCCTGACCATCGAAGACACCGCTGCGACCCCCAACCGTTGGCATGTGTGGGTTGCCGCGAGCGTCTCAGCTGCCGGCAGTCTGCAGGTGGATCTGCCCACTCTGAAGGATTCCCCAGCAGGGGCTGTGGGCACCCCACCCCTCGAAATCCTGCCAGGTGGCTCCTGGAGCGCCTACGTCGAGGCCTTCACTATGGGTGTCGGCTTCCTCGAGAACGGCTTCTTCTTCACGGAGTTGGAGCGGGATAGCGTCGGCTGGTCGCGTTCAGCTACCGGCAGCAGCCTCGACTTCTAGGAATCCTGCAAAGAGGTCCTAGAAGGGTTGGTGGCGGTCCTGGCGGACCACCGCTATAATCCCGCGTCCTTCTACCCAGGGACCTCTTCCTTGGGGGATAGGCATAGTGGGCGTTGCCCACCCCGACGAGAACACTTAGAGGAAAAACATGTCCGTCATCGATAAGGCCACCAAGGCCAAAATTGTTCAGGAATTCGCCCGTAGTGAGGGTGACACCGGCTCTGCCGAAGTCCAGATTGCGCTGCTCACCGAGAGCATCCGCCAGCTCACCGAGCACCTGAAGTCTCACAAGAAAGACAACGGCACGCGCCGCGGCCTTCTCGGCCAAGTGGCACAGCGCCGTCGTCTGATGAAGTATCTCAAGAAGACGGATGCCCATCGGCATCACGAGCTGATTGAGAAACTCGGCATTCGTGGGTAACACTCCGGCCTTGGGCACCGCATCTGCGGTGCCCAAATCCATTTAGGGACCTTTCTAAACAGGCCCTTTCCACTCCCAGGGATCCCACCGGAGGATCCATCGTGGTGATCGAGGCACAGTGCACTCGGTCCACGATTCGCGGAAAGTCAGTACGACTGAAAACAACAAAGAAACAACAAGCGGAATCGCGGTAATGACGATCTCTTCCAATCCCAATGTGCGCTCCGTGTCCCGAGAAATCGGCGGACGCACCCTCACCATCGAGACCGGCTGGGTCGCCAAGCAGGCAACCGGCTCCATCATCGTCAGCTACGGCGAGACGGTGGTCATGTCCACGGTGGTGGACGGCGGTCCTAAGGATCTGCCTTTCTTCCCCCTCACGGTCGATTACCGTGAGAAGACCTATAGCGCCGGCAAGATTCCCGGCGGCTTCTTCAAGCGCGAAGCAGCCCCGACCCTGAAAGAGGTCTTGGCCATGCGCATGCTGGACCGCTCGGTCCGCCCGATGTTCGCTGAGGGCTTCCAGAACGAAGTCCAGATCATGTCTTCGGTACTCTCCTTCGACCAGGAGAACGAGCCGGAAGTCCTTTCCATGATCGGTGGCATGGCTGCCATCCACATCTCGCACATCCCGTTTGAGGGTGGCATGGGTGCGATCCGCCTCGGCTATGTCGATGGCAACGTGATCATCAACCCGACCAAGTCCGTCCTCGAGATGGACAACAACCTGCTCGACCTGACCATGTCCGGCACCGAGAGTGCCGTCTGCATGGTGGAAGCTGGTGCAAAGGAACTGCCAGACACTGAGGTCCCAGGTGTCCTCGCCGCTGGCCACGCCGTGATCAAGGAGATCATCGGCATGCTGGATGAACTGCGCGGCATGTGCGGTAAGGAGAAGCTCGAAGTCGAGGCTCCTGTCGCTGACCTCGCCTCCGCCGAGGAGGTCCTCGCCAAGTACGGTGAGGAGCACGTCATCAAGGTGCTGCAGACCGAAGGTAAGTTCGAGCGCTACGCCGCTGTGGATGCCTTCGTCGCTCAGGTGATCGCCGAGATGGCTCCTGAGGGAGATTCCGAAGAAGCTCTCGCTGAGCAGAAGCGCATCAAGTCGGCCGCCAAGCGCGTCGCCAACGACACCGAGCGCAAGATGACCCTGAACGGTAACCGTGTCGACGGTCGCGATGGCAAGACCATCCGTCAGATCGACATCGAGACCCAGTTCCTGCCACGTGTTCACGGTTCGACCTTGTTCACCCGCGGCGAGACTCAGGCCATCGTGGCAACCACCCTTGGTTCCGCAGATGATGAGATGTTCATCGACGGCCTCAACGCCGAGAAGACCAAGAACAAGTTCTTCCTGCACTACAACTTCCCGCCGTTCTGTACCGGTGAGGCGAAGATGCTGCGCGGTACCTCGCGTCGCGAGAAGGGACACGGCAACCTGGCCGAGCGCGCTCTGCGCCCGATGCTGCCGGATCACAGCGAGTTCCCCTACACCATCCGCATCGTGTCGGATATCACCGAGTCCAACGGCTCCTCGTCGATGGCTTCGGTCTGTGGCGGTTGCTTGTCGATGCTGGATGCAGGCGTGCCGATGAAGGCTCCTGTTGCTGGTATCGCCATGGGCTTGATCATGGATGAGGAGACTGGCCAGTACGCCATCCTCAGCGACATCCTCGGCTCCGAAGACCACCATGGCGACATGGACTTCAAGGTCACCGGCACCGAAAGCGGAATCACCGCTCTGCAGATGGACATCAAGGTCAAGGGGCTCAGCGCCGCGATCATGGAAGAAGCCATCGAGCAGGCCAAGGAAGGTCGTCTGCACATCCTCGGCAAGATGACGGAAGCCCTCGATGGCCCCCGTCAGAACATCTCGCAGTACGCTCCTGCCAACAAGGCCGTCAAGATCCCAGCCGAGAAGATCGGCTTCGTGATCGGTCCTAAGGGTGCGAACATCCGCGACCTGCAGGAAACCTTCGGCGTCAACGTCAACATCCTCGACGAGGATGGCAACGTGCAGGTGTCGGGTACTCCGGTCGAGAACGTCGATGCTTGCATCGAGCGTATCAAGCAGCAGACCCGCGTCATCGCCGTCGGCGAGCGCTTCAACGGCAAGGTCACCGGCGTCAAGGACTTCGGTTGCTTCGTCGACCTGGGCGGCGGACAGGAGGGCATGTGCCACATCTCCGAGCTCGCTTCCGAGCGTACCGAGGAAGTCAGCGATGTCTGCAACGAAGGCGACATGATCGATGTGATCGTGGTCAACGTCGATGAGCGTTCCGGCAAGATTCGCCTGAGCCGTCGTATCGCGCTGCTTCCAGAGGAGGAAGTGGAGGAGGCCATCGCAGCCGCCGCCCGTCCTTCGCGCCCAAGTGGCGGACGTCGCGATGATCGCGGTG
>JBMYYH010000063.1:0-17555 GCA_049609225.1 Planctomycetota bacterium | reverse complement strand
GACTCGGCCAGCGAGTTGACGAAATCAATCTGCTCTTTGTTCATCTGTTGCTCCTATTGTCGCCTTTGAGGCGAGGGTTTTCGGTCACTCGTTCTACCCTTTTTCGTGGTGTCGGCGGCAGAATCCAGACATGTTCCTCGCCGCCCTCCTTCCCCTGCTGCCCCTTTTCCCGGCGCCTCAAACGCCGGAACCCGCCCAAGTAGCGCCTAGTCATAAGAAAGTGCTGATGATCGGCATCGACGGAGTGCGGCCGGATGCTTTGGTCGCTGCGAAGACCCCCCATCTCGATCTATTGGCGCAAAATGGCAGCCTCAGCCTGCAGGCGCGCACCACCAAGATCACTTCTTCGGGGCCGGCATGGTCCAGCATTCTCACTGGTGCACGCATGGAGTTGCATGGCATTCGCGACAACTCCTTCGAAGGTTCCGCGGTCGACGCCTGGCCCACTTGGCTCGAACGTCTGGAAAAGGAGCACCCGGAATCGTTCACGGCGGCGGTGGTGCAATGGGCACCGATTCATGAACACTTGACTAGTGGACGGATCGATCTGTCGATGCCTGCGGATTCCGGTGCAGCCGTCACGGAGGGCGCGGTGGAGTTGTTGCAGGGTGAGGCTCAGGATTTGACGGCCTTGTTCCTGCATTACGACGACGTCGACCATGCTGGCCACGACAAGGGTTATGGAGTGGAGATTCCGGAGTACCTGGCGGCGATCGAAAAGGTGGATGCGGAGATCGGCGAGGTGTTGGAGGCCTTGCGTGGGCGACGGGATTTGATGTTTGAAGACTGGCTGATCATGGTCGGTACCGATCATGGTGGCGAAGGCACGAGTCACGGTGCCGATACGCCGGCATGTCGCACAGTGTTTCAGTTGGCGAGCGGCACGGGGGCTGCTGATTTCCAATGGCCAGCGGCGCCCGAGGTTTTCGATTTCGCGGCTATGGCGCTGCTTCATCTAGGCATCGACCATGCCACCTCGCCCGTTCCTCGTTTCGATGGTTGGTGGACTTGGCGTCAGTCGGTATTGAATGATCGCGGCGAGAAGGGTGTGGATGCCCGTGTCGTGTTCCTTGGGGATTCCATCACCCAGGGTTGGGAAGATGCGGGTAAGGAAGTTTGGGCGGAGCAATATGCGCCGCTGAAGGCTGTGAATCTAGGGATTGGAGGTGATCGGACCCAACATGTGTTGTGGCGATTGCGCAACGGCAACTTGAAGAACCTGAACCCGGAAGTTGCTGTCCTGATGATCGGCACCAACAACTCGAATGAGGATTCCTCGGATGAGATCTCCTTGGGCACCCAGGCGGTAGTCGCGGAGTTGTTGGAACGACTTCCGGAGGCGGATGTGTTGATGCTCGCGACCTTCCCCCGCGGCGCCGACAAGGAAGATGCCCTACGCAAGATCAACGAGGCTTCCAATCTCCAACTTCAGGAATGGTGCAAGGGCCGTGACCGCGTGCACTGGCTGGACCTTGGCCCTGCGTTGCTGGAGGAAGATGGGACCCTGTTGCAATCGATCATGCCGGACCTGCTGCATCTGAGCCCTGCCGGTTATCGGATCTGGGCTGACGCCATGACGCCGAAGCTGACGGAACTACTGCAACAGGATTAGTTGGCGGCTTCGACGCCGCGCAACAAGACCTTGATTCGTTCTGCCAATTCCAAAGGCAGGAAGGGCTTGGTCAAGACCGCATCTACACCGGAAGCCAGAATCTCTTCGCGCGTCACGCCGAGGCTGAAGCCGGTGATCATCATGATCGGTTGGTCACCGCCGGCTGCGCGGATGCGTCGCACGACTTCCACGCCATTGCAGCGCGGCATCAGGTAATCCAGGATCACGAGGTCGATGCTGGCCTTGGATTTCTCGAACTCCTCGGCGCCGGCAAGACCATCGCGCGCGATCAGCACGACATAGCCGAGTGAGGTCAGGAAACTCTCGCAGAGTTCCATCACGGCTTCGTCATCTTCAATCAGCAGGATCGTCCCTTTGCCTTCCGAGGGACCGGAGCTTGGTTGCGTCGGCGCTGAGGGTAATTCCCGATCCACCAGGGGTAGGACCACGCGCATGGTGGTGCCGCGTCCGGGCGAAGTATCGACCAGGATGGTGCCGTGGAAGGAACGCACGGTACTGAGGGCGGTGGGCAGACCAAGGCCGGTGCCGTCGCCGAGATCCTTGGTGGTATAGAAGGGTTCGAAGATGCGTTCGCGCATGGCGTCGGACATGCCGGCACCGGTGTCCTGCACGGCGACTTCAAGATAGTCCCCTGGCGCAAGGCCATCGGCAAAGGCGCGATCGCCTTCGAGCACGGGATGCAAGCTGGTGCTGAAACGTAAACGTCCGCCGCCCTGCATGGCGTCGCCGGCATTGATGCCGAGGTTCAGGAACACGTTCACCAACAGGCTGGCATTAGCGTTGACCACACTACGTTCGGCTTCGTCATCCAAGATGATCTCGATCGCGGGGTCCAACGTGCGTTTCAGCATCTCCACCGACTGCTCAAGCACATCATGCAGTTCCAGCTCCTCGGTGGCCGACTCACTACGGCGCGAAAACGCCAGTAGCTGCCCGACTAGATCCGCACCTCGTTTCGAACTGCGCAGGACGGCGTCGACGTACTCCTTACTCCGCCCCCCTGCATTACCCTGACGTTCAACGTCCATCCGCACAAGATCGGCATATCCCTGAATGCTGGTCAGGAGGTTATTGAAGTCGTGCGCGATGCCGCCAGCCAAACGCCCTAAGGACTCCATCTTCTGCGCCTGTGCCAACTGCGCTTCGAGCGCGGTGCGATCGGTGATGTCGCGGAACACCAGCACCGTTCCATAACTCTTTCCGTCCGGCCGACGCATCGCCGCGACGCTGGTCGCGATCATGTATTCCGACCCATCCGCATGATGCAGTAGGGCGCGCAAGGGAGCAGCCGCATGTGCTGGATCGGAGCGCAACCATCGCCTGGGGTTGGTCACCGGCTCTCGCGTATCCAGATCCATCACCTGGAAGACTTCATGCACCGGACGCCCGACCGCTTCCTCCTGCGGCCAACCCGTCAGCTTCGACGCGACCGGGTTCAGCGCCAACACGCGCAGCTCTTCGTCCATCGAGATCACGCCATCCGCAATCGAATCCAGCGTGATCGACAAGTTCTCCTGCATGGTCTCGCGACGCTTACTCTCCGCCGTCATGCGTCGGTGCAGGTTCTCCAGTTCCGTGTTCCTCCGACGCACTCGGGCGACACGGTATCGCTGCACCGCCCAACCACTGAAGAAGAGCATGCCCGCAGCACCGATGCGGAACCAAGTGGCCATCCAAAACGGCTGCAGCACCACGAAGGACTTGGTCGCTACCACACTCTCCCCCAGATCCGCCGTGTCGAACAGACGGACGTGGAAGGTGTAGGCTCCGGGCTCCAGGTTCGGATAACTCACCTCGGCATGGCTCCCGACATCACGCCAATCCTTATCGACCCCTTCCATCCACACTTCAAAACGGTGCGGCCGGCTATTGCTGTAGTCGAGTGCGGCGAATTGAAAACTCAACAGGTTCTCATCGTAGGCAAGCTCTAGATTCTCGGCCAAGGCGCCGCCGCCAAGAGGTTCGTGGAACAACTTCACCCCAGTGAACACCACGGCCGGCAGCGGCGTTTCCTCAGGAAAATCGTTCGGGTCCACCACGAAAATGCCTCCCTGACTCGGCAGGAGGATGTCTCCGTTGTCTCGCATGAGCGGTTCCTCACTGAGGAAATTGTCCAGCGGCGATTCCTTGCGCAAGATGCGTGGGTCATATTGCAGGGTGTCCGGGTTGAGCAGTTTCAAACCCTCAAGAAACCCGACCATGAGCTGATGGTCTTGCGTCTCGATCAAGAACCTTGTCTTCCAAATCCCTGGACCCGGAGGGTTTGGAATACGTTCGAAGGCGTTTGCACCCGGGCGCAAGACCAATGCGCCATCCGGATCGACCATCCATAGGCTGCCATCATCACGCGGCAAGAGTCCGAAGGTCCCCTTCGGGGTTGCACCAACCTGTTCCTGCGAACGGAATCTACGAAAGTCTCCGGAGGCTGCTTCAAAGCGGTCTACCCCAGTGGAGGTCCCGACCCAAAGGGCGCCAGTCTCGTCAAGTGCAAGATGACGCACTTCATCCGAACTTAGGCTGCGATCATTGCCCTTTTCGCTACGGAAGACTCGATATCCACCGGTATCTGAATCGCGTAGAAACAGGCCCTTCTTGGTGCCGATCCAAAGACCATGCGCCGGATCCCAAAGCAGGTCGAGGACCAAGGCGCCTCCAAAGGATTCGTAGGCTCCTTGCCTCCACTTCGTTTGGAACAGAATCTCATCGTTGCTGTCGAAGTGCATGAGGGATCGCGCTCCACTGGCCCAGTAAGTCCCATCTCCGACCGCAGTGAGCTCGCGAATTTCATGAGGCACATAGGCACCATTTCCAAAAGGGAGAGCCACTTCGGTGAAGACTCCCTCCGCACTCAGGCGGCGCAATCCAGCCATGCCGCCGACCAACAAGGAACCATCGGTGCTATGCAGCAATTCATTCACTTTGCCCGGTCCCAGGCTGTTGGGTTCTTCCGGATGATGGACGAAGGTGCGCATACCGCCTGGGTGGGGCGTATGTTTGGCGATGCCGCCGCCGAAAGTACTGATCCATAGCACTCCGGTCCGGTCCACGAACAACATGTCGAGCAAGCTCGAAGGCAAACTGGTCTCATCACCGAGGCGCCGGTTGTAGCGTCCGAGGTATGCGCGTTCGCGATCGAGCAACACCAGGTCGCCGTTGTAGCGTGCTACCCAGAGGCGTCCGAATAGGTCTTCGGCTAGACCGTAGATGCGACCGCGAATCATGGGGCCTTGGCCCTTTTCGGCACCATGCCAAGAGATGGTTGCATTCTCCTGGTTCACGGTGGCTAGGCCAGAATGAAGGCCTACCCAAAGCTTGCCGGTCTCGTCAAAAAGGAGCTCACGGGCAGGTGCATCCTTCAGGCCGACATGATGCATCGGGAAGATCTCCATGCGTTGGAAGGTACCTTTGTCTGGATCCATCCGTGCGACGCCCGTGGACCCACCGATCCAAGGTGTGCCATCCGGGCCGACCTTGATGACGTCGACGCGGTGGAAGGGAAAATCCTGATCGGTGAGGTCGGCCGCATCGATACCAGGATGATGCACGAAGCTCTGGTTGTGCCCGGTCTTGGGATCGAACAGGTTCATGCCCCCTTCCGCCGCACCGAACAACATGCGACCGTCTGCAAGTTCAGCGATAGCGAGGAAAATGGAACCGCGTAGGCCATCCGGGTCGAGAAGGTCTTCTCGATAATTGGTGAAGGTCTCGTGGACAGGATCAAAGCGACTGATGCCACCGCCCGTTCCAATCCACAGCATGCCAGCGGAGTCCTCGAAGATCTCCCAGACCTGCTTATGGACAAGCGTGTCCGCAGGGCGCTTGGGGTCCGGCAAGAACAGGCGCGTGTGGACGCCGTCGTAGCGGATCAAGCCTCCACCGGTGCCGAACCACATATAGCCGCGCTGATCTTGGTGAATCGCTGCAGCTTGATTGGAGCCCTTGATTGCCGAGAGGTCGATGCGGTCGAAGGAGACCCGCGGGACCGTTTGCCCGAACGCATGCCCCCCGAGCACGATCACGGCAAAGAGGAGGTATGCCGCAAGTCGCGTTGGGAGCGATCGCTGAAGTCGATCCATGAGCCTCCAAAATAGCACACGGAGGCAAGGTTCCGAAGCCTCTGCTACAAGGGAAGGGCCATGGTTCTTCCCCTCATCCTCCCCTGCCTGTTCGCTGCTACCCCTGCTTTGGTTGCTGCGCCGGCACTCCAGTCGCCCCAGGAAGGCCACACCCTGGTCGCGCCGTTTGGATCCAACGACACGCATCTCATTGATGAAGGTGGGAACATCGTGCATATCTGGCCAGGCACGGCTCTGCCCGGGAATGCGACTTACCTCCTCCCGAATGGCAACCTAGTGCGCATGTACAAGACTGGCGGCAGTCCTGGAAGCGTGATCGGCGGCAGCGGTGGTGGCGTGCAGGAGATCGATTGGGATGGCAATCTCGTTTGGGATTTCCAACTCGCGACGGCCACGGAATTACTCCATCACGACCTCGCGATTCTGCCGAACGGTAATCTCTTGTTGATGAACTTTGAGGACCTCAGTGACACCGGTGCCTTCGCACTGGGACGCGATCCCGCACTGTTGAACACCACCACCTTCTGGTCGGAAGTCATCCTGGAGTTCGACCGCAATACGCAGACGGTGGTATGGGAATGGCATGCCGCCGATCATCTAGTACAGGATTTCGATCCCTTGGCGCCCGATTTCGATGTGATCGCGGATCGACCGGAGCGCATCGACATCAACTTTCCGCCAGTCATTCCGCCGAATGGAGATTGGACGCACTGCAATGCCATCGACTACAACCCTGCGCTGGATCAAATCGCGATCAGCGTCTCGTTTTCGGATGAGATTTGGGTGATCGACCACAGCACCACCACGGCCGAAGCTGCCGGTTCGACCGGGGGATTGCGTGGGCGAGGTGGTGACCTCCTCTACCGCTGGGGCAATCCTGTCGCCTATGGGCGTGGCAGTACGTCGGACCAGACCTTGTGGAATCAGCACGACATTCAGTGGATTCCGGAGGGGCGTCCGGGGGCCGGCAACATGTTGGTGTTCAACAATGGCAATGATCGTCCGGGGGGACCTTACAGCACGGTGGATGAATTCGTTTCGCCGGTGTTGCCGGATGGCACTTACACCCTGCCCGTCGGAGGGATCTACGGACCGAGTGCCGCCCTTTGGAGTTGGCAGGATCCGGTGCCGTCGAACTTCTACACGGGGTTCATCGGGGGTGCGGAGCGTCAGCCGAACGGCAATACCTTGATCATCGAGGGCGGTTCCGGTTACCTTTTTGAAGTGGATCCGACCGATGCGGTGGTTTGGACCTACACCAACGTCAACGGCACTCCGGTGTTCAAGTCACGCCGCTATCAAAAGTACCTTTTCCCGGGTGACGCCACCCTGTCCGCCGCAACGGGTGGCCAGGTGCAGTTGGATCTGGTCGGGGGCAGCACCATGGCCTCGCGCAACTACTTCCTTGGAAGGCGCGTGGTCCCAGGGCCACCTTCCCAGCAAGTCATCTTGACCACCGGCACACTCGATGCCGCCGGACTCGCCAGCTACACCTTCGACACCCTTGGCCCTCTTCCCGCCGCAGCGATCGGACGCGATGTGGAATTCGTTTGGGGCACCTTGGGTCCAAAGGACTTCCAAAGCGACATCATCGCAGTGCCCATCCTGCCTTAGCCCGCACCCTAGAAGGGGGTATTGTGAAGGCCGAGAGTATTGGGCGCCGGGTTTAGCAAAGTCTGGTCTGCTACCCAATCACGCCCATGGCGGGCTGCCATCAAACGCATCATGCGAGCAATCGCATGGAGTGGCAGGCGGCCTGCTTGGAATTCCTTCATGCACTCAAGAAACTCCTCCTTCTCGGCTGGCAACAGGTCTTCTTTGAAATGGCCGGCAAGGTGCTGCAACGCATCAAGAAGGCGCCCCCGAGTTGGCACAGGGCGAAACGCAAGAGCCAATTGCCTCAAGTAATCTCGAGCGAAGTCTTCCCTTGGGACAGAGGCGACCCCGGAAACCAATCTCCCGATCTCCTCATATGCAGGCCGCCCACGTGCAAGAAGCGCCATTTTTTCTCGAGTGTGGAAGGCAATCACGTCTCCGTTGCGCCAGTTCCCAGCGAACAGGTCTTTGGCTCTCCGCATCGCAAACAAGCGAAAACAAAAATTGTCGCGCAGACGCATGTCATTGAGGCGTGGAGCCTCTTCCACAACGAGAAGCGGGAACCTATCCATCAGGGCGCGGGCAAACAAGCCGACCCCATGGGTGTCATGCAACATGCCGTTTGACCGATAGGTCTTGACGCGTTCCATCCCACAGCTCGGCGACTTCGCTTGGAGCACGAATCCATCTAGGTTCTCTGAATCGAGGCCGTTCGCGCGCTCTTTGGACCAAGCAGTCATCGCCTCCGAATGATCGATTCCTGAGTCCGATTCGACCATCTGGATTTCTCCATCGTCGCCCCGCAACAACCTGAGAACCGGCCGCGGCACCCCCATTCCAATCTCCTTCTCAGGACAAACGGGAATGAAATCCACCAGATCCCCCAACTCCTTCTGGACGAAATGACTGCGCTTATGGCCACCATCGAATCGGACAGGCTCACCAAGAACACAGGCCGATACTCCTACGCGTGGTCTATTCATTATTCCAACTCGCTGAAATCCGGCATCCACTTCGGGAGGGCATCCAAGGCGGCGTCTTGCTCCAAGCTGGGTTCCAGGGGCCAGCCCCAATGCGCATGGAAGGCCCGCAGATCCTGTCCGCAAGCATGCGACATCTGCCGGACCCAAAAACTGCGCTTCGCATCATCGTTGTTGGGACGTTCTCCCGCAGGCAGATCCCGCGCAGCCGCAAAAGTCTGACGGAACGGCTCCCAACCGAAGTGCTTTTGGATCTGGGCATAACACAACAGCGCGATGCCCGGCTTGCGCTTCCACACGTTGAAATCGGCTCCATCCCGGAGGTAAGCCCGTCCTGCCATCTTCTGGTTCTGCAGCCATGGGTTCTGCCACGGCTCAATCCCGGACATCACCTCACCACTATGCAGTGAAAACAAGTTGTTGGTGACCTCGCCAGTGCCACCGAAGGTCCAGGCCGGTTTTTGACGATTGTGACCGAGCTCATGGAAGCAACCCCAGTTGCCCTTGTCCTGCAGCTCCTCCAAGTCCACCAACACCGCCGGACGTTTTCCCACGCGCGGTTCGGCCACATCCAAGTGCATCATGATCGGATATCCCGCGTGCATATATCCCGCACTGATGAGCACATCGCTCACGAAACGTTCCGGTCGTTGCGGCAAGGGCTCCCCTGCCAAGGTGAACTGCTCAGCGACGGTGGTATCCCACCAGTCCATGAGCTCTTGCGGATTGTCGAGTTTACGAATGGCGGTACTCGGAAGCGTGAGGATCAAATACTTCCCCTGCAACTCCGCCCACGGTGCCGGCTCCTTGCGAATCCTACGCCACTCCTTGTCCGACGTCTGGCCGCTCACCCAATGCGGTGCGGGTACGGCGCCCGATAGCGTCACGCGAATGGGTGCGGCGTTCTCTGCATCTGCGATGAAGTAAATCAAACCGCCGGAAGCAGCCTGCACTTCCTGCTTCAACGGCTGCACCACCGACGCCTCCGGCCAACGCGGCCAACGATCCTTATGCCAGAGTCGATCTGCATGCGCGCCAATACGTACTTGCCATCCTTCGAGGTTGGCGTCGGAAGCGACCTGAAGCACTTTGCCGGGGTCGAGATATAGGCCGGTGGATTGCCAACCTGGAATGCTTGGATCCAAGGACAGGACCTTGGCAAAGGACTTCGGAGCACCCTTCGACACTCCCGGGAAGACCTCGGCTCCTGGAGTCTTCATGGGATTGGCGGGGCTGGAAGCCTGAAGGCGTCGGTGTTGGGCGATGACCGCAAGGCGCTCCAATGGATGTTCCTTGGCTTTTAGAGCGTGATCTGGTTTCGGAGCGGAGTCCTCATCGAGTTTAGGCAGGACCTTCTCCAACCGCGGAAGCAAAACGACATCGTCGAGCGGCAAGAAGCGGAGAGCATCCTCCAATGGAGTGAGATCCTTCGGTGGATTCCTGGATTCCAGTTGTTCGACCAACACACTGCAGTTCACTTGCGCGCATGTGGCTCGATCGACCACATACATGCCGTCGACTTTGGCATCAGCGTAACCATCGGTGAACTGCATACCGGCTGGAGCAAGGATGCGATTGGCAGTGAGTTGTTTAGTGAGTTCCCAACCCTTGCTGCCATGCACTTGCTTCCATCCCCATGGGCAGAGCGTCGCACAGAGAGAGCCGCCGTCTTGGATCCAGGTGGAGATGGCAACATGTGTTGCCTCGTCGATGGGGCCTTCGCCGGAGAGGAAAAGGATTTGAGTCGCCGCAAGTCCGTCTACGCCGAATGGAACCACTTCAAAACCGAGATTCGCCAAGGTCTGCTCAAACCCGGCATGCGGGGTCAACAGACTGACCTTCCCTGGCTTCTCGCCTTGGAGCAACCAATCCAGAGCCGCGCGCATCAGGCCATCTTCCTTCTCGAAATGGGACGCCGCACGATAACCATCGTGCGCGATTCCAAAGACCCGCCCCTTGCCATATTGTGCGACTGCAGCCACGGCCTTGGGATGCTTGCCGCCGGAAGTCAGGACAGCTTTGGCATCCTCGCCATAGACACAAAGAGTGCCAGGAATGCCAGGGCGACTGACACGGTGGCCGTCCTCCGGAAAACCATCCGGAGCCTGAGGAGCGAGGAGAGTGAGAGCAAAGGTTAGGGCCGTCAGCACGAACCTACCTTAGTCCTGCGCTCCATACTGGGAGATCATGTATCGGATGCCGATCGACATGACATCGACCCACACTTGATGGGCCTCTTCATCGAAACTGGGATCGCATTCCGCAGCGGTTTCCAACAGGGCACCGAGCCAATCGGCGTAGAGTGCCGGCGGAATGTTGTACTGGTTACGCGCATGACGCCTGGCCATCTGCGCCAGGAAGTATCCCGGATCGATTCCGGAAGTCGCGGCCAGAATCACCAACTCCAAGGAAGCCCGCAACATCCGTTGCTGGCGCTCCATATCCACACCCTCAAAACGACTCGCGATGCGTTCGCCTTTGCCCAAGAAGCGCTCGTAAAAGCGCGGTAAGAAATGTGGCTGCGCACGACAGCGCGCATAGCTGTCATGAAAGCACTGAGCCTGAGGGACGGTCAAGGGGTGGAATAGGGCTGGGGGTGTCGGCTAGGGCCGGCGCACACGGTATTCCCCGCCATTCCTCTCTTGCAAGTAACAATCCTCCGTTATCCTGCAAAGATACTCCCACAGGCTCAAAACCCCTCGGAATGAAACATACCCTTCTCCCTCTTTTACCCTTCCTGCTGGCTGCACCAGCTCTGAACGCTGCAGCACAAGCAGATGCCACACAGAAACTCGCACCGCTGCGCGCCAAGCCGGCGACCACCATCGTGCATCCTGTTTATCACGGCACCACGATGGTGGTGAAGTTCCGCCACGATTCGGGAGTGCATCTCGAAGATGGCGTGTTCCAGCATGTGGACGGCACCGAGATCAACGCGATCCTCGCCGAAGTCGCCTTGAAGCAGGAACGCTTGATCGATTTACCCGCCGAGACTTTGGAGGCCTGGCGAGTTTCAGGTGAACAGAAGAGTGGCAAGCGCCTGCATGACCTCAACCTGTTCTTCCGCATTGAACTTGCGCACAAGGAAGCGATGGGCGTGACTTGCGATCGCCTCAATGCCTATGACATCGTCGAGATCGCCTACCCCACCGGCACCGTAGAGGATCCGATGGCGCCGCCGATCGCGCCTTTCGTCAATCCTGCCTTCGCACCACAACCTCCGCCGTTGCTGGGCTCTCCCGATTTCACCGGCAGCCAGGATTACCGCGAAGCCGCCCCCTTGGGTGTGGACGCAGATTATGGCCAATGGTTCAGTGGTAGCCGCGGTGAAGGCATCCTGATCGCGGATGTTGAAACAGGCTGGACGGATGATCATGAAGACATCGCGCATGCTTCCTTGAACAACTTCGTCGGCCTGACGCCTGCTCCCTATCCTTGGGATCACGGTACGGCTGTGCTGGGTGAATTGGTCGGTGAAGACAACGGCATCGGCGTGCACGGCATCGTGCCGGAAGCCGATGTGGTCATGTCCTCGCACCTCGGTAGTGGGTCCAACGTTCCGACCGCCATCGCCAATGCGATCAATGCGGCCTCCGCCGGTGATGTGGTGGTCTTGGAAGTGCAGTGTTACGGCACTCCTCCTGGACCTTTCCCATGCGAATACGATCCAGGCTCCTTCGCGACGATTCAGACCGCAACGGCCAATGGCATTCATGTCTTCGCCGCAGCGGGCAACGGCTCCAACAACCTGGATAGTGGCGTTTATGGTGGTGCCTTCGACCGCAACGTGCGCGACTCCGGTGCCGTGATGGTCGGTGCTTCCGATGGCGCCAACCTGGTCACCGCTTGGTTCTCGAACTACGGCAGCCGCTTGGATGTCCATGGTTGGGGACAGAACGTCACGACTACGGGTTATGGCGATCTCCACTTCGGCAGTGGCCCGACCACCGAATACACCGCAGCCTTCTCCGGCACTTCCAGCGCCACGCCCATCGCGACCGGCGCCGGCATGATGGTCATGGGGGTCTACCGAGAAACCTTCGAGACCGAAATCGCTCCTTTGGCTTTACGCTCCTTGCTGACGGCCACGGGCACGCCGCAGACCGGTGGTAACTACATCGGCCCACGTCCTGATGTACGTGCAGCCTTCGACTCGCTGGGTGTTCCCACGCTCGACTTCGCTGGCAACTTGGTTCCTGGCGGAAGCGTCGATGTCACGCTGACGGGCACTGCAGGTGATCCCTACAACCTGCTGTTCTCGCGTTCGCTGGCAACCAGCACTTCGCATGTGGCTCCTTTCGGATTCCTTTACCTCGGTCCGATTGCACGGACTGCAGCAGGAGTCATTCCAACCGGTGGCATCGAAATGCAGACCTTCGCACTGCCGAGCAACCCGGCCTTAGCTGGACGCACCATCGGCTATGCCGTCGGTGAGCTCACTTACATGTCGGCCGTGGGTGGTGGATACACCAACGTCGCGGCGTTGACCTTGAACTAGCACCATGCTGCTGGCGCTCCTGCTCGCCGCTCAACTCACCTTGCCCGACGGCACTCCCGCCCTCGGGCAGGGGCACTACCGCGCCTGGCTGGATAGCCCAGGTGGAGAACTGCCCTTCGGGATCGAGATGAACGGTGAGCCGGGGAACTGGCAGGTGCATTGGATCAACGGCGAGGAACGAATTGCCGTCCCGGAAACGCGGTGGGATCACGCGACCAGCGAGTTGGTCTTCGCGATGCCGCACTATGATTCCGAAATCCGCGCGCAAGTCAGCCTTGAGGGTTCGCGCTTGGATGGCACTTGGCGCAAGCGTCGGGGCTTGGATCGCTGGGTTGAGATGCCCTTTCATGCAGTTGCTGGGAAGGGGCATCGGTTTCACCCACAGCCGGCACGTCCCGGGGAGCAGTTTGATCACGATGCCACCGGCAACTCCAACTTCGAGGGACGCTGGGCCGTGCAGTTCGAGTCCAGTGAAGATCTTGCGGTTGGGGTTTTTGAGGAAGGCGAGGATCATCGCGTCCAAGGCACCTTCCTGACCACGCTTGGGGATTACCGCTATCTGGCCGGGCGTCATGATGGCCCGCTGTTGCAGCTTTCCTGCTTCGATGGTGCCCACGCCTTCCTGTTCCGCGCGACGCTCTCCGCGGACCGCACCTTGCAGGGCGATTTCTGGTCCTCGGATAGCTGGCACGAGACCTGGTCCGCCACCTACTCCCCCAACATTTCGCTGCCGGATAGTTTCGATGAGGTTCATTGGAATCCCGACATCGATCTCGACACTCTGCGTTACCCCGATGCCGATGGCAGATCGCGCTCTCTAGGCGATCCGCAACTACGCGGCAAGGTAACCATCCTCAGCGTGTTCGGGAGTTGGTGCCCCAACTGCAATGATGAGGCGGTGCTGTGGTCGGAACTGCATGCGCGCTATGCCGAACGCGGGCTTGGCATCATCGGCTTGGCCTTTGAACTCACTGGCGAACAAGAGCGCGACCGCAAACAGGTTGCACGATTCCGCGAGCGGCATGATCTGCAGTACCCGGTGCTGCTGGCCGGCACTGCGGATAAGACCGGCGCGCAGAAGTCCTTTCCCGCGATCGATCGCATAAAGTCCTATCCGACGGCGATCTTCTTGGATCACGAAGGCAATCCACGCGCGATTCATTCCGGTTTTGCAGGACCTGCCACCGGCAAGGAGCATGAACGACTGCGTGCTGCCTACATCGACTTGATCGAGACTTTGTTGGCCGAAGCCGAAGCCGCCGAAGAATCCGCGAAAGTGGATGGACACACCGGCGCGACCCAAAAGGACTAGCGCCAAAAACGCGGCACACCTTAGTCGTTGTCGAGCACACGCCGCATCATGTCGGCTGCCGCCCAGACTTCGTAGCGGAAGCGTTTGACCTTCGCGGCCTGCAGGCATTCCGTGACGACCGACGGACTCACCTTGAACGCCGCCGCAATCTCGCGACGCTTCCGTTCCGGCAGGAATCGCATCGCCGGACGCTCGCCCTCCAGCACCTCGACCACGCCATCCCGCAGGACTGCGCGCACGAACTGCGCTTGACGTTCGGTCCAACCCCAAAGCAGGACACCGATTCCGGCGAAGACTCCGGTAAGGCTGCGGTCTTCCAGATCCCCGAATCCATGCGCGGCAAGGAACAAACGCTGCTGCTGCGCTTCCTCAAAAGCGTGATCCACCCACATCGCAGAACGTTTACGTATCTTGGCGCTGTCTTCCTGCACTTGCGGGATCAGGGCGAAGCGGCATCGAATCGGAGTCAGACGTAGCGTCAACTCACAGATCATCTCGACCAGACGTGCGGCCCCATCCAATAACCCTCGTGGCGCGGCTTCCAAATCCACTTGGAGGAACAGATGCCCGCCTTCGCCCACCTCAATCGCACCGCTCAAGATCTCGGTGTAGCGTTCGCTGACTGCTTCGGCCACAAGCTCCAGACGCCGCTGCAGCACCAACTCCGTGGTACCCCCAGCCGCGACCACACGTGCCTCGAGGGACAAGGTGCCGGTGCCAAGGGTCGGGGCCAACATGGCCTGATTATTGGCAACGGCGCTGCGCTATTCAAGCTTGGTTTTGAGGTTCCGCCTCAATAAACACACGCTTGACCAGTGGATACAGATGCTTGATCCCGGCATCCATCCTCAAGATGGCTTGCTCCAGGTCGCCCGTCGGCAAATCGTCCTCAAAATTAACACTGAGGTTGGCGAGCACGAAGTCCGGCCCCATGTGCATGGTGAGCACTTCATTGACCTTGGTGACTTCGGGGTAAGCACTGATCAGCTCACGAATCCCTTCCACCTCTTCGGGGTGCGCCGCCTCGCCGATCAGCAGGCTCTTGGTTTCATAGGCCAACCAGATGGCCGTACCGGCCAGAATCAGACCAATCACAATCGAAGCCGCACCATCCGCCCACCACAAGCCCAGCAGATGACTTCCCATCACACCGAACAGGGCCACGATGAGACCAAGCATGGCGGCCGAATCCTCGAACACCACCACGAAGATCGACGGATCCTTGCCGTGCTTCACCGCCTCGAGGAAACCGCGTTTGCCCTTCACGCGGCAGAACTCGCGGATCGCAATCGCCCACACCACTCCCTCAAACACCAACGCCAGGCCAAGCACGATGTAGTTGATCATGACGGAATCCATTTCCGCCGGATGCTGCAGGTGGATGATGCCCTCGTACAGGGAGATGCCAGCACCGACCGCGAAGATCAGGATCGCGACCACGAAGCTCCAGAAGTAGATCTCCTTGCCGTGACCGAAGGGGAACTGCTCATCCGCGGGTTTCGCGGCGCGCTTCAGGCCATAGAGCAGCAGTACCTGGTTGCCGGTATCCACCAGAGAGTGGATGCCTTCGGACAGCATCGCCGAACTGCCGGAAATCATGGCCGCCGCGAACTTCGTCACGGAGATCAGGGCGTTGCCGATGAGGGCAGCGTAGATGATGAACTTGGAGCTGGAAGCGGCCATCCGCCCCTACTCTATCGACGTCGGCCTACAATCGCAGGTATGGCAGACCTCAAAGGATTCGGCGGTGTCTTCATCTACAGCAACGATGCGGCGGCTCTGCGTGATTGGTATGTCGCGCATTTCGGTTTGGCTTTCGATAGTTTCAATGAGGGCAAGACCCACTATCTGAGCTTCGCCGCAGGGGACCTTGAGAATCCGGGAGACAAGGTCTTCACCGTGTTCTCCATTTTTCAGGCGGAAGAGCCACTGCCAGAGGGGCGACGGGAATATCGGGTGAACTTCCGCGTCGAAGATGCGCAGGCCTTACGAGACAAACTCGAAAGCGTCGGAATTCCCCTTGAGCCGCTGGAATCGCATGATGAGGGCAAATTCTTCTGGGCGCGAGATCCAGAAGGCAATCGCCTCGAGTTCTGGGAACCGGGCGACGTCTCCGGTTTCTGAACCCTAGGAAATCGTAATTCGGTTAAAATCTGAAGGGCTCCCCCCGCCCTGCACCCACGTCTATCTGTGATGCTTCTGTTCACCCCCATTCTTGTTGCACTCGCCGCGCAGACTGCCGGCACGGATTTCGACTTGAGCAATCCCAACCATTGGGATGGTCTCGGTATGTCGGTCTTCTTCCTCGATGACATCAACGGCGATGGCGTCGCTGAGTTCGGAAGCTCAGCCTTCTGCTCCGATCATCAAGGCAACAACTCTGGTTCCGTCTATATCTACGATGGCGCCACCCAAGCCTTGATCCGACGCCACGATGGACCCAGTCCTCGCGCGCGTCTTGGGGAGTACGCCACTTCCACCGGCGATTTCAATGGCGATGGTTACCGCGACTATGCCGCCGGTGCCCGTAATGCGCATTTCGGCGCGACGGAAGGTGGATCGGTCTATATCTGGAGCGGCAAGACCGGCAATCTGATGCATCGCATCGACGGTACGGTCCCTTATGCGGCCTTTGGATTGCGTCTGACCAGCGTGCCGGATGTGAATGGGGATGGCGTGCACGATCTGTTGGTCGCCGCGCCGGAGGAGCAGTTCTTCCGTGGCGCGGTCTACCTCTACTCCGGTACCGACGGCAGCCTGATCGCATCCAAACAAGGCCAGACCAGTTATGCCCGCTTCGGCACTTCGATGTCCGCCATCGGTGATGTCACCGGCGACGGCATCCCCGAGATCATCATCGGGGCACCCTTTGCAGCAAATGAAAGAGGCGAAGTCGTCATCGTGCGAGGCCAAGACCTGCAGCCGATCTCCCATGTGCGGGGTTCTCGGCCCCTCACCCGTTTCGGTTTCACCGTCAAGGGTGCTGGAGATGTCAACGGCGATGGCCTGCGTGATGTCCTGATCGGAGAGCCCTGTAGCGACTTGGTTTGGGTGTTCACCCCAACCACGCGCACCATCATCCGACGCCATCAAGGCCCGGCCGGTGCCGCGAAAGCCGGATATGGTCATGCGCTCTCTCGTGCCGGCGACATCAATCAAGATGGCCATCCCGATTATCTGCTCGGCCATCCCGGCGAATGGGAGAACCAGAATCTGCACAACCCTGGTGGTGGTGCCGAGATCTTCAGCGGCAAAGATGGCACCGTTCTCGCGAGCTTCCCGCCGAACGAAGGAGATGATGGCTTCGGCTGGTCGGTCGCGTATTCACCCAGCTCTACCGCCGGGCAGGTTAAGGTCTTGATCGGCTCACCCGCAGGCGGCGACCTCCCTGGTCGTCACGCACCCGGCATCATTTCCGGTCGCGTGATCCCCTAGTCCAAGACGAAGCTTCGTCTTCCAC
>JBMYYH010000062.1:0-17629 GCA_049609225.1 Planctomycetota bacterium | reverse complement strand
AATGGGAGGAAATAGGTTTCGCGCCCCTCCCACCATGGCATGCAGTAGCCGAGGATTTGGGGATCTGCGGAATCCAGCATGATCGGATCGGTGAAGGTCGGGATATGCGGATTGAAATGGCCAAAACGTCCGCGCGAAAGGGTGCGATAGATATGCGCCGGCGCGGCCATGGTGAAGTTGTTGCGCGGATAGTGATCCACCACATAAAGCGGATCCCATGAAGCTTGGATCACGGGATAACCGGCTGCAAGCATGGCATCGGCAGGGAAATCGATGGTGCGCCAATTGAAATGGATGACGTCGGTATCGATCTTCTGGGAGCCTTCGCCCAGAGGTGGCCCCTCCCAAACCATGGCGGTACGACCGTGTTGCTTGAGGAAAGCATGCAAATCATTGGCGAGGTCATGCTGCAGATGGTGCGGCACTCCATAAGCTTCATCGCCCCCGATATGCAGATAAGGGGTGCTCTGAAACACGTCCATCATTTCCTTCAAGAGAGTCTTCAGGCCTTCGCGGGCGGATGGCAAGCTCGCAAGTTCGGTTGGGTTGGTGCCAAAGACTTCCGGATAATGTTTGCGTAACAAAGTTCCATGGCCGGGAGACTCCAGTTCCGGAATCAAAGTCACCCCACGGGCGACGGCATAGGCCTCCAACGCATGAAACTGTTCGATGGTCCATGTTTCGGCACTGGTCAACTTGGGAAATGCCTCCGATGGAAAGGCGAATCGTTGATCGTCCGTGAGATGCAGATGGAGGGAGTCGACCTTGTAGAACCAGAGCAGGTCGATCGTCTCCTTCATGAGGGTCAGGCTGTGCGGGTTGCGCCCGAGATCGACCATCAAGCTGCGGTAAGGGTTGGCAGGTGCATCCTGAATCCGCACTGCAGGTAGGCGGCTCCCCATCGGACCCCAAAGCTGCAGGAGAGTCGCGGTGGCATGCGCCAAAGCCTTGGGACCACCAATCTCGACGTGGATCCGGTCGGTGAGAGCAAGGCGATAGGCCTCCGGCGCGAGATCCTTGGCCACGCGAACCATTAGATGCGGCGGGTCAATGGATTCGGAAGAGGTGAAGGAAAGACCCTGTCCATATCCAACCCTTAAGGCCTGGCCGAATGCCTTGAGATGCTCTTCGGCCCAGGGCAGGTCCTGGGGAGCATCCGCGCGCAAATGCCCAGGCATGAGCATTCCCTCTTGATCCAAGACCGTGATCGACTGCGGCTCCGGCAGGATGGTCGGGGATTGCTGCCCCCACGTGGGAGAACCCAGCAAGCAGAACCAGAGCACGGGGATGATGTGGAACCAACTCACCGATGCACTGTAACCCACCGCCCGGATGGGAACACGCCCGCAGGCTGCTACTGCCAGACTTCCTGCAGCATCGCGCGGAACCAAGCATTCACCCGTTCCGGTGGCACTCCCGATGTTGCTTCAGGCAGACTCTCGCCGAGTTTGCGGAATCCCTCTTCGAGGAACTGATCCAAGGGCGGATGACGTTCGATTAAACCGGTTTCCTCATCACTAGCCTTTCGCTCAATCATGGCATCGAGGAAAGTGCGCAATGGTCCGGCTGGCATGTAGGCCTCCACCAGATCCTGGAATAGGATTGGCGGTTGGGTTCCACGCTCTTGCACCCATTGCGCCGCCAACATCGGGCGCAAAGAGTAGAGATACTTCTTCATGCGCACCTGTTCTCCATTTCCAATGGCGCTCATCATATTGCGCATCATCGAATGATAATGGTGGCATGCCGCTAAGGGTCGAAAGGCCTCGTTGGCCTGTTCGTGAAAGTTGTCGGTGGCCGCATGACGTCGGTAGACGATTGGGGAAAGCAACCACTCCATCAAAGGTGGGTTGGATTTCCGCATGAGGCCATAGGACTTCTTCAGATCCCAACCGTTGATGTCGAGGAGCCCACTGATCGGCAACTCAATCACATCGCGCCCTTCAAAAACGGAGAGGTACCCATCCGGGCGTCGGGCGTAGACGAAGCGCACGTCGTAATCGGAATCTCGGGAAGGGAAACCCCAAGCGCGACTGCCGGATTCGATCGCGAACAAGATGCGCACATCCTCCCCCGCCTCGATGCGGAGCAGTTCGGATTGGATGACGTCTTCCATAGCCGGCACAGGATAGCGCCGTGGCTCGACCGCCGTTACTGATCCGACCAGACGGCCAGCTCGTTGCCATCCGGATCCAAGAACTGGAACCGACGTCCTCCTGGGAAGGCGAAGATCGGTGCGCTGATGCGTCCGCCTGCAGATTCCACTGCAGTGAGGCTAGCTTCGAGGTCTTCGGAATAGAGGATGACCAATGCTCCGCCGGGTTTCACTTCCGATTCCAAGCGCAACCCTCCGACTTCCCCTTCCTCGCCCATCTGACGAATGCCGGTGTACTCAGGGCCGTATTCATTGAATTCCCAACCGAATGCGGCGTGAAAGAATGCGCGGGTTGCTGCCATATCCGTGACGGCGAACTCGATGTAGTTGATGGCGTGGTGGCGTAGAGCTGGCATGGTTCAAGCTTGATTCGACTTCCGCCATCCTACTGCCCAAGCCAAGTAACACCAGCCGCCAGCCAGGCCCAGAAACATGTCGAGCATGGTGTCATCCAGGCCCACTTGGGCTTCGGTGATCCCGAGCGCATCGGTGCTCCACTCTGCGAACTCCCAAAGCCCGATGACCGTGCCGACTCCAAGCCCGGCGAGCAGGATGTCGGCCTGGAAACGGCGCGGTCCGAGGGCTTCCACAGCGGTCGGATGGCGCAGGGAACGCCAAAGGAACCAAGTGATCACACTGCCGCCGAGGAAATGCATGGGGATATCGAGCCCCGGCAGGCGCAGGTAGGCCTCGAACACCTGGCTGACCACGACGTGGAACAGGAAGAATGCGAATGGCAGCCAGCCGAAGCCGCGTATGGAGGTGAAGATCCAAGTGAGATAGGGTCGCATGGAGGATCTTCAACCCTAACGCGGCGGCTCAACGACGGGTCACGTTCCAGTCGGACGCCGTCGGCTGCCCATGGCCAAGGGTCGGCCGAGGACATCAGCGAGGAAAGTTGCAGCTTCATCGACCGCACCTCCGTCCATGTCCAAAGGCTCGCCGCGACGGCGGGCGGCAGCCATCAGAGCACCGGTAGCAAGATTGCCGGCGGCTCCTGGAGCGAAGGGACATCCACCGGTGCCGCCGGCGGAGGCGTCGAACATTCGAATGCCGAGGTCCATGGCCTTTTCGCAGTTCTCGAGAGCGCGACCGTAGGTGTCGTGCATGTGCAGACCGACTTGATCGGCGGACAGGATGTTAAAGGAACCGGAGACCAAGGTCTCGACCTGCTCTTCGCGGCCGACGCCCACCGTATCGGAGAGCAACACCCGTTCCACTCCCATCTCTTTGGCTGCCTGCACCAAATCCAACACCACCGATGGATCCGTATCACCATCCTGTGGGCTACCGAAGGCCATCGACAAGTAAAGGCGCACCGGGAAACCATCTGCGGTAGCAGCAGCAACCAATTCCCGGTTCACGGCGACCGCTTTCTCAATCGACATGCCGGAGTTCGCCAAGGAAAAACCTTCATGCGCTCCGATCACAGCCGTGATCGCATCCAAGCCGCTTTCCCGGAAGCGCTCATACCCGCGCAGGTTCATCACCAAGCCGACCAGGGGAATCCCCTCGCGCCAAGCCACATCGCGAGTCGCTTCACACAACTCAGCGGCATCGGCTAACTGCGGCACCAGGTCGGGGCGCACAAAGCTCGTGACCTCAAGCGAATCCGGGCGCGAGGCGGCGAGTCGCTGCAGCAACTGCAACTTCTGCTCGGTGGACAGAACGGTTTTCTCGTTCTGCAGGCCGTCGCGCGCGGCGACTTCGTGGATCAGGATGGACATGGGTTGCCTTACTGAGCCAGGTAGGGAATCCCCTGGAGGGTGTCCTTCTCAGCCTCGACCAACTCCTTGATGCTGTTCAGGTTCTCCTCGAAGTAAGGACCAACCATGCCATCGATCATCATGTTCATCCAACCACCGATGGGGCCTTCAAGGCGGCCACTCATGAACCAACTTACTTGGGTTCCCGTCGGCGTGGTCTCGAGCAGCAGGCCACCCTTGGAATCCATGCCTTCCTCGCCGAAACCCATGTCCCAACGGATCACTTCCGAGGTGGCTTCGGTGATGGTCAGGCGGCCCTTGCCGGCATCCGGTCCATCCCAGGACATGGATTTGCCATCCTCATCGAAGGTCCAAACACAGTTCGGATAGGCCTCTTTGCCCCAAGCCGACCACTCAGGCCAAGTCTTCAGGTCTGTTACGAAAGCAACAATGGCTTCGGGCGACGCCTCGATCGGTTGCGTGCGCTTGACTTCATAATCCTTAGGCAGGAAGAAGCCGATGACCGTCAGGACGACGAGCATGACGAGGACGGACAGGAAGAATTTCTTAAGCATGTCGGCAGTGACTCCAACGGAGATTCTACCCGCCCGTCCCCTCAACAAGCTACGGCAGGTTCACGACCAATGGAGCCGAAAGGCGCCCATCGGTGGAATCAAAGCCTTGCAGGTAGATGGTGGTTCCGACCAAGGATGCCGGAATCAAGGCCATCACGCTGGCATTACCAGCTGCATCGGCGGTCGCAACGCCGACCTCACGTGGATTGCCCATGCCCAACTGCATCTGATCGCCCATCCAGTTGAAGTTGGTGGTGCCGGCAGTCGTCGATCCAGCGAAACGCACAGCACTGTTCGGGGATGCGTTGACCATCGAAATGGTGTTGTTGACACCAGCCAGTCCAGGTGCGATGGAAACCTCTGCATCCATGCCCCACTCGATGGTGAGGTTATCGACGCCTACATTCCAGGTCTGGAAGATGGCGAAGAAGGATGGATCCATCCACCAGATTTCGACCACGTCGACATTGGTGATGACGTCGTTCCAATCCACGCCTGGGCGGAAGTTCTCGCCATCGCCGACCCAACCGCCTTTCCAGCCGAACGGCACGGGATCGGTCGATTGACTTGGAATCTCAAAGTTGAAGTGCTTCCAGCCAGCGCCAACTTGCGGCACCAGATGCCCGACGTAATAGGCATAATCATCATCATCGACGAGAGCAGTGCCCTTGGTGTCACGCAGCAAGATGCTCATGTCACGACCGGCTGCACCGAAAACGGCTCCAAGAGTTTGGGCATCGAAGTGAATGCGCGAAACGCCTGCGGCACGGTAATCACCCACCCAAGGTCCGGTGGTGGTGTCGTTACGCAGGATGACCGTGAACATGTCGATCTGGTCGTTGTGCAGCCAACCGTTGGGATTACCACCGGTCGGTTCGATGACATCGGCAGGGATGACACCAAAGTTCCAGCCTGCATTGTTGAGGCCGGTGTCGAAATCGTCGGTCTCGGAGCCTTGGGCTGCGAGAGGCATCGCCAAGAGCATGGCGCATGCAGGTGTAAGGATGTGTTTCATGTTGGTGGTTTGGAAGGAGAATCGTTCCGTAGGTTGGCGATTCTACCGCATAAAAGTTTCCCGGAAACTAGTTTCCTGGAAACTTTTTGTTCTCTGGGCTATACTCTGAGGACGTTCAGCATGGACCACGCCTCTTCACAGCCCGAAACCTCGAACCTCCAGAATCGCCTGGTGGAGCTTGGGAAAGTCCTCCAAAGCACCCTTCAGGGGGTGGTCGAGGCTCTGCCGGTGGAATTCCAGCGGCCTGCGGGCATGGCACGCCACACTGGAACCAACAAGGTCTTCACTTCGCGGCTGCTGAAGGCGATCCACCAAGAAGATCCGCTGAATGTGGTCCATCACCTGCCTGGGCCAGACCCCATCTTCAGGTTTCTGAAGAGTGATGGCGTTGTGGCACTCCCCTCTTCTCTGGTGAACCGTGCGAACAAAGCCACCACCACCTTTCAGCACATCATCGATCAGGAAGCTGGCGACCGCGCCTCACTCCAGACCTTGATGTCGTCGTGGATTGGAACGGCGCGCGAAGAGTTCGATCAACGTCGCAGGCAGGCGGCCTTCAAGGCGGTGTCGGAGTTGAAGGGCGCGGCCGTCGACCTCAACGTTTCCTTGGCGATCCTCCACCCTGGCGCGGAAGAAGGGATGATGGACCTGGTCTGGCTGATGGGAATGATTGGGCTGCAACGATTGCGACCTGATGCCCAAGTGCGCTTGGATACACGCCGGATGAGTGATGAAGGCAAGGAACGACAGCCGACCTCCTTGGATGGCGCACCGATGGACGGCATCCTCGAACTCGACCTGGAAGGTTTCTGTCCGCATGGGCGCGCACCACTGGAAGCATGCCAAGTGGGCGGCACGATGAACTACCTCCTTGCCGGCAATCAGTTCGGGCCGAAGCAACGCAGCGACCTGCTTCTGATTGAGGTCAACCGCAATGAGCTACGTCGCGTGCGCGAAGATGACCCGAATCGACGGACCTATCTATACGCCAATCCGATTCCACCGTCACAGAGACTGGTGCTGGATGTGCTCCTGCACAAGTCCCTTCTGGATTCGGAGCCTCCAGAGCTCCTGATCTACGACACCGCAGGTTCCGGCCCGAAGGATCCGAACGATCCCATCAGTGCCTTCGATCAAATGGAGAGCACCGATACCTTGCGCTACCACGACATGGCCGACGGATTCCCGGAGGTTGAGGGATACAAACAGTACCCAGCATTGATGGAACGCGTTCTCCAGGAGCTGGCCTGGAAGCCGGAGGAATTCCATCTTTGGAGTGTGGATATCGCCTATCCCTTGCACTCCAGTCAGGTCAGCGTAGCGTTTAAGGCAAAGGCTTAATCGTGCGGTGACGGGATCTTCAAGTCCTCCCCGGAAAGCGCGGAGGCTCCTTTCTCGGGAATCGGAAGAGAGACGGAAACCTTTTCCCCTGCAATCAGCTGCAAGTCTTTCAGCATGGATTGCTGCTGGGAGTCAGTGGACCAGTGGTAATCCACGCGCAACTGCTCTCCCTCGATCTCCAATGCATCAAGTACGGCGATCTCCGAAAACCCCGAGGTCATGCCATGCGGGTGGCTCGGATCATCGCCGAGGATGATGGCGTTGAGCCCGCGTCGATTTCCTGGACCGCGTGTCACGAGATAAAAAACGGCCTTGGTTTCGGGGTGGAAGGCGAAGTCATCACGCTCTTGATCGATGTCTGCAATGAGGGTGCGTCCCGCCTCGGACTTCAACATGGATTCCAGGTAACCGTACATCTTTCCCTCGCCACCTTCTTCCGGTTGGGATTGAAGGTGAAGCAACTGCAGATAAGAGAGTTGCAACTCAAGGTCCATGCGTTGCTGTCGTTCTTGGATGGCCCAGTAGAACGCAGCTGCGGTTACGGCGAGCAGGATGAGGAACCGAATGTTTTTGATTATCGAAGTTGTTACGGCGGGAAGCGGGAAAAGGTCAGGAGAAACCGAGTAGCTCCTTTCAGAATGATATTGCTGCGTCACCCTCCTAGGGGATTAACCACCCCAATCGACCTGATGAGGGTACAGATGGAAGTCAGTCAAACCAGTCCCAGCGTTCTCGAGGAGACCTTGCTCTGAATTGCAAAACTTCTCTTTGAGGGCGTCGTCCGTAGTGTCAGGGAATGCGTGACTACTCTTAAAGGAAACGGCAATGCTTGATGACCGTGGCTATTTCCTCCGTTTGAAAAATCGCTGCCTTAACTCGGAGTCGCAAATCTCGATCACGAATTTCCTCTAAGGCCTTCATCATGTGCATGCGGACGTCTTCCGTACCCATGAATACACCTGTTGCATGAAGCGTGTTGGTACCACGCTTCGGGCCTGCCGTTTCCATCTCGATCCGGAACACCTGCCCCAAAGAATCAATGAGTTGATCTTCAACGCAGAAATCGCCCATGATCAAATCCATGTCTATCTTCCACTCTTCGCTCCCCGACACCAACGTCACCCCATCCTCCCCTGAATAGCGGATGTACGCGGGAAAGACGGGTTGCGGGTTATCCACCAAGGGGATTCGCTGCGAACCAATGCGAGAGGAATTCCTTGCGCTTATGGTGGTCGCCGTAGGAATAGACATCGATGATACGCCAGGTCTCCCGTTCGAGCAGCTTTTCATCCCCGTCGGGCAGCAAGACTGGGTTGCCCTCGTATTGGGAACGCCTCATACGGGGCAGTAAAGAAAAGTCCTCTTCCTCGCCACGGTCCACCTCAATCTCTTGCGCCTGAAACGCGATCCAATCCCCATCGGAAGACCAGCGGCCGGTCAATCTTGCATCGGAGCCGCAGCTGAATACCCAAGCTTCAAAAGTACCGGACTCGAGCACATCCAACGCGATCCCGTTGTCCCCTCCATCTCCAGCCATGTAGGAGCCTACCCAACTCGGGTCCACGGCTACACGCGCTTTCTGACCGCATGCCACCAGGCAAAAGACGAGCAGAAGGAAAGTCGACCTCATAGGCCAAGCTTACTGCAGCTTCCGGAATCCCGCTTCCATCGCATCGACGAAAGCATCCACCTCCGGTTCCCCCATCGGCGTCGAGAGGGTTCCTGCGCAAGTGTTGATCATCATGAACCCAGACTCAAACATGTGATCGAGCTGCAGATTGATCAAGCGATTCTCTTCCGCCGAGGCATACGTCTCGCGGTAGTTGCGCGGCACCTGTTCCTTGAAGTGCACGCGGAACATGGACCCGCCGCCAGTGACGCAAGCCTTCACGCCAGTCCGTGCAATCGCCGCTTCTAAGCCCTTCATGGTGCGCTCCGTCAGACCATTCAAACGGTCGACCGCCGCTTCATCAAACAACTTCATGGTGGTCAAACCCGCAACCATCGTGACGGGATTCGCCGAGAAGGTACCGGAATGCGGGAAAAGAACCTTGTCGGCCAGAGGGTTCATGACATCCATGACCTCAGCGCGCCCGGCCAAGGCTCCCACGGGGAAACCACCGCCGATGGCTTTGCCGATGGCCGTGAGGTCTGGCTGGCAGTCGTACCAGGATTGCGCGCCGGCGAACTCCGAGCGGAAGGTCACCACTTCATCGTAGACCAACAAAGCGCCGTTCTCTTCCGTCCACTTGCGTAGCGCCAGGAGGAAGTCTTCCTCAATCTTCATCAAGCCGACGCGGTGCGACATCAAGTCGAGCAGCACCGCCGCGAGATCATCCTTATGCTCATCCAGGATCGCAATCGCGCGATCGATGTCGTTGTAAGGAATGATGACCACATCATTCAATGCGGCAGTTGGGGTGCCATGCGCAACGGGCACACTCCGCGGATGATCCTCATCCCCCCACACTTCCGGGCGCGTGGTTTGGCTGACCTCCGCATAGTCATAGAGCCCGTGATAAGCCCCTTCGACCTTGGCGATCTTCGGGCGCCCCGTAAAGGCGCGGGATGCCTTCAGCATGCCCATCACCGCCTCGGTGCCCGAGTTGACGAAACGTAGCTTCTCAAAGGATGGGCAACGCTGGCACAAGTACTCCGCGTACTCCAACTCCACCTCGGTAGCGAGCGTGAAGGCGGTTCCCCGTTGCAGTTGTGCCGTAACGGCATCCACGACTTCCGGATGTGCATGGCCATGCAACAGAGAGGCCATGTTGTTGGAGAAGTCGATGAACTCCGCGCCTTCGATATCCGTGACGCGGAAACCGGAAGCATGGTCGGCGTACAGCGGGTGCGGCTTACGCAGCACGGTGTTGCGACTGACCCCGCCCGGTAGAGTCTTCAGCGCCCGTTCATAAAGTGCTGCGCTTTTGGAGGTCGTGTCGGAGCTGGACATGGATCAGGTCGTGGAGGTCTCTGGAATCGGCAGCAAAGGTGCTCCGGTACGTTCGGCAACATACTCAAAAGACACCCCTGGGCTCAACTCCACAAGCTGGAATCCGTCCGCCGTGACCTCGATGACGGCGAGATCCGTGTAGATGCGATTCACCACGCCTTTCCCGGTCAAGGGATAGGTGCAGGCTTCCACCAGCTTCGGATCACCATGCTTGGTGCAATGCTGCGTGACCACGAACACCGACTTCACGCCGGCTACCAGGTCCATCGCACCGCCCACCGCCGGGATGGCATCGGGGCCGCCAGTCGACCAGTTGGCAAGATCGCCATTGTTCGCGACTTGCAGCGCTCCCAACACGCAAAGGTCGAGGTGACCGCCGCGAATCATCGCGAAGCTATCGGGGTGCTGGAAGTAACTCGCGCCCGGGATTGCCGTGACCTGCCGTTTCCCGGCGTTGATCAACTCCGGCTCCCCTTCCCCTTCCGCCGGCGATGGGCCCATGCCCAACAAGCCATTCTCGGTGTGGTAGATGAATTCGCGGCCCTCCGGCACGAAACGCGTGATGCGCTCGGGAATGCCGATACCGAGGTTCACGTAGGCACCATCGGGGATGTCCATGGCAACGCGCGCCGCCATCTCATCACGGTCGAGACCGATCTTGGGAGTTTCGGAACTCATGGGTAGGTTACTCCTGCTGCAACGAGCTCGGATTCGTGGGCTGGATGCGCCACTTGGACCACGCGGTTCACAAAGATGCCAGGCGTGACCACCATCTCCGGATCGATGTCGCCAGGCGCCACCACACTCGCCGTCTGCACGATGGTGACGGCACCCGCCATCGCCATCGGAGGTGCGAAGTTGCGTGCGGTTTTATTGAACACCAAGTTGCCGTAGGTGTCGGCTACCCGACATTTGATCAGGGAGAAGTCGGCCTTGAGACCGCGCTCCATCACATACTCCTTGCCGTCGAAATCGCGCGATTCCTTGCCATCCGCCAGCATGGTGCCGACGGCGGTTGCGGTGTAGAAGGCAGGAATGCCTGCACCACCAGCGCGGATGCGTTCGGCCAGGGTGCCTTGCGGAACCAACTCAAGTTCGATCTCGCCGTTGCGGTAAAGCTCCGGGAAGACGGTCGAGTTCATCGAGCGCGGATAGGAGCAAATCATCTTTGCAACGCGACCCGCCTTGATGAGCGCTGCGAGTCCAACTTCACCACTACCGGTGTTGTTGTTCACCACCGTCAGCCCCGATGCACCTTGATCGATGAGCGCGTGGATCAACTCGATCGGACTGCCAGCTTCACCGAAGCCGCCGATCATGACCGTCGCCCCATCGAAGATGTCGGCGACGGCCTCGGCCACGGAAGGGACCTCTTTGTTGATCATGGCTCTAGACCGACAGGCTGCTTTCCTTCTTCTCGACGCGGCTGTAATCGAACAGACCGGCCTCATCGAAGAGGACGCGATCCTCGTAATCATCGAACCAGACCGCATCCGGGTTGCGTCCGACGATGCAGACCTTGCCGCGATGCGGGGCATCTGCCGCGTTACGCAACAGCTTGAAGATCACCACGCCATTCTCGGAACCCTTCAGGCCCGGGATCGGCTCGTTGGTGACTGCAGCGACCTCGGTCTTGCCGAGGTAGTGCGTGATCGACAGACGCGCGTGTGTCTCCACGCCGGATAGACCCTTCTGCGAGTTGTTCAGGATCTTCCAAGCATCCTCGATCGGGATGTTGAAGGCCTTGTACGCGACGATATCGCGACCACAGAAGAAGTAGTGGTTGTTAGCGCCGACACGCTTGATGGCGCGCTGCATGATGCGAATCGCCTCCTCGTCGTCGTTGATGCCTTTGATCAACGGTGCCTGGTTCTCGACGCACAACCAACCGCGCGAAACGAGACCATTCATGGCCTTCTTGGTGTCCGGGTGCCAAGCGAGGTTGCCACCAGCCTCTTCGATGTAGTTGCCTGCCGCATCCTTATCCAGGAACTCATCGGGGTGGTTGAAGTGCACCATGAAACGCAATCCAACTTCCGGCCAGGTCGCGTGGAAGTTATCGAGCATGGCGAGGAAAGTCTCATCGAAGCGTTGCGGGAAGAACGCCATCTCCTTCGTACCTACGCGGATCGACTCGATACCGGCCTCGGCAAGTGCACCGAACCACGCGGCAAGCTTGGCGTTTGGAAGCACCATCGGATCACCACCGGAGAGCAGGATCTCGCGCAACTTCTCACGACCGGTTACGGGATGACGTCCGCCGTTTTCTTCCACAGCCTTGTTGTGCTCGTGAACATAAGCGACGACTTCCTCGACCTGGGCAAGTCCCTTCTTCTGCACCGTGCCGTCTTGACGCTCGATCTCCTTACGGCTGATTAGCTCTTCGCGGTAGCAGAAGCGGCAGTGCGCCGAGCAGGTGGAGACCACGTACATGAGGCCCATCTCATACTTATGCAGCAGACCTTCGACGGGGCTGTAGTCCATCTGGTTGCCTGGGTCCTCGGAGCCTTCCAGGTTGAGGGTCTCGTCTGGGTCGGCCTTCACGAGACGACGGATCGGCGCACTCTTCTTGGCCAACTCGAAGTAGTGCCGCGTGATCTTGACCGGCATGCGCAGTTCCACATCGCGCTCGGTGCCCTGCAGCGCCTTCAAAGTGACGAGCTCCTCCTCGGTGTAGAAACCCTTCATGTCTTCGGGCATCTTCTCGTCGAAGAATGGGCGCAGGCCGTTGATGCTCTGGCGGTCGTAACGGGGGCTCTCGACAGAATCGAGGAAGGCCTGTTCCTTGGCCGACGGGACGTATTTTTCCTTGCTCATGGTGGGTTTGGAGGCTCGTGGATTGCGGGTTCGGGTGCCATCGGCAAATGTAACCGATTGGACATTTCCGAGCCCCCAGTGTAACGTCGGGTTCAGATTCCTGCCAATTCCGTGTTCATGTCCCTCCCCGACCTCATCGCCGCCGTCAACGACCGCCTCACCCCTGTGGAGCGCCGGATTGCCGCTGCGGTGCTGGAAGATCCGACCCTGCTGGCCTTCGGCACGGTCTCGGATCTGGCCGATCGGGTGGGCACCAGTCGGCCCTCCATTGTGCGTTTCGGGACCAAACTGGGCTTTTCCGGCTATGCCGACATGCGTGATCACGCGCGTCAGAAGGTGTCGGCGCAGCTCTCCCGCCCGAGTGAACGGATCCGCCAGCAGGAACACTCGGTCGGCGGCGCTGGTCTGACCCTGATCGAATCGATGCGCCACCTGTTCGAAGGGCTCGATGCGCAACACCTCGCCACTCTCGGCGATCCGCTGGTGCAGGCCAAACATGTTTGGATCCTCTCCGGCGAAACCTCCCTGGCCGGCGCGCATGCCATGTTCAGTGGATTGACCATGGTGCGCCCGAATGTGCACCTCATCACGGAACACTCCAGCGGCCGCGATTTGAGTGGTGCGGCTCCCGGTGATGCCGCCATCGTCTTCGACTTCGCCCGCTACCGACGCCATGCCGTGGCGGCCGCCCGCGCGCTTGCCGATGCAGGCGTAGAGCTGGTGGCGATCACCGATGGCCCCCTCTCTCCTTATGCCGCGTTAACCCAGAACTGGTTCGCATTGGATGTGCCGGCGATGGGTCCGTTCGATAGTTCGGTGCCGACCGTCGCGATGGCGGAAATGTTGGTGGCTTATGTCGCGCGCGAATTGAAGGAAGATGCGCAGGTGCGAATCGACCGCACTGAGGCGCTGTGGAGCGCGACGGATACGTTCCTGGGTCCTGAAGCTTGAGAACGCAGCGGAAGCTAGTTTGGTTTGCGGCTCCTAGGCTTTGCTGCCTTCCCTGACCTGGTATCTTCGAATCTGATGCTATCGCTTGCACTCCTCCTCTCCTGCTTTGCCTTCCAGCAGGATCCAGCATCCACTCAGGAGCCTGCTTCCACAACGCAACCGGCATCGGAACAGCGCCCCAACATCATCTTCATCATGGCCGACGACTTGGGCCGTGAATGGATTCCACTCTATGGTGGCAGTGAAGCTGAGATGCCGCATCTTGACCGCCTGGCGGAATCAGGCATGACCTTCAAGAATGCCTACGCGACGCCGCTCTGCATTCCATCTCGCATCAGTCTGCTGACGGGCCAATACCCTTACCGGCATGGATGGATCAACCATTGGGAAGTCAATCAATGGGGTAACGGTTTCCATTTTGACCCTGAGGAATACCTGACCTTGGCGAATCTGTTGCGGGATTCCGGCTATGCCACGGCCATCGCGGGTAAGTGGCAGGTCAATGATCTCCGCGTGCAGCCGAACATCCTCGACGATCACGGATTCGAGGAATGGTGCGTTTGGCCTGGATACCAACCGGATACTCCACCCAGCGCGAATCGGTATTGGAATCCGTACCTGCAAACGGCTTCCGGCAGCAACATCTACAAAGGTGAGTTCAGCACGGATATTTTCGTCGATTTCCTGTTGGAGTTCATGGATCGAAATCGTGATCGCCCGAACTTCCTCTATTTCCCGATGTGCTTGCCACACTTCCCCTTTACCAGTACTCCGCACGATAGGGAATCCGTGTCCAGGATGGATCGGCACCGAGCCATGGTGCAGTATGTGGACCATGCCCTTGGCCGCATCGTCCAGGGACTGGAAGAGGATGGGCACCTTGAGAACAGCATCATCATCTTCACCACCGACAACGGCAGCCCGAACCTCCTGAATGCCAGAGTCTCAGACTACAAGATCAAAGGCGGCAAGGGGCGTCTTAGGGATTCCGGATGTGGTGCAGCACTGGTGGTAAGTGGTCAAGGCCGCGTGACTGCGAACAGTCAGACCGAGGAACTGGTCGACTTCACCGATTTCTTGCCGACCCTCCTGGAGCTTGCAGGTACAGCGTTGCCTGAACAGAGCATCGTGGATGGGCAGTCGTTCGCCGGCCTACTGACCGGTGACCAAGATTTCCAAGGCCGCGATTGGATCATGGCTATGGGTAGCGGCCGTAATGCAAGGTATGTCGATGGCAAGGTGGTCCCGTTTCGGACCTACGAGAACCGCTGCCTGCGCGACCATCGCTTCAAGTTATGGATCGAGGAGGGAGAACCCACGCGTCTGTTCGACCTACAGGAAGATCCGCTGGAGAAAACCAACTTGATCGGAAGTGAAGAGGAGCATCACATGGCTGCACGGGAGAAACTGATCAAGATCGCCTCGACCTTCCCCGCGAAAGACAGTGCCCCGAGGTACACCCCCACTCCCGAGCAGGAATGGGATTTGAAGGATCGGGAGATCCCCAAGGATTAGGCTGAAGGCGTCGTCATGCCCCCTTCCCCTTTCCGCATTGTCCCGTTTCACCCTGAACTAGCCAGCACCTTTCAGGCCATCAATGAGGAATGGATTACCTCCATGTTTCAGATGGAAGATAGCGACCGCGCCCTGCTCGAAACGCCGCAGGAATCGATTGTGGATCGCGGAGGCTTTATCTGGTTTGTGGAGCACGAGTTCTTGGGGCTCATCGGCACATGCGCGCTCGTGCAACGGGATCATGGTGCCTTCGAACTCACGAAGATGGGTGTGTTGGCCTCTTCACGTGGGTTGAAGGCCGGTGAGTTTCTGCTGCAGGCAGTTCTTCAGAAAGCGAGGGATCTACAACTGGAGCCCGTGTTCCTGCTCACTAATTCGGCTTGCGAAGCTGCGATCCACCTCTATCGTAAGCACGGTTTCCAGGATGACGCCGGCATCATGCGCGATTACGCGGCATCCTATGAACGGTGTGATGTTGCGATGCTGTGGCGTCGATGAACTCCTAGGCCATTTCATACTTTAGGTTGATATCGGTTCCCGACCATATCGATAGACTTTTTGGATGGCCAGTGTTTCCATCTGCATCGACGTCGCGGAACTCAAGACCGCAACCGCCTTCTACCGCGAGGCCCTTGGGTGCGTCTTAGAAGAGACTGAGGAAACCCACAGCAAACTCTCCCTGGATGGCATCACCATCCACCTTGTCCTCAAGGAAGCCGGCAGTCCTGCGACGCGGGTCGGTTCTTCTTTACCCACCTTTGAGCGCCATTGGACTCCTGTCCATCTAGATTTCGATGTGAAGGATGTCGATGAGACTGCGGAGCTGGTTCTACGGCTCGGAGGATCCGTAGAAGAAGTGAAACGCGCAGAATGGGGAGCAGCGGCCTTCTGCGCGGATCCATTTGGCAATGGGTTTTGCCTCATTGCGAACCTGGCCGAGCATTCCGGCTAGTGTGTTTCTCCTGGGAGTTAGCAGGGAATATGAACATCCACCAAAGGGCTGAGTGATTCGAATTCAACTTAGCCGCAAAAACGCATGCAGGCAGGTGCTATTCACTCGAAAGCGAAGCTATCTTCGCCTTCATCAAACAACTCCATGGAAACCTATGGGAGTTGAATAGAAAGGCGTTCCTGCACCCCCTGGACCTACCCTTCGCTTGGATGTGGATCCTATTGAAGGATCTCAACAATTTGACCAGCGTTCACGTAAATGAGCGCATGAGATGCCGCTCCCAAGAGGTTGAACAGAATTCTATGCTTGGGGCGTTCAACATGGCTTATGTAGGCTGCGAAGCAATCCACCAGCAGCAGTATTCCGAAGAGCAGCGCGCATAACTGGAAAGTCTCAAACAGCAATGCCAACTCCGGGTTCTTTTGTGACCAAATCGTGGTCACCGAGAAATAACCATTAACCAATATGCTCCAAAGGTAGCCGAAACATAGCGCCGAAACGCCTGCGCTGCCTATCGGAATAGACAGGTCCAAATACCATGGGTTTACCTTTTCCTTGTTTGCTAGGCGTCTTATGAATCTTGCTCCATCACATCACTCCAGAACGGGATTCTCTGAATGGTATCGAGCCCCTGTGCGCTCCACCCCTCCTCGAACTCAGCACGAAAGTACCTTTCCAAGTTAGGGCCGTAATAAATGATATCGGTCTGATAGACCGACAAAACGGGGTACCCTTCATCGCAGGGGAACGCGGGGAGATAACGATGGCCGTAAACGGGAAGTAACAGGGGTGCTCTACTACAGGCTGCCCTTGCAACCTCACAAGCTTCCTCATCGGAAGAAGGTCTTCCTCCCCATTCGGGAAGCCAGAATCCGTTGTTCCGGACATCAAAACACATCCCATCCGCTGGCCAGGACAAAGCTCCCGCCATTCGCTTTGACTTTACCCTCCGCCAGTTTGGCCACCTTCGCCCCTTTGGCATCCCGCACGAAAGGAAACCGCGCAGATCGGAGGGGAAAGAGACTCCTAGAAATGCCTCAATTCGATCGAACTCCTTGGCGACCAAGCCCCTTGAGAACTTGACACCCGCTGCATGCAGAAACGCAACGGTTGCTTCCCATGGATTGTCACTCATGCCTCTTGGTCTTCTTCGGAACATGATTGCCATTCAATGGTTCGCCCGCCGCAACGGCGGCTTGGAAAGGCATCATCACCTTACCACCACGGTTTAACGCCCAACAAAGGAACTAGTGGTACCACTGAGCGGCAATGCCGTTCCAAACGGGCAACAGGGCGAAGATGCACACGAATAGAAGAATCCCCCACGCCATGAGCTTGAGAATCTCACCGCGCGACTGAAGCATGGCAAAGGCGATGTAGGCGAATACGAAAGTACCCCCAGCAGCCACCACCAAGTACTTATGAGGAACTCGTTGCTCTCCAATGACCAGATGAGGTCTGTAGATATGAATCAACCAAAGCGCGGCAAGCGAAATCAGGCTGAGAAGCCCACTAGTTTTAGTTGAGGTCATATTCACTTTCACCAATCCTTCTAGCGGGATTGCCGTTCAGCGGCTTGTCCGCTGCAACGGCTGGTTAGGCAACTGACTACCATAGCCGGGGTTGCCAATCAGGATCGAAAAGAAACC
>JBMYYH010000061.1:0-18130 GCA_049609225.1 Planctomycetota bacterium | reverse complement strand
CGACGACGGCAGCTTCATCATCCCGGAAGAATTCGACGCCGCCCGTTCGGTCGACATCGAAGCCGAGCTCAGCTGGCTCGGTCCACTCTCGGATGAGATGAAGGAAGCTCTCGAGCTGCAGATATCCACGCTCAACCTGTCGGTGCGTTGTCACCGCGCCTTGGTCGAGCGTCTGAACCTGCAGCGTGTCGGCGACATCCTTCTGTTCTCCGAGGAAGACCTGCTCGGCATGCCGAACTTCGGCATCACCTCGCTCAACGAGCTTCAAAACAAGCTCAACGAGTTCGGCCTGCGCCTGCGCAGTGGCCGCGGTGACGAGTACTCCGGCGACTAGTCCGCCCGCAACTGGTGTACGAATACCTGCACGGCCGCGTCGAGGAACTCCGCCTTGGCGCGGCCGTGCTCGATGTACGGGATGTCGGGTATTGCCTGGTAGTCTCGGCACCGACGAGTGCCGCCTTGGAAACCGGGCAGGAAGTCAAACTGCTCACCCACCTTGCTGTCAGCGAGACCTCGCAGGTCTTGTTCGGCTTCCTGCATCAAGCCGAACGCGCCCTGTTCCGACGCCTGGTCCAGGTCAACGGCATCGGACCGGCCTCTGCCATCGGTCTGTTGAGCTCGCTTCCACCGGAAGACATGGTGCGCGCCATCTTGGATGGCGACCACAAGAAGCTCACCGCGATGAAGGGCGTCGGCAAGAAGACGGCCGAGCGTCTGATCGTGGAACTGCGGGATCACTTGGGTGACCTGCTGCCGTCCAAGAGTGGTGGCTCCACCGCTGCACCGACTCCAAGCACTGCCGATCCCGTCAGCAGTGACCTGGAACGTGTCCTTCTTGAACTTGGGACACCCCCAGCTGCTGCATCGCGTGGTGCGGAAGCTGCCATTGATCATCTCGGCACTGAAGCCGATTTCCAGGAACTCCTCCGTTACGCCCTCAGCTCCAACTCATGAGTGCCCGCATTGCCCTTTTGATGGGATCCGATTCGGATTTCCCGCGTCTCGAAGCCACCGTCAAGACCCTACGCGATTTCGGCGAAGAACCGATCGTGCGCGTCTTGAGCGCCCATCGCACCCCGCACGAAGCTGCGACCTTCGCCGAAGAGGCTAAGGCCAATGGCTTGAAGGTGATCCTGTGCGCCGCAGGTGGCGCCGCCCACCTCGCAGGTGTGATCGCTGCCCACACGGCCATTCCCGTCATCGGTATCCCGATGGACAACCCGCCGATGGGTGGTCTCGACGCCTTGCTCGCAACCGTCCAGATGCCAGGTGGAATCCCAGTGCCGACCGTCGCGGTCGGTGGTGGTGGCCCTACCAATGCTGCCTTGACGGCTTTGCGCATCCTGGCCCTGTTCGATGAGGACATGGCACAGAAGATGGAAGACTTCCGTAGCAACATGCGCGACAAGGTCCTCAAGAAGGACGCCGCGCTGCAGGCGAAGCTGAACTCCTGATCGCTCCGGATTTAGGCTTCCGCACTCTGGATTGGGATGCGGCGGAAGGTGGATTGCGTCTGCTTGAGCAAACGCTTCTGCCCGCCCAAGAAGAGTATGTGGTGTTGCGCACCATCCCCGAAGTGGTGGATGCGTTGCAACGCCTAGTGGTTCGTGGTGCACCGGCGATCGGTTGCACCGCGGCCTATGCCATGGTGCTGGAACTCGAGCGTCGCGATACCGCGGAGGCTTGGATGCGCCAATTGGAGCTGAATGGCAAGCTCCTGAAGGATGCTCGTCCTACTGCCGTGAACTTGGCGGTGGGCGTGGACTTCATGTTGAAACATGCCAAAGAGGTGTCGCGCGAAGGCGGACACCCGCGTGATTGGACCCGAGTGTTGTTGGCCCATGCGCACGCCTTTCATGCCGCCGATGAAGCCTCGTGTTTGGCGTTGTCGGAACATGCACAACCTTTGCTGCATGATGGATCGCGGATCCTCACGCATTGCAATGCTGGGGCCTTGGCTACGGGTGGTATCGGCACCGCATTGGGTCCGATTCATTTGGCGGCCTCGCGTGGCAAACGTCTGAAGGTCTATTCCGATGAGACTCGTCCGCTCCGTCAGGGGGCGCGCATCAGTGCTTGGGAGATGGCGCGTCATGGCATCGAAGTCGCCGTGTTGCCGGATTCCGCAGCAGCCACACTGCTACGCGATGGCAAGGTGGATCGCATTTTCGTCGGCTCCGACCGGATTGCAGCCAATGGCGATGTGGCAAACAAGATCGGCACCTATCCCCTTGCGGTGATGGCGGAACGTCACGGCGTGCCTTTTCATGTGCTGGCGCCAGCGACCACCATCGATCCACGTTGCCCGGATGGCGCTTCGATCCCGATCGAACAGCGTCACGCGGACGAGATCTACGATCGCGAACGACGCCCGCAGGGTGTGGATGTCTACAACCCGGCCTTCGATGTCACGCCGAAGGAGTTGGTGCACAGCATCATCACCGAAGCCGGTAGCTTCTGCGCTTGGGGTGAAGGCCAGACGACGTGGGAGAACTACGTCGCTGGGTTGCGGTAGATCGGGAACTGCTTGCACAAGGCGCGAACTTCCTCGCGCACTTCCTGCAGCACGGCAGCATCGTCGATCGAACGCAGGGCGCGGTCCATCCAACCTGCGACGGCATCCATTTCTGCGACACCGAATCCACGGCTGGTCACCGCGGGCGTTCCGACGCGGATTCCAGAAGTAAGCATCGGCTTAGCCGGATCGAAGGGAATCAAGTTCTTGTTCACGGTGATGCCGGCGGCATGCAGGGCGTCTTCCGCATCGGCACCGGTGATGCCCGGGCCTTCCGGTCCGCGCAGGTCGACCAACATCAGGTGGTTATCGGTGCCACCGCTGACGAGGCGATAACCCCGCTTCTGCAATCCATCGGCAAGCGCCTTGGCGTTATCGAGCACCTGTTGCTGATAAGCACGGAAGCTCGGGTCCAAGGCCTCTTGGAATGCGATGGCCTTGGCCGCGATGACATGCATCAGGGGCCCCCCTTGCACTCCTGGGAAGACCGCCGAGTTGATCTGCTTGATCCACTCCTTGGTCGCGACGATGGCACCGCCGCGTGGACCACGCAGGGTCTTGTGCGTAGTCATGGTGCAGACATCGGCATGCGGTACCGGCGAGGGATGCAATCCTGCAGCGACCAAACCGGCGATGTGCGCCATGTCGACCATGAACTTGGCGTCGACTTCCTTGGCGATGGCGGCAAGGCGCTCGAAGTCGAGGAAGCGCGGATAGGCGCTGGCTCCAGCGAGCAGTAGGTCCGGCTGGTACTCGAGGGCTTGGGCGTGCAGGGCGTCGTAATCGATGGTTTCCTGCTCAGGGGTCACACCGTAATGCGCGAACTGGTAATAGACGCCGGAAGCATTCTTCGGATGACCATGGGTAAGGTGACCACCATGGTTCAAATCCATCGCCAGGATCTTGGCGCCGGGCTCGACCAAAGCAAGCAGGGCGGCCTGGTTCGCTTGGGAACCACTGCTGCACTGCACATTGGCACCGTAGGCCTGGAACACCTCTTTGAGCCGATCCTTCGCCAGGTTCTCGACTTCATCGACCACCTCACAACCGCCGTAATAACGACGCCCGGGATAGCCCTCGGCGTACTTATTGGTCAGGGTCGAGCCCATGGCCTGCATCACCGCTTCCGAGGTTTGGTTTTCACTGGCGATGAGTTCAATGCCTTCCTCCTGGCGCTTCCACTCCGCCAACAGGCAGGCGTGGATAGCTGGATCGATTTCGGCGACTTGAGGGTAGGAAGCGGAGGTCTGGAGTGAGGCGTCTGACATGGGAGGGTTTGGTGACGGACCGGGTGCGGTAGGATAATCTCCCCATGCGGTTTCTCCCATGCCTTGCGCTGACTGCCTTTTTGACCTTCCTCAGTGGAGCCTGCACCAAGCAGGAATCCAGGGCTGAGGCCTCCCTAGCGGCAAAGCCTCTTTCGGCCGAGCCAGCCATGCTCGATCTTGGCCGGGTGAACTTTGGCGAACGCGTGAGTGGCACCTACAGACTGCAGAACCAGACTGGCAAGGTGCTCCCCATCGTGCGTATCGGACCTTTCTCCTGTCAGTGCGCTTCGGCGGAATTGTTGTTGCCAGGGCGTCAGGGAGAGCAGGCCAAGCGCCGTTTGGATGGCGGTCGGATCAACCTGGAGCTCCAACCCGATGAAGTGATGGAGCTGGTCTTCACGCTCGACACCGCACGTTACCGCCAACCTGCTTCACGCAAGATCGGTTCGATCCCCATCATCTTCCGCGATCATCCTGGCATGGTCCTCGAATGGGGTGCGGATATCTACACGCCATTCGCGGTGGAGCCTTGGTTGGTCGACTTGAAGGAGATCGGTGTTCGGCAACGTGCAAGTGGAACGGCCCTGGTCGTGGCTCATGACAGCACCAGCTTCAACATCGACATCGATCAAATCGAGGAAGATGGTTGGAAGGTCGAAAGCCGCAAAGTGGAGGTCGCGAATTCACGCCTGACCTTCGAGCTGACCTTCACGGCGCCCGAGGTCTTACCGGAAGGTCCCTTCTCCCGGGCATTCCGTTTGCAAACCGATCTTCAGGATGCGCCCCCCATCAAGATCACCGTCCAAGGCATCGCGCAGGCCGACTTGAGTTTCTCACCGAGTCGTTTGGTCTTCGATCCGGCGCGGGAGCGTTTGGATGCCCAACTCATCGTGGTGAATCGTGCTCAAGGCGGCAACCTGGATCGCTTGGACCTGAGTGCATGGGAAGCCGCCGGTTTTGAAATCGTCGATCAAGATGCGCCCGATGCCGGTACTTTAGGTCTGCACCTGCGCTATACCGGTGAGGCGGACACTACGATGCAGAATCTCAGCATCCCTATAACGACGGGTGATGAGGAAACGCCGGTTCTTGAGGTCCCAGTGACCATCATGCCGCAACGGAAACAGTCCTAAGTCATGTCTAGAGTTTCTCGGATCCTCCTGCAATCCACGCTGTGGGTTTGCCTGCTTTCCCTGTGCGTCGCTTGCGGCGGTCCTGAGTCGGATGACGACACTCCGTCCACCACCGGAGGCGCCAAGAAGAACATCGTGCTGATCAGCATCGATAGCCTCCGACGCGACCGGGTCGGTGCTTATGGACATAAGCCTGTGTATGCACCGGAAGTTCCAGTCAGCCCCAACCTCGATGCTCTGGCGGCAGATGGCGTGGTCTTCGAAGATGCATGGACGACCACTTCTTGGACCTTGCCGTCGCACATGGCTCTTATGACGGGATTGTCCGATCGGCGTCATGGTGTGGAGAACGACTTCTTTCGCTTGGATCCCTTACGTCGGACGATGGCGCAGAACCTGCAGGATGCTGGCTGGAATACGGCAGGGTATTTCTCGGGGCCCTACCTGGATTCCAAATATGGATTCGGCCGTGGCTTTGATGATTACCGGTCCGGCATGATCTCGGCGGAAGAATTCGCAGCGGAGATTGCCGCAGAGCAGGATCGTCGGGTGGCGCAGGGTAAGCCAGAGTTCACTCCTCAAGACATCAAGCGCTTCTTCGATCGCAAGTCGCATATCGACATCACCTCGCCGCGGATCAATGAGCTAGGAATAAAGTTCCTGGACCAGCAGGATGGGGACGAACCGTTTTTCCTCTTCCTCCATTACTTCGATGCGCACTATGACCACATCCCGTGGCGCATGGATGCCGTCGCGGAAGGTGTGGATTGGGGCTGGGGCGATGGCGTCGGATTGGCACAGCGCTTCGATCCTGGGTACACCAAGACCCTCGAGGACGGTGGTTTTGATGGTAGTAACTGGTATTTTGATCAACGCGTGATGGGACCGGGGCCGGAGTATCAGCGTCGCATCGGCGAGCGTGATCTGGAGCACATCAAGGCTTTCTACGACGCCGAGATCCATTGGGTGGACTATCACGTCGGGCAGATCATTGCGCATCTGAAAGCCAAGGGGATGTGGGAAGACACCATCCTGATGGTCATTGCGGATCATGGCGATGAGTTCTTTGACCACAAGAGCATCGGACATCGATCCACGCTCTACGCGGAACAGTGTCGCATTCCGATGATCCTGCGGGTGCCTGGAGAGACTCCGGCAGGGCGTCGGGTGGAGACCATCAGCCGCATCTACGATGGCGCACCGACCCTGCTCGACTTCGCAGGTGCTCCTCCACTCAAGGAAGCCGAAGGCGCCAGCCTACGCACTACAATCGATGGCACGGAGACCTCACGTTATGCGCTGCAGCGGATCTACAGCCGGGGCCATAAAACCTCGAACAGTCTCAATGTTCGGGATGGTTGGCGTAATGAACGCTACACCGTGATGCGTCTGTTCCGTTACGACGAGGCCAACTCCACCGACGAGCTCCTCGCCGTTTATCCTTACCAAATCCGCGCAACGGGCGAACCTTACTGGGTCTTTGACCGCAAGGTCGATCCTGAGGAGAAATCGCCCTTGAGACCCGGGAACCCTCGCTACGAAGAGGCCGTCGCGCAGTTCACCCGCGATTTCATGGAATCCGAAAAGGGTGCCATGGCCTTGCCCGTATCCCCGCCGTCCGAGCGCAATGCACCACCCTTTAGCGGTGCGGAACTTGCGGCCATGGAAGCACTCGGTTACGTGGATGGCGAATCCGGCGAAGACGATGGGCCATCCGACGACTCAGTCCGGCCCCTCGCGCCATTCCCGGCACCCAAGCGCTAGCCTTACTCCGCTTCGACCTGCGCGAACCGACGCTTACCGGCCTGCAACAGGATGCCGGAATCAGCCGTCAGCTGGACCTGATGGCGAACATCCTTGACCACTTCCTGGTCCAGGCGCACACCCCCGCCTTGGATCAAACGTCGGGCTTCCGAAGTGGAAGCTGCGAGGCCTGCATCCTTCAGTAGATTGGGCAGCGCATAGTCGCCGGCGCTCAACTTCTTCACCGGGATATCCGTCGGCTGCTCCTTCTTCTGGAAGCGCCGCACGAACTCCGCGGAGGCCGTATCGGCAGCGGACGCATCATGGATCTCGCTGACGATGACACGTGCGAGGCGATCCTTGGCTTCTCGTGGATGCCCAGCCAGCAGGGTCTCGATTTCGGCATCGTCCAGGAGGGTGCCCAGCGAGAACCAAGAAGCCATGCCCTCATCCGAAAGGGACATGATCTTGCCGAACATGTCGTCGGCGGTGGCATTCAAGCCGACATGATTGCCGTAAGTCTTCGACATCTTGCGGCCGTCCGTACCGAGCAACAGCGGTGTGGTGATGCACACCTGCGGACGTTGACCCTCACGTTCCTGCATCTGGCGCCCCATATGCAGATTGAACAGTTGATCATTGCCACCCAGCTCCACATCCGCCTCAACCATCACCGAGTCATAGCCCTGCATCAGGGGGTACATCATCTCGTGCAGGTGGACAGGCAGATTGGCCTTCATGCGCTTTTGGAAATCATCCCGTTCGAGCAGGCGCGCAGCGGTGGAACGTGCGGCCAACTGCAGGCAATCGAAGAAATCCATCTTGCCGAACCATTCGCTGTTGCGACGCACCTCACAGCGCGCTTCATCCAAATCCAGAATGCGTCCGATCTGATCCAGATAAGTCGCAGCATTGGTCTCGACATCCTCCACCGTCAACGGCGGACGCTGGTCATTGCGCCCCGTCGGGTCACCCAATCGCGCCGTACCATCGCCCAGGATCAACACCGGCAGATGCCCATGATCCTGAAACAGACGCAGCAATCGAATCGGCACCGCATGGCCCAGATGCACATCGGTGAAGGTCGGGTCGATGCCGAACTTGATGCGCAAAGGGCGCTTCTCGGTCTCGGCCTTAGCCAGCATCTTGACGAGTTGCTCCTCGCCGACGATGTCGCTTGCGAAGCGACGAATGTCCTTGATCAGGTCCATGGGTGTTTGCCCTAACGGGTGGCCGCCATTTTGCGTTGTTCCGCCCACCGAAGCCAGTCCCCAGGCAGGCTTCCGAGCTTCATGCCGGTCAGCCACTGCAGGGATTGGGTGATGGACAACGCACGGCGGTCGTTGGGAGCTTCGCGGAGGCCGTCGAGCAGCATCTCGAGGCCGCGATATCGGTCATCCCCCTCCAGAAGTGCGACGCAGACCAGTACATGCCGGTCCACCTGCTCCGAAGGCATGGCAAGGACACGCTCCAGATGCTTCAAAGGTTGATCCTGGAACTGCTCCCAGCCTCCTGGGAGGACCAGGAAGCGGGCAGCCTGGAATTCGATCTCATGGACCGGCAACAGGCGATCCTCGAAGCCCGCGCCATTGCAACGCAGCCGGGCATCCACTTGGACCACCCAAAGCGCACCTTGGTCGCCTTCCACTTCGAGTGGGAGTTCCGCATACTCGTAGAACTCCTGATCCGCCTCCAGATAAAAACCCTGGGACAGGCGGAAGTACCGATGACGCTGCACGCGGTCATGCCCATTCAAAGGCAACCAACGCTCCACCGTCCAATCGAGTTCCAGCAGGAATCCTTCGGGCGCAGGCAGGAGCTGCACCGGATCACCCAGTGGATTGCGAATCTTGAAATCCACAGGGAGCACTTCACCGAAGGTGCGGATGCCAGGTGGCACTAGGACCTTGGCATCATCGCCAAGCACTTCGGCCAGGTACCGTGCGCGCAGACGGGCCAGGTTGAGCTCCGAGACCTGTTGGATGATCTCTTCGTCGTAAACCGCTTCGGGCGCAGCTTCCAACTCCACCATGCGGCTCTTCGGACCTTCACCCTCCCACAAGGATTCTCGCGTGATCTGATGGTTCGGATTGCGGTTGATGGCTTCCGGTTCGGTATCTCCAAAAGGATCTCCCGAGAAGACCATGCCATCGCCATCGGGATCCAGGTCTGTCACGCTGGAATCGGCCGGATCCTCTTCCAAGACTGCGAAAGGATCCCCTTCAAAGACCTGGCCGGAATCGGATTCTTCCGTTTCTCCCGCTTCTGGATCAACGGGTGTTTCACCCTCAGGGGCAGGCACCCCCTCCGGCTCTTGCTCCTGTTCCAGTTCCACTGGCTCAGGCGGAGCGACCGGATCCGGCTCCAGGATGCCCTCTTGCTGACTGCAACTCACCACTCCGAAGAGCAGCAGCAGCCCCAAAAGGAACGGACCGCCCCCGCAATTAGCAGGGACGGTCCGTGATGTTTGGCGCATAGAATCGCCTAGTCGACTACTCGTCGGCGGTTTCCTTTGGCTCTTCGGAAGATTCCTCAGCAGGAGCCGGGGCCGGAGCCTCGGAGACCACCTTGGCGGCTTCGGTCACCTCTTCCACAGGAGCTTCCTCAGCGGGAGCTTCTGCAGCTGGGGCTTCTCCACCTTCTGCAGCAGCAGCCTTGGCGGCGGCGCGTGCAGCTTTCTTCGCAGCCTTAGCAGCTTGCGCCTCTTCCCAGTTCTTCTTCACTTCGTCGTTCTCTTCGAACTCGGCGTGAATGAAGCTGAGACCAATGCGCTCCTCACCACAGTCGACGCGGATCACGCGAACCTCGAGCTTCATGCCAGGCAGGCAGTGCTTCTCAGGGGCCTCATGCCACTCTTGTGGAAGGGTGCTGTAGTGCATGAAGGCTTCGAGGTCTTCCTCGAGCTTCACGAAGCAACCAGCAGAGATGTGCTTGCTGACGGTGCCGGAAAGCATGTCACCAACGTGGTAGTTCGACGGAATGTAGTCTTCCCAAGGGTTCTTGGTGAGCTGCTTCTGACCGAGCGAGATGCGCTGCTTCTCGCGGTCGACAGCCAAGACCACACACTGGATGCGATCGCCCTTGTGCACGACCTCGGACGGGTGCTGAACCTTGCGGGTCCAGTGGAAGTCGGAGTTGTGCAGCAGACCATCGATGCCTTCCTCGATCTCGACGAAGGCACCGTAAGAAGCCAGGTTCTTGACGGTAGCCTCGATGACGGTACCTGGAGCATAGTGCTCGGCGATACGGTCCCAAGGGTTGCCTTCGACCTCGCGGACGGACAGGGACATCTCCTTCTTCTCGAAGTCGATGGCCTTGACGAAGATCTGGATCTCGTCGCCCTTCTCGAATTCGGCTTCCGGGTTGGGGCTCTTCTGGGTCCAGGACAGCTCGGTGACGTGCACCAGGCCTTCCACTCCAGGCTCGAGCTCCACGAACAGACCGTAAGGCACGATGTTCGCGATGCGACCGGTGTGGGTGGTGCCCACAGGGAAACGCTGATCGATGCCTTCCCAAGGATCCTTGGTGAGGGCCTTCAGGCTGAGCGCGACGCGGTTGCGCTCGCGGTCGATCGAAAGCACGAAGACATCCAGGATGTCGCCGATCTTGACCATCTCGCGCGGATGCTTGATCCGGCCGTAGGACATGTCGGTGACGTGCAGGAGGCCGTCCATGCCGCCGAGGTCGACGAACGCACCGAAGTCGGCGATGTTCTTGACCTCGCCCTTGCGGACCTGACCTTCGCCGATCTCTTCGAGCAGCGCAGAGCGCTTCTCCATCCGCTCCTCCTCGAGAAGCTGACGACGCGAGATGACGATGTTACGACGCTCTTCGTCGATCTTGACGACCTTGGCGCGAATGTTGATGCCGATAAAGTCGGTCGGGTTCGAGACGCGACGGATGTCGATCTGCGAGGCCGGCATGAAGACTTCGACGCCATCGACAGCGACCAGAAGGCCACCTTTGATCATCTTGGTGCTTTCGCCCTCGATGATGTCGCCAGGCTCGTAGACGCCAACGATCTTGGCCCAGGCGCGCTCACGGTCTGCCTCGCGCTTGGAGACGACAGGGACGCTGGTGTGGCGATCGTCGCCGCGGTAGAACACTTCAATCTCGGTTCCGGGCTCGGGCAGTTCGCCTTCGAACTCGGCGATCGCGATCGGAGCTTCCGCCTTACCGCCGATGTCGACGAGGACGAATCCGTTTTCGGGATCGATGTTGAGCACGCGCGCCGGAACGATCTGGTCGCGCTCGACCGAACCCGCGTTGGGATCGATCAGCTCGGAGAATGCAGTGGATTCGGTATCGCCGAGGATTTCAGCGATTTGGGCGTCGAGCTCGTCATCGCCGAGATCGTAGCGCCGGATGAGGTCTTTGGAGACCATGTGTTTGATTTACGGGTGTGTCGGAGAGCGGGTCGGCCCGAAGGCTTCTTGGTAGCTCAGGAAACGAGCTGTTCCGTCCAAGTAAGAAGGCATCCGACTGCCTCCTCGACCGTTTGATTGTCATTGTTGAGGATGCGACTCCCATCGGTTGGATGAGGGGCCGCGTCTCCCCGGGCCGCATCACGGGCATCGCGTTGGGCGAGTGCCGTGTGGACTTCGGGGAAAGTGATTTCGATCGCATCAGCTTGCATCTGCGCGTAGCGACGCTCGGAACGTACATCCAAGCTGGCTTCGACGAAGATCTTCAGGGCTGCATCCGGGAAGATGTTGGTGCCGGCATCGCGCCCATCGGCAACGAGGCCTTCCCCACCATGCAGTTGCACCATGGCGCGCATGCGTTCATTCAGCGCTTCCCGCACCGGGAAGTGGTCAGCCACCTGCGACACCGCATGGTCGATCCGCGGCGTACGCAGACATCCAGTGAGAGGCGTGCCATCACAGACGACGACACCATCGGTGTTGGATCGAAGATCGAGAGAAAAGAGCAACTGCTTCACGGCTTCCCCATCGCTGGGGTCGACGTTGGCCTCGAGGCAAGCCCAAGTCAGTGCGCGGTACCACGCACCCGAATCCAGAAAGGGCCATCCGAGTCGTTCGGCGAGACGCCTGGACAAGGTGCTTTTCCCGGAGCCGGAGCTACCGTCCACGGTGATGACGACACCCTTTTGGAATTGGCCTTCCTTACCCATGAAGCGGAGAAATTTTAGTGTTTCAAGCCGTTTCGTCAAGGCTTTCCTGGATCCACGCGGCGGCGGTTCCAGGTTCCCAAGCCGGCAACACCCGAAGTTGGCGATCGTCGCTCAAATCATGGGTGGCGGCGGCGTGGAGATGACCGATCCAGGCGACTTTTGCGCCCTCCTCAGCCATGACCTCATCGACCTTCGCGAGCGTCAGGTGCATGCTGTTGAGGGGCTTACGCGCCACCTCAGCCTTGCTGTGATTGCGCAGGCGCAGGGCCAGGCGAAAACGGACCCAGGCAGGGAGGGTGCGGAGCAAGGGACGCAGGCCCGGGAAGCGCAAAATCCGGCGCAATTTCTGATACGGGAGGTCGGCGAGACAGAAAGCATCGCCGTGGGTGAGGAGGACTTTGCCATCCACCCCCATCACGCTGACGGAATCCGCCACCTCGAAACCGAGGGCCTTGCCATCGGCCGGGCTCAAAAGCACATCGCGGTTGCCGCGGAGTACGATGATGCGGCACTGATGGGCGTTGAGATGGGCAAAGGCCTGTTGCAGCGGCTCGAAGGCTGGATGCAGATAGGATTCGCGTCCGATGTAGCTTTCGAATAGGTCACCGAGAATGACCAGGTTGTTGCAGATGCCGGCCAAAGGCAAAAGCGAAACCGCGAAGGCATGAATCTCTTGATAGCGCTCGGGATCCAGATGCAAGTCGGTGAAGACTGCCGTGCGTTTGCCGTCCAAAGGCACCGTTGCCTCGCCCGCCTTATAGGGCGCGAGTGGTAGGTCCGATGGGGCTTGGCTGGATTCCATTTCAGGACTTACCGCGTTCTTCTTCGAGCCCAAGCTCCTTCATCTTCTGCCACAGGACCTTGCGCGATACACCGAGCAGTTCCGCAGCTTTGATCTTGCGTCCTTCGGTGGCGACCAAGGCCGCGCGGATCGCACTTTTCTCGGCCTGGGCGACGGCTTCCTTCAGCCCGATCAACTCGGAAGCTGCGGTCATGTCGCTGGCTCCTCCTCCAGGGAGGAAATGTTCATAGCGCAAAATGCGTGCACGTCCGGCCAAGGCCAAAGCACGACGCAGTGCGTTTTCCAACTCCCGCACATTTCCTTTCCATGCATGACGCACCAGCTTGCGCAAGGCTTCCGGCGCCACGCGGTGACGTCGTTCTGGATCCCAACGCGCCAGCAGATCACCGAGCAAAGGTGCCAAGTCTTCGGTGCGTTCACGCAATGGCGGCAAACGCAGCGGCACCACATTCAAGCGAAAGTACAGGTCTTCGCGGAAGGTGCCAGCGGCGACGGCTTCGTCCAAGGGGATCTTGGTCGCTGCCAAAACGCGTGCATCAAAAACTTGCGCTTCTTGGCTACCGAGTTGCGTGAACTCGCGTTCCTGCAACACCCGCAACAATTTCGCCTGTGCCTCCAAGGGCACATCATCGACATCGTCCAGGAAAAGGGTGCCCCCAGTGGCTTCCGCCAGGAGTCCGGTGCGATCCTCATCGGCGCCGGTGAAGGAGCCCTTCTTGAAGCCGAACAATTCCCCTTCCATCAAGCCAGCTGGAATCGCGGAACAGGAAACGGGAATGAAGGGCTTGTCGCTGCCGGCTCCCAATTGATGCAGAGCGCGCGCGACGCGTTCCTTGCCGGTGCCGCTTTCTCCCGTGATCAACACGGTCACCTCTTCATCTGCCACTTGCCGCAGGCGCTGATTCAACTCGGAGACGGCAACACTGGTTCCGGTAAGTTTGGTGGCGTCTTCACCGGCACGCTCCCGCAAGGCGCGCAACTCCTCCTGCATGGCACGCGTTTCTGCGACGCGTTGCACTTGGTTCAACAAGGCATCCATCGGGAAAGGTTTCTGCAGATAACTGACCGCCCCGCCACGCATCGCCTCGACCGCTTGATCGACCGAGGCATAACCGGTCATCACCAAGACCTCTCCGGGAGGATCCTGCGAACGAGTGCGTTGCAAGATGGCAATACCATCGGCACCGGGCAAGCGTACATCGGTGACCACTAAGTCGCATCGGTGTTCCGCCAGCCATGCCAAGGCTGCCGAACCATCATGCAAGGTGACGACCTTATGACCTTGCTGGGTCATGGCGTCTGCCAATGGGATCGCGAGCGTCCGTTCGTCCTCGACCAGGAGGATATCCATAGCAGGATTCTACGTGCGCCGCTCCAAAGACCGAAGGCCCGTGAGGATCATGCGATGGGCCAGTCGGGCACAAGCAAAGTCACTGGCATGTTGACCGGCTTGCGGCGACAACTCCACTAACTCCGCGCCGACGATGACCTTTTTTCGCTCATCCAACTGACGCAAGAGCTCCGACACCGTGTACCAATCCAGCCCACCCGGTTCCGGAGTCCCGGTGCATGGCACGATCGAAGGATCCAAACCATCGATATCCCAAGACAGCCACAAGGGTCCATCCGGCAACCCTTCCAAGATCCGTGCGACGCGTTCCGGCCCCGATAGCGGCAACAGTTCCCGCGCCATGACCGCCGTCACCGTGTTCTGGGTCGGATAGAAATCGCGTTCTTCCGGCGAGATGGCCCGCAGACCAAAGGCGTGAATGCGGGCTCCCAAATCAAACACCCGACGCATGACGCAACCGTGACCGTAGTGGGTGTCGTCGTAATGGTCGCGCAGGTCGGGGTGGGCATCGAGATGCAACACAACTAGATCAGGGAATCGCTTCAGTGCCGCGCGAATCGGTCCGAGGCTGATGGAGTGCTCCCCGCCCAGGATCAAAGGAAAGCGTTGCGCCTCCAGATGCTGCTCGACTTCCAATTCCAAGGTATCGGCCAACTGACGCGGCCCCTGATCCGAAACCACGGGCGCCAAGGTGCGGACACCGAAACGCACCGCCTCGTCTTCCAACCACTCGTCGTAGAATTCGACCTGGCGGCTGGCATCCAAGATGGCGGAAGGACCGGACAAGGTGCCGGCCATGTAGGTGGTGGTCGCTTCATACGGAACCGGCAAGACCACACCGCGACTCTCCAAGCCGCAGTCGAGTCCATCCAGTCCAAGGAAGGCACCAAGATCAGGAGCTGAATTCATGTTCGTGACCGCGCGACTCCAGGAGGTAGACTAGACACATGCGCCTGGAATATACCCAGAACCTGAAGCTCGAACAGCGACTCTCGCAGTCGCCGCAGATGATTCAGGCTATGCAGATCCTGCAGCTCACGGCGCCCGAGCTGCTTGACAGGATCGCTGCGGAACTGGAAGACAACCCCTTTCTCGAGACCAGCGAAAGCGAGCAGGCCCACCAGGACTCCAACAACGATTCGGAGAGTTCGGAGGATCATGAACCCGATCCGATCGATCTCGAGAGCATCGGCAACCTCCTGGAGGCCGCTCCAGCCTCGCGTGGTACCGCCAGCCGCGAGGACCAGGATTTCGACGCCGTCCAGAATGTCGCGGCGCCGGATATCCATACGGAAGATTCCGTCCTCGCCGAACTGCGCATCCGCGCGGAGGATCCGGCCTTGGTGCGGAATGCCGAACTGATCTTTCGTTTCCTCGATCAGCGCGGGTTCCTACCTGATGGACTGGAAGAAGTGGCGGAAGTCACGCACCAACCCATCCAACTGCTTGCCGATGCCATGCAAGCCATTCGGGAGGTTTCGCACCCGGCCATGGGCGCCAAGGATTTGCGCGAATGCTTTCTGTTGCAATTGGATGGCCTCGGCGAGATCGATTCGCTGTCGGAAGACCACTACATCGCGCGCAAGATCCTAGTCGACTATTTCGACGACCTCCTATCCAACCGCATTCCGCAGATCGCCAAGGCGGAAGACCTGAGCTTGGATGAAGTACGTCATGCGATTGAGATCTTGGCCTTGTTCGATTCGCGTCCGATGGGCGAGTTCGAGGCCGATTACAACCGCGTGATCCATCCAGACATCCTCATCACCGAAGATGGTCAGGGTGGTTTTGAAGTGCACTTGATTCGCGATGGCATGCCCGAGGTCCGCTTGACCCGCAGTGCGCAGGAAGCCTTGGATCAAGCCAAGGGTGATAAGCGTCTCCATGCCTTCTTGATGAAAAAGATCGAACGGGCGCGCTGGTTCTTGGATGCCGTCAACCAAAGGCGCGAGACCTTGTTGCGCATCTCCAAGGAGTTGGTCGCGCGGCAGAAGGATTATCTGGCCTATGGCCCGGAACGCATGGCGCCCCTGAAGATGCAGGAAGTGGCCGATGCGGTCGGAGTGCACATCAGTACGGTGTCGCGCGCAATCCGCGGCAAGCATGCTCAGACTCCTCAGGGCATCCTGTCGCTGAAGGGATTCTTCAGTGGTGGGCAATCGACGGCGCGCGGTGGTTCCCGTTCCCGTGTGGCCATTCAGGAACGCATTAAGGAGATCGTGCAGGCCGAAGATAAGGCCCACCCACTCTCGGATGAGGAGATCGTCCGCGTGCTGCGGGAACGCGATGGCACCAAGGTCGCCCGACGCACCGTGACCAAGTACCGCCAGGCCATGGATATTCCATCCAGCACCATGCGGCGTAGTTTCAGCTGAGCCCTTCGGGTCGGCAGAGGTTCCTGCCCCTGACTTCGCCGGGTAGAATGTGCGGCTTCCATTCCGGAAACCGAAGCCATGCCTACCATCAAAGCCAACCAGGTCCGCAAGGGACAAGTCCTCGTCATCGACGGTGCCCTGTGGGTGGTCACCGACTACGAATTCCGCAAGCCCGGCAAGGGTGGATCGTTCAACCAGATCAAGTGCAAGCATCACACGACGGGTCAGTCGAAGCAGATGCGCATGACCTCCGATGAGACGATCGAACGCGCCCATCTCGATAAGCGCGCCGCCACCTTCTCTTACATGGAAGGCGATTCCTACGTCTTCATGGATGACGAGAACTATGAGCAGTATTTCCTGGGTGCCGGCCTGGTCGCCGAGTCCATGAAGTACGTGCGCGAGAACCAGTCGATCACGCTGACCTTCTTCGAAGGCAATGCCATCTCGATCGACCTGCCAGCAGCCGTCATCCTGAAGGTGAAGGATGCAGAGGTCTCGGCCAAGGGCGATACCGTCACTTCGGAGAAGAAGGGTGCGACCTGCGAGACCGGTCTGGAAGTGCGCGTTCCCGGTTACATCACCGAAGGCGAGTTCATCAAGGTCAACACCGAGACCGGCGAGTTCCTCTCGCGTGCAAAAGAAGAGGACATCGCCTAGGCGACATCCTCTTGATTCCGCGCTTCATGCGCGTTCGATTGGCGACAGGGATTAGTCCTTGTCGCCTTTCTTGTTGCGCTCTTCGATCCGACGCGAGGCATTGATCCTTGCCGCCTGCTTCTTGGCCCGCGCGATCTGACGACGCCATTCGGGGCGAATGTTGCAGCCTTCTTCCAAGGCGCGCTGGATGACTTCCGCCGCTTCCTGCGGATCATCCGTCATGTAGAAGAGGTCAGGGTCATCGGCCGAGATGGTTCCTTCCGCGACCATGGTCTTCTTGATCCATCGTACCAGGCCACCCCAATAATCCTTGCCCATCAACACAATGGGGAAATCGCGCATCTTGCGCGTTTGGATCAGGGTGAGTGCCTCGAAGAACTCATCCATGGTGCCGAATCCTCCGGGCAGCACCACATAACCAAGCGCATACTTCGCGAAGCAAACCTTGCGCGAGAAGAAGTAGCGGAAGTTCAGCTCGACATCCTGATAAGGATTCGGATCCTGCTCCATCGGCAGGATGATGTTGAGTCCGACGGATTGGCCGCCAGCCTCCTGCGCACCTTTGTTGGCGGCTTCCATGGCACCTGGACCACCACCGGTGATGATGGTGTATCCGCGACGCGCGAGGGCTGCGGCGACATCCACGCCCATCTTGTAATGCGGGTCACTGGGCTTGGTGCGGGCGGATCCAAAAATGGAGATGCCAGGTCCGACTTCGCGCATGGTGTCGAAGCCCTCCACGAACTCCCCCATGATCTTGAAGACCATCCAGGGATCGCTTCCGCCTTTGGACTGGAGTTCTTCCAGTGCTCTTTCGTATCGTCTGTCTTTCATGTAGGCAGTAGGATAGACCCGTCCGCCCCGTCGCCACAACACGACGCACCCCTCTTCCTGAAACAAGGCCCTTGGATCCCCGCCCCACCGTCTTCCTCGATCGCGACGGCCGGGTCGCAAACCACCACGTCGATGCCGAAATAGGTGGCTCGATTGATGATGACATCCAGGGTTTGCGGGGCCATTTGCTGATCCACCAGGAAGCGGGTGGATTTGTTGCGCCGATTGACCCGTTGCAGCAGGGTCATGGCTTCGGCAGCCGCGGTGGCCTCATCCAGCAGTGAGGCATTGGCCAGTGGCATGCCGGTAAGTTCG
>JBMYYH010000060.1:0-18427 GCA_049609225.1 Planctomycetota bacterium | reverse complement strand
CGCCCTTGGCCACCCGTTACGCGAGTGGCGCCATGCAGGAGAACTTTTCCTATCGCAGCCGCTCCTTGATCTGGCGCGACTTGTGGATTGCCCTGGCGGAAAGCGAGCGCGAGCTTGGCTTGGATGTTTCCGAGGAGCAAGTGGCAGAGCTCAAAGCCCAACGCGAGAACATCGATTTCGATCGCGTGGCCGACCTCGAGCGTGAACTGCGTCACGATGTGATGGCGCATGTGCACGCTTACGGCGAGAAGGCTCCGACCGCCATGCCGATCATTCACCTTGGCGCCACTTCCTGCTACGTCGCAGATGGGGCTGACTTGGTGTGCATGCAACGGGGCCTCAAGATCCTGCGCGCACGCCTCGTCGGGGTGATTCGCTCCTTGTCGGAGTTCGTCCGCGAGCAGGCATCGCTGCCGGTACTTGGATTCACGCACTTCCAGCCCGCTCAGCCCACCACCATGGGCAAACGCGCTTCGTTGTGGCTGCAGGATTTCATGCTCGACTTGGAAGAGGTGGAGGATGCACTCGCTCGTCTGCCATTCCGGGGTGTCAAAGGCACCACCGGTACGCAGGCTTCCTTCCATCAACTCTTCGAAGGGGATCACGGCAAGGTGCGGGAGCTCGATGAACGCATCACCAAACGCATGGGCTTCGAGCGCAGCGTTTCGGTGTGCGGCCAAACCTATCCGCGCAAGTGGGATGGCGTGGTACTCAATGCCGTCAGTGGAGTTGCCGCTTCCGCCGCCAAGTTCGCGGTCGACGTCCGCCTGATGGCGCATCGTCGCGAGTTGGAAGAGCCCTTCGGCAAGAAGCAAATCGGTTCTTCGGCAATGCCGTACAAGCGCAACCCGATGCGCAGTGAACGCATCGGTGCTTTGGCCCGCTATCTCCTGCACCTGTCGCCGAACGCGCTGGATACCGCCGCGAATCAGTGGATGGAGCGCACTCTCGATGACTCCGCCAACCGACGCATCGCCATCCCCGAGTCCTTCCTTGCTGCAGATGCCATCTTGCTGTTGGTGCAGGATGTCGCCTCGGGTTTGGTGCCCTATCCGAATGTCATCGGCAACAACTTGGCGCGGGAACTGCCGTTCATGGCGACCGAGTCGATCCTGATGGCCTGCGTCCAGGCTGGCGGTGATCGTCAGGAACTGCATGAGAGCATTCGCGTGCACAGTCATGAGGCAGCCTATCGCTTGAAGGCGGGGGATGGCCACAATGACCTGCTCGAACGCATCGCTGCCGATCCAGCTTTCGCAGCGGTCGTCGATCAGTTGGACGAGCTCGTCGATCCCACCAAGTTCGTCGGACGCGCACCCGAACAAGTTCAGGAGTACCTCGCCGAGGTGGTCGAACCTGCGCTCGCGGAACGTGCGGATGTCACCGTGCCGGAAGGCGGCATCAAGGTCTAGGGACTGCGTCCTCTGTTGCTGCCTCCGGCCGACGTCCGCCGAGGCAAAAAGGAAACCGCCCTCCGTTCACACGGAGGGCGGTTTCAGTTTGAGATTGGAAGCGTTAGCTAGAAGGATCGGCCTTCTTGCTTGGGCACTCGGCCTTCGCTTCGCTGCTGCACTCGGCCTTGGCCTCGGAGCTGCACTCAGCTTTGGCTTCGGAGGAGCACTCGCCCTTCTCGGTGAGGATGACCTGGGTGGCGCCAGCTTCAGCAGCTGGAGCTTCGCCATTGCACTCGGCCTTGGCCTCGGAGCTGCACTCAGCCTTTGCTTCGGAGGAGCACTCGGCCTTGGCCTCGGAACTGCACTCGGACTTGGTCGCGCAAGCGCCTTGCTCACCAAGGACGACCTGGGTCGCGCCGGCGCCAGCCTTGGAGCAGGTCTCGTTGCCTGCAGCTTCCATCGGGCAGTCTTCCTTAGACTCGCCTTCGCAGACGCCAGCGGCCTTCATGGCGCAGCTCTCGTCAGCGCCTTGACACTCGCCTTCGCCCATGCCCATCAGGCGGACCTGAGTGACATCGTTGCCTGCGGCTTCCATCGGGCACTCACCGCCCTTTTCGTCGCAGATGCCCGCAGCCTTCATGGCGCAAGCAGTCTCGCACTCTTCCTTGGACATGCCTTCGCAGGAACCACCATCGCAGTCACCGGACATCATCATGGAAGCTTGGGTGGCCTTATCGCAATCGCCGCAATCCTTTGCATCAGCGCAATCGCCAGCATCGGAGCAGCAACCGCCGTCCATGGAGGCTTCTACTGCGCAATCGCCGCAATCGGCGCCGGAGCAGTCGTTGTGGCCAGGAACCTGGCAGGCACCAAGAGCGCCCAGGGCAATGAGAAGAACAGGCAGAAGGAATCGAATCATGTGACTTAGACCTCGGCGAGGACGGATTATTCCGGAGGATTTGGCCGAGGGAATCCCCATTCTATAGCAATCCATAGGTCTGGGGAATCTCCGGGACTTTTTACCTCTGCGGCTGGTGGGCCTTCCAACCAAGCCCGAAATCCGCGAAAATCGGAGGAATGGAGCTCGCCAATCTCTGGTTCGGCCAACCGTCGCACACTCTGGAGCAGCAATTAGAGGCTGCACGCCAGTACGGCTTTCCGGGATTAGGGCTGCTTGCTGGGGGGCATTTGCCGGTGCGGGAGCGTCAGGGCATCAACCATGCGGCGCAGGGTCTGGGGGCCGATGCCGGGCGAATTTCGGTATTGAGCCTCGCGGTTTTGGGCGATGAGGAGGATTCCACCGAGCCTCTGTGGCGTCAGAGGACGGTTCCCCAGATCCTTCATACCTTGCGCACCCTTTCCTGCTCCCAGCTGGTGGTCCCTAGTGGCCTGGATGCGCGTCTGCCGCTACAGGAACGTGCCTCCAAGCTCGAGGCGCGGGTGAGGCAGGGCGAGCGTCTGAGCCCCCAGGACGAGGCTCTGGAGCAGATTTTGGTCGAGACAGGGGTGGCGATGGAACGTCAGCTGGAGCCTCTGGTGGCCTTCCTCTACGACTTGCGCAAGGCGGCGCCGGGGCTGCAGATTGCCCTGCGGCCAGAATCCTCAGCTGCCAGCCTGCTCGATCCAGCCCGTTTCCGCATGCTTTTGGAGGAAATTCCGGGAGCGGAAGTCGGGTATTGGCACGACGTCGGGGTGGCGGAGATGCGTGCTGCGGGAGGCTTAGAGGAGCCTGGTGCTTGGCTCGACGGATTCGCCAATCGCCTCCAAGGCACCACCCTCCATGACTTCGCCGGAGGGGCGATGCATTTGCCTCCAGGCATCGGTGCAGTGGATTGGGAGCTGCTGGCGGAATACCTGCCGCGTCAGGCCAAACAAGTGCTGGCCGTCGCGCCGTCGTATCCTGGGGAAGTCCTGGCGGAAGCCCGGACCTCCCTCGCGTCCCGCTTACCTGCATGACCGAAGACCATCTCAATCGTTTCGCCGAGGCACTGCCCTCGTCGGGCGCGCTCGTGCTTTGCACCCACCGTCACCCGGATCCGGATGGATTGGGCGCGATCGTGGGTCTGGAGTACCTGCTCGAGAAGAAGTTCGGGCTGGAAGCGCATCTGGTTTTGGAGGGACGCATCCGACGGGCGGAGAACGTCGCCATGCGCAAGCTCCTGAAGATCAAGGCGCTGCCGAAAGGCAGTATCGATCCGGCCGATTATCAGGGCATCCTGGTGGTGGATTCGCAGCCTTGTTTCAGTCACACCCATCCGCCGGGCGCCTTGCCGATTCTGGTTGTGATCGACCATCACGAAGGGCCCAAAGGCGAATGCGAAGAGGAGGAAGAATCGTATCCCTTCGCTTGGGTCGATGCTTCCTATGGTGCGACTTCCACCATGGTCTATCACCTGTTGAAGCATTTCGACGTGGAGCCCGACCGACGCACCGCCACCGCACTTTTCTGCGGCGTGCGCTACGACACCAACAACCTCCTGCGCGGTGCCACTGAGTTCGATGAGACGGCCTTCATCGAATTGGAGCACATGGCCGATCGCCAGATCCTTGGTGCCATCGATCAGCCACCGCTGTCGCGCAAATACTTCCATCAGATGCGTCAAGCGATGGACAGCTGCCAAGACTACGGTGCCCTGCTGCTGACCCTGATGGGCGAAGTGCAGAGCCCCGAATCCGTCGCCGAAGTGGCCGACTGGTTCCTGCGCCTGGAAGGGCAGCAATGGTCCTTGGCTGGTGGTGCCTGCGATGGCCGTTATCAGTTATCGCTCCGCTGCGACATGGAGGATGCAGATGCCTACCCGGCGCTGCGCTTCATCATTGGCCAAGAAGGCTCCTGTGGCGGCCACGGGCGCATGGCTGGCGGGCAGATCAGTTTGGCCGACCGCGACCTCGAAGCTGTGGTCGAAATGGTCCGCACGCGGGCCGTAGAACTGTTCGGTCTGCAGGGGGAGGAGCCCCAAATGCTTCTCGCTCAAGAAACTCCGTCAAGAGGCCGTTGACAAGGTGCGCTGCGTGGCGTATCTTTTCGCCCCTCAGCACGCGGCTGTAGCTCAGTTGGTAGAGCACGACCTTGCCAAGGTCGTTGTCGTCGGTTCAAGTCCGATCAGCCGCTCCAAACAAGAAACCGGATCCCGAATGGGGTCCGGTTTTCTTTTTTTACCGTCTTTGGGCACTTCGCGGAATTTTTCGGGTGCCCATAGAGAAACCGAGCCCCCAAGGACTCGGTTCTTGTGCAAAGGCTCTCCTCAGGGAGGAGGAGCGAGCCCACCGAAGCGGGCCAAGGATTACATGTCGGCTTCGGCAGCGAGATCGCTGTTGGCCTGGATGAAGGGCATCCAGTTATCCGGCACATCTTCTTCCGGGAAGATGGCATCCACGGGGCATTCGGGCTCACAAGCGCCGCAATCGATGCATTCGTCGGGGTGGATGAACATCGGCAGGCTCAGCGTGCCGGGCTCTGGTTCCGCCTCGTAGATGCATTCCACAGGGCAAACATCAACGCAGGCAGTGTCCTTAGTGTTGACGCAGGGTTCGGTGATGACGTAAGTCAAAAGTCTTCTCGGTTGGTGATTGGACAGGGGGGAAGTGGCCCTCTGAATGCACGTTAATAGCGTCAATCACGGGTGGGTCAAGTCTTTTCTGTTCCGCCACGGTATTCTGGGCCCCAATGACCCCTACGATGACGTTGTGGGGATGCGGCATCGTGGGCTATCTGCTCGGAACCGTGTCCTTTTCACTGCTCTTCGCACGCGCGAAGGGGGTCGACCTGCGTGGTGTCGGTAGTGGCAACCCTGGAGCGACCAATGCGAGCCGCGCTATGGGCAAGAAAGTCGGCATCGCTGTATATGTGCTCGACATGCTCAAGGGCTTTCTACCGGCCTTGCTGGCAGCCTGGTGGTTCGCCGTCGATGCGGGTGTCATCGCCGGCGCTGGAGCCTACATCGGGCATATCCTGCCCATCTGGTTCCGCTTCCGCGGCGGCAAGGGCGTTGCCACCTTGAGTGGGGCCCTTCTTGCCCTAGCTCCATGGGTGACCCTCTCAGCCGGCGGCGTCTGGTATCTCGCGACCAAACTCACCGGCCTGGTGGCCATCGGCTCCCTGGCTTTCGGCATGGCACTGCCCATCTTCGCCTGGATCTTCGATAGCCACTTGTGGGTATTCAACTTCGCCCTGGCAGGAGGCTTGTTCCTGTTCGTCACGCACCGCAGTAACCTGAAGAAGATCATGCAAGGGACGGAGAACTAACGATGGAAGGAAAAAGCCTGGTGATTGGTGATGGCGGATGGGGCATGGCGATCGGCCTGGCCTTGTTCCGCGCTGGCCGCGATGTCCATGTTTGGGGCTTCGACCCCGAGTACACCGCAGAGGTCGCTGCCTCGCGGGATAACCGTAAGTTCCTCGGTGGTATTCCGATTCCGGAACCCATCCTTTGGACTTCCGATGTCGATGCAGCACTGGAAGGCGTGGATGAGATCTACAGCGTCGTGCCCACCCAGTTCTTGCGCCCGACCATCGAGCGTTTCGAAGGCAAGTTAAAGGGACTGCCGATCTACTCCGCCTCCAAGGGCCTGGAGTTGTCCACCCTGCAGCGTCCCACCCAGATCCTGGCCGACGTCCTCGGCGACAGTTGTCCGCTTGGCGTGGTTAGTGGTCCCTCGCATGCGGAGGAAACCGCGCGCGGCCTTGCGACTTCGGTGGTCGCGGCTGCAGCCGATCCGGTTTTGGCGCAACGTGCGCAAAAGCATATGAGCAGTGATGCCTTGCGCGTCTACACCTCCACCGATCTGGTCGGCGTGGAGTTGGGCGGTGCCTTGAAGAACATCATCGCGCTCGCTGCCGGTATCGCGGATGGCGTCGGGCTCGGCGATAACGCCAAGGCTGCCTTGGTTTCCCGCGGTTTGGTCGAGATGGCGCGTTTCGGCGAAGCCATGGGCGCCGATCGTGAGACCTTCTTCGGTCTGAGTGGCGCCGGTGACTTGATGGTGACCTGCTATTCGCAGCATTCGCGTAACCGTTCACTCGGCGAGGCCATCGGCCGTGGCGACAAGTTGAAAGACATCCTCGCGCGCACCGAAAAGGTCGCGGAGGGTGTGTGGACCTGCAAGGCCATTCAAGGCGCGGCGGATTCGCTGGGCGTCGATATGCCAATCACCCGCGAGACCTACGCCATCCTCTTCGATGAAGTGGATCCGCGCTCTGCCGTGAAAAACCTGATGAAGCGGCCGTCGAAGGCCGAACGTTGATGACCACCACCTCCGTAGACCATCCCGTCCCGCCGCTGCAGTATCTGCCGACGGATTTCGCACCTCTCAATTTCGCCGCCATCGAACCTTGGCTGACGGAACTGGAAGAGCGCGTGATCGATAGCGTAGCTGCTTTGGAGAAATGGATCCTCGATCGTTCCGAGTTGGATAGTTGCATCTCGGAAGAAGCCGTGCAGCGCATGTACGCGAGCGTCTGCAAGACCAACGATGAGGCGCTGGAAAAGGCGCACATGGAATACGCCACGGTGGTGCTTCCAGAGATCAAGCCGATCGACGATCGTTTGGATCGCAAGTATCTGGAGTGCCCATTCCGCAGTGCGTTGGATCAGGAACGCTGGTTGGTCTACGACCGTGATGTCGAACTCGGGGTGAGATTGTTCCGTGAGGAAAACGTCGCGTTGGAGGCGGAAGAGGAAGAGGTGGTCAATGGTTATGACCGCATCTTCGGCGCCATGACGGTGGAGTTCCAAGGTGAGGAACGCACGTTGCCGGGCATGAACAAGTTCACCGAGGATCCGGATCGTGCAGTACGTGAGGCGGCATGGCGGGCGACGGCAGGACGTCGCTTGGAGGATGCGGAGAAGCTGGAAGATCTATTCGAGCAGTTGATGGACCTGCGTCAGCGTCAGGCGAAGAATGCGGGGTTTGCGGATTACCGCGACTACATGCATCTGGCCAAGGGACGTTTCGATTACTCGGTGGAGGATTGTTTGGCGTTCCAGGAGAACGTCGCCAAGCATGTGCTGCCTTTGGCGGGACGCTTGTTGGGGCGTCGCAAAGAGCTGTTGGGTTTGACGGACGTGCGCCCCTGGGACCTGGCGGTGGATCCGGAATCGAGCGAGGCCTTCGAGCCGTTCCAGGATGTCGAAGGGCATGTGCAGGTCGCCGCGGATCTGATGGGCAAGGTGCGCAGTTCCTTCGGGGATGAATTGCACTGGATGTTCGGCGAAGGGCTCTTGGATCTGGATACCCGTGCGCATAAGGCTCCGGGTGGATTCATGGAAAGCCTGGAGCGACGTCGTGCGCCGATCATCTTCGCCAACTCCGGCACGACCCACGGCGATGTCGAGACCTTGGTGCATGAGGGCGGTCATGCCTTGAACGGCATCCTGAGTCGCGACTTGGAGCCGATGGGCTATCGCATGCCGCCGTTGGAGTTCGCGGAAGTGGCTTCCATGGGCATGGAATCGATGGCCATGGAGCATTACGACGCCGTCTATCCGCCCAAGGAAGTGCGCAGTTGCCGCATCAAGGCCTTGGAAGGCATCGTCACGACCTTCCCCTGGGTGGCCACCATCGACGGCTTCCAGCAGTGGATCTACACCCATCAAGGGCATAGCCGTGAAGAGCGCACTGCCGCGTGGTTGGAGATCCAGTCGCGCTTCTCCGAAGGCGTGGATTGGAGTGGCTTGGAGGCGCAACGCGCGAGCCTTTGGCATCGTCAGTTGCACATCTTCCAAGTGCCCTTCTACTACATCGAATACGCCTTGGCGCAGATGGGTGCCTTGCAGTTGTGGGTGCGTTATCGCAAGGACCGCAACGAGACCGTCGATCGTTATGTTGATGGCTTGAAGTTGGGTGGTGCACGCCCGCTTCCTGAGTTGTTCGAAGCAGCAGGTCTGGTGTTCGATCCGCGCGGGGAACGTTTGGGTGAATGGATGCCGGAAGTCGAAGCAGCTTGGCAAGACGAGGTCGCAAAGGGCTGATGCAATCGACTTGGGTGGTCGGGGATATCCACGGCTGCGCGCGGGAGCTGGAGTTGCTGCTGGAGCAGTTGCAGTTGCAGCCGGGGGATCGATTGCTGTCGGCGGGGGACCTGTTCCACCGCGGGCCGGACCCCGTGGAAGTGCTGCGCATCCTTCAAGGATTGGGCGATGCATTCGCGATGGTCTTGGGCAATCACGAATGGGCGATGATGAAGCAACGCGCGCGCGGCCAAGGCGATCGCTTGCGTGGTGATAACAAGGCCGAGATGGATGCCTCGGCGGCAGACGTCGCGGAGGAGGTCTATGCGTTCTTGGAGGGGCGTCCGTATTGGATGCGCGAATCCTGCAAGGGACCTGCCTGGGAAGGGGAGACGCGGGAATGGTTACTGGTGCATGGCTCCATGCTCCCGGGGCGCAAAGTGGAAGAGATGCGTCCGCGTGAGTTGGTACGCCTCAGCCGCTGCTTGGATCGCAAAGGAGCGCCGCTTTGGCATGAAGCCTGGGAAGGACCGGAGTTCGTGGTCTTTGGACATGCACAATCTGCCGCCGGCCTCCACCTCGACGCCCAGGGCAATCGCAAATGCTGGGGTCTGGATACGGGTTGCGTCTATGGCAACAAGCTGACGGCATTGCGCCTGGAAGATCTGCAAGTCGTCGAGCAATCGGCTTTGGCCTAGGGTCGACCAGCTTGCTCGGTCGATCGACCCTGAGAAGTTCCTCAGCCGTTAAACTCCAGGCATGAAACGCCAGGCCAAGATCGCCGGCTTTATTGTCCTCGCCTTCGGGCTGGTCTACTCCCTCATTGGGTTGGACCCGTCAGGATTCGGAGTTGCAGCGGTCGGCCCTTTCTCTGGATTCATCGTGCACGGGTATGCACCGCGCATCTGCAGCTGCGGGGAAGGGTTCGTGAAGTTGTTCGTTCCGATCATGGCCGGCGTCTTCCTCACGCAGTTCCTGATCCCGCGCACTGGCATCGCCGGACGCATCCGTTCCGGCGTCTGGATCGCCGGATGGATCACTTGGTGCCTTTCCGCTGCCGTCGCTGCAGCGAACGCGAGTTCCTGAAACGATCCTCATCCTCTCCATGACCTACGACGGCCAACTCGTCTCCCGCCTGCGCGATATCTATGACACCCATGATCTCGGTGAAGTCATCGAGAAGAAGATGTTCGGCGGCGTGGCCTTCATGGTGCAGGGGCGTATGTCCTGCGGTGTGACTAAGGACAGCCTGATGGTGCGCGTCGGACCAGACGCCTACGAGGCAGCCCTAAAGCTCAAAGGCGCTCGTGAGATGGACTTCACGGGACGCCCAATGCGCGGTTTCGTGCACGTCGATCAGGATGGTTTCGCATCGAAACGAGCGCTCGAAGCCTGGGTGAAGCGAAGCCTCGCCTTCGTCACATCTTTGCCGCCGAAGTAATCCAGGCGATGAATCGGCATTTCGGTACAATGCGCCCTCGCGCAATCGGTCTGCGCCTCTCCGCTGTGATGCTTTTGTCGTAGCGTCGATACCCAACTAGCCCTGACCGAGCCCATCACCGCAAGGAGAGCGTGTGCCGGGGGCCCCCGAGACCATGACCAAGAGTTTTTCTGAACTCGGCCTTTCGGCCGAATTGTTGCGCGCCGTGGAGGAGCAGGGATACACCCATGCGACTCCCGTCCAAGAGCAGGCCATTCCTGTGGTGCTGGATGGATGCGATGTCCTCGCAGGCGCCCAAACCGGAACCGGCAAGACGGCCGGATTCACCTTGCCCTTGTTGCAGCGCCTGCAGGATGCCGGTCCGCCCGCGCGTCATCGCAGGGTGCGCGCGTTGATCCTCGTTCCTACGCGGGAACTCGCAGCGCAAGTGGATGAGAGTGTGCGGAACTACGGCAAGCATCTGCCGTATCGTTCGACCGTCATCTTCGGTGGCGTGAACATCAATCCGCAGATCAAGAAGCTGCGTCAAGGGGTGGACATCGTCGTGGCTACGCCAGGACGACTGCTCGACCACATGCAACAGGGCACGATCCGCTTGGATGGGGTGGAGACCCTGATCCTGGATGAAGCCGACCGCATGTTGGACATGGGCTTCATCCGCGACATCCGTAAGGTGATTTCGGCCTTGCCGAAGCGGCGTCAGAACCTGCTGTTCTCGGCGACCTTCGCGCAGGAGATTCGCGATCTTGCAGCGAACATGCTGTATCGCCCGCAGGAGATCCAGGTCGCACGTCGCAACGAGACGGCAGCCAAGGTCACGCAGGTGGTGCATCCCGTGGATCGCACGCGCAAGCGGGAGCTACTGTCGTGGCTGATCGGTGGTGAGAAGTGGCAACAGGTGCTGGTCTTCACCCGCACCAAACATGGCGCGAATCGTCTGTGCAAGCAGCTCGAAAAGGATGGCATCCCGTCCTCTGCGATCCACGGCAATAAGTCGCAGGCGGCACGCACCCGTGCACTCGCCGATTTCAAGGCTGGTCGTGTGCGCACCTTGGTCGCTACCGATATCGCCGCGCGCGGATTGGACATTGAGCAGTTGCCCCACGTGGTCAACTATGAGTTGCCGAACGTGCCGGAGGATTATGTCCATCGCATCGGGCGCACCGGCCGTGCCGGTCAGGATGGGCATGCGGTTTCCCTGGTTTGCGTCGATGAAGCCAAGCTATTGCGCGACATCGAGAAACTCCTCAAAGGCCCGATCGAGCGGGAAGTCATCCAAGGCTTCGAGCCCGATGCCAGTCTCCGTGCAGAGCCGATCCGCAAACCGCAGCAAGGTGGCGGAGGACGTCGCGGTGGGGGTGGCCCGGCGGGTGGCGCGAAGAAGAAGCGTCGGCGGCGGGGACCCAGGAAGCCAGCCGCTTCCTCGCATCGTTAAGCCGCAGGGGCTGACCTACTTCAGCTCTACCATCAAGACTTCACCAACAGCATCGGTGCCGTCGAAGGCTTGCGCTTGGGCGCTGGTCGGACGCGTGCCGCCTAGGCGTAACTCGAAGGCGTCGGAAAGAGAGCCGACGCGGTCAGAGATGCGGTAGCGGGTTGTTTCGCCTTCCTGCGTGACGGTGTACTGCACATGCGTGATCGCGACCAGGTCCCTCTCGGCCATCTCAAGATGAAGATGATGCAAGCCGTTCGACCCTTCCGTGTAGGCGATGGTGGGCTGCGCGATGACGTCGGCTGCCGTTACGGCTAGGCGCTTGAGGTTCTTCTCTCGCCATTCCGTGGAGGCATACCCATCTTCCCGAGTCTCGATGATCACATGATTCAGCTGGTTCGCTCCTTCCATCAGGAATTCCCGGGCGCCATGGGGCATGCCGTGCGTCGTGGCTGGACCGCCGCCCGCGACTTCCACGGGACTTTCGAACTTGTAGGTGGCGCTGATGCTCAAAGGATCCACGAGGACATCCCCGATGCGGCAGAACAGAAGTGAAAGTGGGATTCCATCCTGTTCGCCCCAGTACCGCGCGACCCACTCCACGCGTTTCTGACTGCGGTAGAAGGCCATGACTTCTTCCTGGTTCCCAGCAATGACCTCCTCAAGCACCAGGGTGGTCCCATCTTCAGCAACCAGCGTCGCTTGGACGGGGGCGGCATAGCCCCAGTAGCCATGGACCGTGTGGCGGGGGACGCCGTCGGCGAAGTCGGCCATGGCATGCACGACGACCTGCGGGGAAGGGGCATCTTCACCAAGGGCTTCCTCCGCTTCCAGGTCGCGCATGCGCCAATGCACTTCCTTCCATCGCTTCAGGAATCGGGGCGATGCATTCAGGCTCACTTCATAGGAGGCACTCTCGTCCTCGTATCCCAGTTCCATCATGGCGACCTCCGTGTCGTCCGCCGGCGCGACGAAGACCTGACTCCATTCCGCTGTGGGTGTTTGGGCCAAAGCTTCGGAAACCAGGTAGACCGGAGCACTGAGTTGCATCGGTGCACGTCCGCTGGAGGCTTGGAAACGCACTTGCGCTTGGACCTGGCCCGCAAGGGGAGTGAGCCATGTGATCCTAGGAGTGAGTGATCCTTCCACGGTAGTCGTGTCGAAGGGAACCGCCTGGCCGCGCGCATCCGTCACGGTCCATGTGACCCCCTCGATCTGCTCGCGCACGATGAAATCTCCTCTGAGCGCAGCCGTCACCTGCCAATCATGGACACCATCCTCGAAACCGAGAGCGGCATCGCGGACCTCCAGCTGCAGACGTGGCGCAACAGGGTGTGGCCCACGCACATGCGGTTTACTCCGGAGCGTGGTGATGGAACGATCCTCGTGATGAAGGAAGAAGGTGACTTCCTGACCTCGGATGGTCTCGAGTTCCCCGAGATTGGGGTCAAGAATGGACCCTGGCAGTGAGTCGGTCATGCTGAGTCGCAAGGAACCTCCCCATGCGCGCGGAACGATCGCCTCGACCTTGCTCACGCTTGCCAAGTCTTCTGCCATGCCGAACAATCGCACCCGGCTGAGGTTTCGGTCGGGCGCCTCCCGCAGCAGGCTCGCGACGTCGTACTCGGTCATGTCCAAGTAGAGTGCATTGGAGCGCCGCGCATGCGGGACGACCGTCTTATGCAGGTCGTGTTCGCTGTCGTAGGCATCCAGGAGGTGTGCGGATACTTCGAAGGGCTCGGGACCAGCAACGAGGCTGATGGCATAACCGGTCTCTGGTCCAGGGTTGTCGTCCTCATCGCGGTGGCAGCGGACCTCACCCGTTGGAATCGTCCAATCGACTCCGCTGATGGCCCAGACATTGGCGGTGCCTTCAAGGAAGAGGTCGTAGCGGTAGAGCGGACCTTCCGAAGTCTCACCGAGATAATGACTCACGGAGCGCAGTGTGAGCGCATCTCCATCGTTGAAGAGTTGCGTCGGATCAGGGAAGAGGTCCTTCCAGCTGGCATCCGTCTCGACTGCGATCATGGCGGAGCTCGGGGCGGGATAGGTGAAGCCGAACTGCGGATGATCCTCCAGGAAGGTCAAAGTGGCGCCGGCTCGGAAGGGGACATCGGTGTAGCCATGAAACAGATAACGTTTGGCTTCCGGGCCATCGGAAAGCCGCGCATCTTCGACCTGGAAGGCCGTGTTGCGGCCGATCTTGATGGAGCAGGACTGCAGATCCTCGGTCCATGACTCGGGGTAATGGACCTCGAGTTGGTAGTAGTACCAATTGCGGTTGCCGTCGCGACCTTCCAGGCGCCAATCGGCTTCGACATAAGGGTGATAGGCGGTAGAGACGTTGAACTCCTCTTCGGGGAGCGTGAGTGCATAAGAAGTGCCGTCGCGAAAGGTCAGATGGGCGACGCCCTGCAGCGGCTCGGAGACCACGCGATAGAGATACGCCGTTTGCTCAGGTGTCCAGGTCGGTGGGAGACCGCCGTCGTGCTGGTAAGGGGCTGGTGGGGCGCCGGCATCGTTGCCGGAAATTTCGTAGGTGATGGATTCCAACGCGCGCCAATCCGCGTCGCTCATCTTGGGAAGGAAGCTCGTGCGATAACGCGGGGACTTGTCTTCCGCACGTCCGTGGAAAGCCACATGCCGTTGCATCCTCAGGGATCTTGCTGCCTCTCCGCTGGGTACGAAAGCGTCCTTCTTGATCGACAGTGGTTCACTGCGCCCAAGGTCGATCATGGCTTCGACTTCTACATGTGGGTCCATCGTCATCGCAGTCACTCGGTGCACACCCTGCGCATCCGTGGTGATGGAAGTCGTGCCCTGCAAGGTCGGGACATTCCATTGCACCTGCTTGATCCCTTGCAGGACTTCCTGACGTCCACGCAAGGTTGCCGTGTAGCGGAAACGCTGCTGCCCTTCCTCATCGACCTCCGCGTATTGCGCCAGCAGGCCGATCTCCACCAAATCATGGTCGACGATTTGGTACTTGCCATCGATCCGTGATACTGGTTCGCGCCGGTCGCGCATGACCACCGCGAACTCGAGCAGGTTCTCCAGGTCTTCGCCGTAGTTGAAGGTGTCGAGCAGGTCATAGGCTACCCAGAGGAAGCCATCCTCGCCCCAATCGGTTCCCCAACTGTTCATGAACAGTAGCGCCTGGCGGTCATCGTTGTAGCCGACGATAGCCATGGCGTGATAGCCATGCGGCTGGTCCGGACGCCGTGCCACACTGCCGCGATCGTGCACTTCACGGTCGTAGAGATCGAAGGTGCCGTACATGAACTCCGGGTTCACGCGCGCGCAGACCAAAACGATGCCGCCCTCGGCTAGCGCCTTCTTGATGCTCTCCACATTCTCGACCAGATCGTAATCGAGGATCCGGAAGTTCTGCGCCTCCTCCAAGGCTTCCGCACTCGGTTGTGTCTGATAATCCTGCGGCAGATAAGGGGCCGTACCCAGGGTTGCTGCACCCTTCTCCTGCATCAGCGCGACGGCATCCGGCAGCAGACTGCCACCATCTTCTCCCAGCACAATCTGGTTGTAGAGGAAGGTCGGCGAGAAGATCCGATCCGGATGATCCGGACGCCAGCCTTGGTCCACCGCCTCTAGGTAGGTGCGCCCGGCATACCCGAATGCCCATGCCACGCAATCGTTCATGGTCTGACGTCCGACCGCAGGAAGCCAAGGACGCAGGTCGATGCTGCGAGGTAATGGATCGGCGATCGTGCCGTGATCCGCTTCCTCCAACTCCTGGATGAGGCTGCCGTCTTGGCGATCACCGCCCTGCGCTAGGAGGTCCGAGGGGGCCCATCCGAACAGCAGCAGGAAAAGGGTAAGAGGGAGGATGCGCCTTCCGAAGTGCATCACCCAAGGATAGCGGCGGCAATCCTCGTTCAGAAGGCGGAACCCTACGCCAGTGCGTCCGACGCCACGTGGTAGGTCGGATCCTCGATCATGTTGACCTCGACCAGGTCACCGGCCTTCTTCAACAGCACCGTACACTCCGGGCTGAGATGCCGCAGGTGCAGCTTCTTCCCAAGGTTCAGATACTTCTCTGCCAGGCTGTCGATGGCCTCGATCGCAGAGTGATCCGAAACGCGCGCGTGACGGAACTCGATGACGACGTCATCCGGGTCATTCTTCGGGTCGAACAACTCGAGGAAGCTCTTGCTGGAGCCGAAGAACAGCGGGCCGCGGAGGCAGTAGATCTTCGAGCCGTTCTCATCGATCTCAGCCACCGCGTGGATGACCTGCGCGTGTTTCCAGGCGAAAACCAGCGCCGACACGATTACGCCGACGAAGACCGCAACCGCGAGGTCCGTCATCACGGTGACCGCGGAGACCAGGAAGATCACGAAGGCATCACTCAAGGGCACCTTGGTCATGACGCGGAAGCTCGACCATTCGAAGGTGCCGAGGACCACCATGAACATCACGCCAACCAAGGCAGCCACTGGCACCTGCTCGATCAGGGAGCTTCCGACCAAGACGAAGGCCAGCAGTACCAATGCGGCGGTGATGCCGGAGGTGCGTCCGCGTCCGCCAGAGTTGATGTTGATCATGCTTTGGCCGATCATCGCGCAACCACCCATGCCGCCAAAGAAGCCGCAGGTGAGGTTGGCGGCGCCTTGTGCCACGCATTCCTTGTTGCCGCGACCACGCGTTTCGGTGATTTCATCCACCAAAGTCAGCGTCAGGAGTGATTCAATCAAGCCGACGGCAGCCAAGATGATCGCATAGGGCAACACGATGCGAATCGTCTCAAGATTGAACGGCACCGACGGGATCGAGAACACCGGCAAGCCACCCGACAGGGATGCCTCGGCATCGCCGGACATCGTGCGCAGATAATCGAGAATCGTGGGGGAGTCGAGTCCTAGGCCAATGGTGGCGAGAGTGATGGCAACGATGGCCGCCAACGAAGCCGGCACCGCCTTGGTCAGCTTCGGCAGGAAGTGAATGATCGCCATGGTCGCTGCGACCAGACCGAGCATCGTGTAGAGCGGCGTACCATCCATCCATTGGAAGGAACCATCGGCACCCTTGGTCTTGAACTGCCCGAGTTGGGCCATGAAGATCACGATCGCCAGACCATTCACGAAACCAAGCATCACGGGATGCGGCACCATGCGAATGAACTTACCCAGCCGCAAGACTCCCGCGCCGACCTGAATCACGCCCATCAGGACCACCGCGGCGAACATGTACTCCACTCCATGTTCGGAGACCAACGAAACCAGCACCACAGCAAGTGCGCCGGTGGCTCCCGAGATCATGCCCGGGCGTCCGCCAAAGATGGCGGTGATGAGGCCGACCATGAAGGCCGCGTGTAGGCCGACGATGGGCGCGACGCCCGCCACGAAGGCGAAGGCGACGGCCTCGGGGACCAGCGCCAAGGCCACGGTCAGGCCCGAGAGGAGGTCATTGCGCAGTTTGAACTGCGGGTTGCTGTGAAGGTCAAACATAGAGTCTGCTGGGCCCCCGACGGTCCTCCGGGCGAAGCAGAATATCCGGGGCTGCTGGACGGTCAACGAAGGAATGGGAATTCCACGAATCCGGGTGAAATTCGGCTGCTAGGATGCGGATATGGCACGCCAGCTTCTTTTGCTCCTGGTCTTGATGGCCGCGTCACTGGGCTTGTCCGGCACTCTCCTTGCCCAAGAAGCCGCGGAGAAGGTGGTCGCGCCGAGTATGGATGTCGATCGAGGCACTCTGCTCGAATGGAAGACCCCAGAGGGCAAAGCCTACTGGTATGTGGTGCCGAAGAAGATCAAGAAGAGTGAGCCGCCGGCCTTGATCTTGTTCTTGCATGGCACCGGGCTCGATCATCGCTGGTCGTTTTGGAACTACGGCCTAGCCAATGGCAACTACCGCCCGAACGACATCCTGGTCTCCCCCGATGGCCTCACTCCAGGAAACGGTGCCTACAATTTCGTGCAAGGCAAGAAGGACGGCGACCACATCGCGAATCTGATCCAGCGTTTTCAAGATGAGTTCCCGATCAGTCGGGTCTACCTTTACGGGCATAGCCAAGGCGCGTTCTTCTGCTACTGGTTCGCAGGCGAACATCCGGAACTGGTCGACGGCATCGTCGCGCATGCGGGCAATCTTCTCGGTGCCAATCATCCGAAACTCGCGAAGGAGAAGGTCGCGATCGGAATCCTTCATGGCAAGGCCGATGCCGTGGTGCCGGTGACTTGCGCGCATGAAACTTATGCGGCCTATCAGAAGCTGGGTTATCAGAAGATCAAACTGGAGATCGTCGAAGGTCTCACGGAGCAGAGTGGGCATTGGCCGCTGCCGCGTCAGGTGAACGACATGTTCACTTGGCTGGATTCGGTTTCGGTGAAGACACCGAGTCAATCGGTCACGATGGGGATGAAGCAGATCGAATCGGAGTTGCCGGATCTGGCGCTGATCCAGAAGTCGATCGTTGAGGCGACCGACCTGCTCAAGAAGTACAAGGGGGAAGATCGCGCCGAGTTGGAAGCGCGCATCGTCAAGCTGCAGGCCTTCCTTGATCAATCACGGGATGCCTATCTAGGAGCGATGGCGCCGTTGGCGGAGAGTTTCGATGCCAAGGCTCCCTTCGGCACTTGGGTCTCGAAGTTCTACTTCGCGCATCGCGGCCTGGAGTCCGACGCCACTTGGCAGAAGTCGATGAAGAAGATCGTCGGCGTGGTCAAGAAGCACGACAAGACCGTGACCAAGGCCTTGGAGAAGTTAGGCAGTGAGGCGGATAAGAAAGCCTTCGCGGCGGGCGTCAAGGCGATGGAGAAGGGCTATCTGAGCCTGCGTTATCCGGAGTTGGTGGCCTCGATGACCTTGCTGGGGGAGCAACCGCCCAAGGGCACGGCGATGAAGGATCGCACGCGGTTGGAGGAGCTGCTGAAGGAACGTCGCAGCGATTGGGGTGATGGGCTGGTGGAGGCGCATGAGATCCTGCGACAAGTGCGCACCGTCTACGTCGGCGCCAATCCGGAGATGTTCCCGGAGCCGGAAAAGAAGGACGGGGACTAGCAGCCCTCTCGAATTGCGGGGATTTAGAATGCAAGCATGAAACTAGAACATGCTTCATTTCAAGCTGGTGCCTCGATTACCCGAATTGGACTCTTTATTGACGGTGGGTACTTCTCCCATGTCAGCACCTATTACCGTCACCATCATGATGGTGGGAACTTCCTCAGCTTGCCCGGGGTGAAGGCTTTCG
>JBMYYH010000059.1:0-18652 GCA_049609225.1 Planctomycetota bacterium | reverse complement strand
CGACCCCTACGAAGAGCGTCCACCGGTGGCCCTGATTGCGATCATGGCTTTCGTCACATTGCTACTTGCGATTTCCTAGCAGGAATAGCGCTCAAGCCCCCCCCGAGCGTTTGCCGATGAGTCTATCGATTCAGGAGAAAACCAAACCGTGAGACTCATCACACGACATTCCCCGATTGCCATGCACTTTGGTGCCATGGACACGCGCGTCCTGCAGCTGAATGGCGGCCCTGGTGGCTGGTCCGTGCGCTGCGCTGAGACGTTGGAGGGAACCGGCCGTTCCCGCCACACGGCCGCAGTCGAAGCCCTCGGCCCTCGCCTCAAGGACCTCAAACTGCGCGGCAAGGACTGCCTCGTCAGCATCACAGGGGACGAAGTTTCGGTCTCGCTGGTGCCTGTCGACCCGCACAACCGCGGCCGCATGCAGCAGACCTTGAAGGAGACAGCCATGCGCTCGATCCAGGATCCAGAAGGCGTGATCTACCGCTATATGCCGTTGTCCGGCGCCGATGAAGAAAACGGTGGCGACGTCAACGTGCGCGAGGAACTCCTGCTTCTCGCCCTCGGGCAATCCGATATGCGTCGCTGCCTAGGCGCAGTCGACACCCTGCGCATGCGCGCTTCGAGCCTGGAAGTCAGCGCCTTTCCGCTGGCCCGCACCATGCTCGCCACGCAGCCGGATCTGGAAGACCCTTGGGGGTTCCTCCACCTCGGCTTTGGACATTCGATCTTCGGCATCGTGCACGGCGGCGAACTGCGCTTCCTGAAGCCGATGCAGCTGAACGGCGAACGTCTGCTGACCACGCTCGATAAGGCCCTGAATCGCTTTGAAGAGCCCGACCCCAACGCCTTGACGGACCTCTTGACCGGCGGCGACGGCGAGTCGGAAGCGGAAGAACCCACCTTCGACCTGAAAGCGGTGAAGGACGTCACGGAGAAGGCGGTCGGCCATGCTGCCGAACTGGTGCATGCCTTGCGCATGGAATCGGAAGCCTTGGCGCAGGAAGTCCGCGCTTGCCTGCGACACTTCGCCAACCGTCACCGCGGCGCACGCCTCGCGCATGTGCAGATCGCGGGCTTCGGCGCCAAACTCCCGGAAGTGGAGAACGCCCTCGGCAACGCACTCGGCCTGCCGACGCAAGTCGCGGAACCGTTTACCGCGCTCGGCATCCAAGCTCCTCAGCATGTGCTTGAAGAGCAACATCTGTGGTGCATTCCACTGGGTCTTGCGATGCGAGGTTACGCATGAGAACGGCCGACTTCCTTCCCGTCGAAGCCTTCGAGTCGCATCTCGAACGACGTCGCACACCACGACGCCTTGGCATCCTCGGCATCTTCCTGGTCGTGTGCCTCGTGCTGGGCGGGGTGGTCACCTTGGAAGCCCAACACCAGCGCGACGTCGCGGAATTGGCGGAGGCGCCGAATGCGACGGAGACCCAGGCAGGTCAAGAACTGCAGGGGATCTATAAGGAAATGAACTCCTACGTCGATCGTCTGGACCCACTCTCCGACCACCTGCGTATGCCGGCCATCGGATCGATCCTGGCGGAACTTGCGGGCGCTGTGGGCGTCTATGTCCAGATCGAGAAGATCGAATGGGAACAGGATGTCCGACGCAAGGGCATCACCAAGATTGAATCCGCTGAGATTCGTCTGACCATCACCGCCTTGGTGCGCGGTGACCAGAACTTGATCGACCTGCCGGAGAAGCTGAAGGAGTACACCTCCTTTACCGAGGCTTGGATCGGCGAGAACACCGAACTGGTGACCGACATGAGCGATACCGTCCGTGCCACCATCCACTTGGCCGCACCACTGTTGCTGCCGGGATTCGACAAGGAAACGATGCATGAGGGAGGACGTCGATGAAGCTCTCCCCTTACCGCCTGACCTTCTTCGTGGGATTCCTGCTCATTCCTGGAGTGATCTGGGGTGTGCAGGTGCGTCCGACGATGACCGAACGGACCTCCTACATCACGCGCCAGGACAACGCGCGTACCGTGCAGGAGCAGAACCGTCAGCTGCCGGATCAACGCGACCGCCTGCATAACAGCTGGAGCGAGTTCCGTCCGACCGCCGACGCCGCACTCAACAACCTCGCCAACGACCTCAACCCGCACCTCGTGCAGAAGCGTCTGCGCGACACCGCGGAAGAGCTCGACTGCGATTTGCGCATCCAGCCGAAACCGACCCTAGAGGGCGATTTCGCGGTGCGTTTCGTCCTTTCCGGTGAGGGCAGCTACCCCAACCTTGTGAAGCTGGTCGACCGCCTCGAGCAAGGCCAGCACTTCGTGCGCTTTGAGAAGTTGCACTTCACCATGCCGCAGCAGGAGTACTCCAGAGCGGAGACCGGTGCTGTCCGCATCGTGGCACAAGTGTTGATCCCCATGATGCCGGAAGGCCTCGAAGCCGCGGAGGGAACCGATGGCTAAGGAGCTCAACAAGATTCAAGCCAAGGCGCAGAAGAAGAAGATCACGATCCTCGCGGTCATGGTCCTGTTCACTGCAATGACCTGGTCCAAGACCTTGCTAGGCAAGGACGACAAGCCAACCCCTGCCGCCTCGCCTGCTCCGGTTGCAGGCGCATCGACAGCTTCGAAGAGCTCCGCTACCCCTGCGAAGACCGTGGTGGCGCGCACCGCCATCACCTCTTATCAGCAGGCTGTGGCACGCATGGAGCTGTGGCCGGTAGCCCTGAAACGTCAGGTGCACACCGGTGCAATCGAAGAATTGACTCCAATCAACGATCTGCTTGCGACGGATCAGCCACCTCTGGAAGAGGATCTGCCGCCGCTGGAACAACTGCTTCCGGTCCCTCCTCCCATCGAGGATTTGCCTCCAGAGGAGCCTGAAGTGCTGTTTGAGGAGCTTCGCCTCAAGTTGACCACCACCGCCGACTTCGGCAAGGATCGCATCTACGCCATCATTAATGGCGAGCAGGTTTCCATGGGACAGGCAGTCGAGGTTCAGGTTGACGGTCAGACCGTCCGATATGAAGTCAGAGCCATCGGTACGCGGATGGTGGAGCTGGCCTACGAGGGCCAAACCCACGTCTTGCGCATCGGCCTTCCTGAGCTGGAAGCTCGGGACCAAGACGGAGCCTGATTCATGTTCACCAAACGATTCTTCACGACCACACTCGCGGTGGTCGCACTTTGCGGCAACCTCCTCGCCCAGGACCCGGTCCCGGGAGAGACAGGCGAGCCGGAGGTCGCAGTACCGTTCCAGCATCTGGATGCTGACGCGACCATTACCGTCAACTTCCAGGACGAAGACCTCGGCGAAATCCTCGAGCTCTTCAGCACCAATTATGAACTGAACCTGGTCTACGGCTCCGACGTCCTCGGCACCGTGACCATGAACTTCTTCAACGCTCCAGTCGAGGACGCCCTGCGTCAACTCCTGGCAGCGAACGGCTTCACCTACGAGATCGACGGGCGCTTCATCCTGATCAAGCCTGCCCCCGCCAGCATCCCAGGGAACAACGCCACTTCGAAGTTCCTGCCGACGGTCTTGCATCTCAACCACATCCGTGCGGAAGAGGCGATGCCGATGTTGCAACCGCTGCTGGCGCCGGCCGAGAAGATGATCTCGGGCATGGCTCCGCAGAAGGGTCTTGATACGAGTGAACTGGGCGGCAATGAAGAAGCCTCGCGCGAGACCCTGGTCCTCTACGCCAGTGACCAGACCCTCGAGAAGATTCATAACCTGCTCGAGATCCTGGATGTCCCGCCGACGCAGATCCTGGTCGAAGCGACCATCCTGTCCGTCTCCCTGAGCGACGACTTCCAGATGGGTGTCGACTTCTCCGCCTTCGGTGGCATCGACTTCCAAGCCATGGGTGGCGATTCCAGCCTCACCGACGGCATCAACACCGGCACCGTCAACGGTGCTCCCCTGCAGGGTTGGCTTGGTGGCCTGAACCAACGCGGCTTCACCGATTCCGCTTCCAACGGCCTGCACTTCGGCATCCTGCGCAATCAGATCGGCATGTTCGTGAGTGCTCTCGAGACCGTCTCGAACACCACGGTGTTGTCGAACCCTCAGGTCCTGACCGTCAACCGCCACGCCGCGGAACTGCTGGTCGGCCGCAAGCTGCCTTACATCACCACCAGCGTGACCGAGACCGGCACGCTGCAGTCGGTCGCCTTCCTTGAGGTGGGTACTTCGCTGATCTTCCGCCCCTTCGTCACCGACGACGGTTATGTGCGCATGGAGATCTTCCCGAAGAAGTCCGACGGCTTCATCAACTCCCTCGGCTTGCCTGAGGAGACCACCACCGAACTGCGCACCAACATCCTGGTGAAAGAAGGCAACACGGTGGTCATCGGCGGTCTGATCGAGACCGGCCAGAACACCGAGATCGAACAGGTGCCACTGCTCGGTTCGATCCCCTACCTCGGGCAGCTGTTCCGCTCCGAGATCCAGGTCGAAAGCAAGAACGAGATCATCATCCTGCTGACGCCTCACGTCGTCGACGACCTCAACCTGGCCAAGCGCAGTGAGCAGGCACGCATCCGCATCGACAGTGCACGAGCGCAACTCGCCGCTTCGCACCACGGTTATCTGCGCCCAAGCTACGCCCGTCGCCTCTACGGCGAAGCCGCGACTGCTCTGGCCGCTGGCGATCCTGCTGCGGCACTCGCCAAAGCCGAATGGGGCCTGTCGGCCATGCCTGCCGACCCTGACCTCGCTGCCCTCGCTGCCCACTGTCGCAAGGAAATCCACGCGCAGTTGGAAGAGAGCGCCGAGCTTCAGGACACGATCGATTTCCTCGACGACCTCCGCGAGGAGGAAAGCAAATGAACAACTTCACACTTCCGGGTTCCCTCCTCCTGCTCCTGACCGCGTGCTCGACTTCCGCACCGGAGCAGCAGCAGTCGATGGCCGTCAACCAGGTACGCACCCAGAGCGGTAGCGTTCCGCAAGGCCCTGAGGACGTCGACCCAGACGAGTGGGTTGAAGCACGCGGCAGCATCCTGCGCACTTTCGCTTTCCGTGCACTCGAGAAGGGCTTGGTCCAACAGGCACGCGAGTACCTGCACGAAGCCTGTGAAATCGATCCTAATGACACCGCATGTCACGCCGCATTGGCGCGTCTTTACCTAGCCGAAGGCGATGCGGTTTCCGCTCTGACCTATGCCCAACGCGCGGCCAAGGTGGCTCCGGAGGATCCGGAGATCAACATGGTCTACGCCGCGGCTCTGGCCGAGAACAACCGCGTGGAAGAAGCGACCTTGACCTTGGAGAAGACTTGGGATGAGGTCGAGCACAACCCACAGTTCGCCCGTGCCATCCTCACCCACTACTCCGCATTGGGTCAGACCAAGCAAGCCAAGGACTTTGTCCATCGCATGTTGATGGAAGATCCGGCGCATGCCGTGTCGTGGTCGGTGTCCGGCGACTTGATGCTTGCCGAAGGCGATCTGGAAGGTGCAACCGAGGCCTATCGCAAGGCGCTCGAGATTGATCCGAACACGCCCACGCCGAGCACCGTCGAGCGTGCACTTGGCCAACAGCCGGTCGGCGAGGATCCGATGTTCAGCGCTGCTTTGGCCGCCGAAGAGAAGGGGCAATATGACGCCGCTTCCAACCTCTATCGTTTCCTGGTCGAATCGCAGCCGCGTAACAGCGAAGTGCGTCTCGGCCTGAGCCGTGTGCTCTGGGCGCAGAAGCGCTATGAGCTTGCAGACATGCAGTTGACCAAGGTGGCTTCCGGCCTCCGCGGTTGGCGCGGCCACCTGCTGCAGGCCAAGCTTGACATCTACTTCGGACGTCATGGCAAGGCAAAGACCTCCCTGTTGCTGGCATTGCGTGAACGTCCGGACCTCAAGGCTGCAGAGATGCTGCTGGTCTACGTCCAGGATCGCATCGCCGAAGAGCAGGCTGACGGAACAGAAGACGCCTGATCCTCTGTCCGTCCACCACCCCATCTAGTGGACACCTCAGAAAAGCAATCCGACTTCGCCCTACCCGCGGTCCTGAACCGATCGCGGGCCGAAGACCTTCAAGACCTTTGGGAAAAGGTCCAGGAGGAAGGCGTCAGGTCGATCGACGGTAGCCAGGTCACGACCCTGGACTCCGCGGGTTTGGCATTGTTGCTGGATGGATTGCGTCGGGCGAAGTACGAGGATCGCCCGGTGGTGATCACGAATCCTCCGGCGCCGTTGATGGCCGCACGTCGGGCCTTCAACTTGTATGACCTGATGCAGTTCCCGGCCGAGATCGAGGATGTGATCCTCGAGGCGGAACTGGGCATGCGTCTCGGTGAAGTGCTGATCGAGTTGGGCTACCTCACGGAGGAGCAGCTGGAGAAGGCTGTGCAGATGGCGGAGGAACGTCCGGATACCTACATCGGGCAGGTGTTGGTGGAAGAGGAACACATCTCCGAAGAGCAGTTGGCGCGCGCTTTGGCGATGCAGCATGGACTGCCCTACGTGGATCCGCTCGGCGAAGGCGTGCTCGACGTCTCCCTGGACTGCGAAGTGCCGTTCGCGGAACTGCGCGTCCACGGCATTCTCCCCTACCTGCGATTGGGTGAAACGCTGGCCGTGTCCCTGAAGGATCCGGCCGACGTCTACGCCGCGGATGTAGTGCGCAAGTACACCGGCCTCGCGGTCATCGCCACCGTCGCGACGCCCGCCGCCATCCACTCCGGCCTGGACCAGATCCAACGCGCCGTTGCCGCAAGTGGTTCCAATGATGTCAACATCGATGAGGAATCGGTCAGTGCGGAGGATCGTTTCAATGAGATCGTGATCAACGCGATCATTGAAGGTGCGTCGGATATCCACATCGAACCTGGACCGGATGCCTACATGCTGCGTTACCGCGTCGATGGTCGCCTGCATGAAGTGACGCGTTTCAACCCTGAGATCGGCCACAGCTTGGTCGCTCGCATCAAGGTGACGGCTGGTTGTGACATCTCCGAGAAACGTCTGCCGCAAGATGGCCGAATCCACTACAAGGATCGTCTGCGCGACGTCGACCTGCGTGTGAACACTTTGCCGACCGTGAATGGTGAGAAGGCGGTGATGCGAATCCTGGACCGCACCACCCAAGCGTTGGCACTCGACATGCTCGGCCTGACCGGCAACAGCATGGACTGGCTGATGGAGGCGGTGAAGCTGCCCCACGGCATGGTGCTGGTGACGGGGCCGACCGGTTCCGGCAAGACCACCACGCTCTACAGCGTGCTGGATGAGATCGTGAATCCCGAAACCAACGTTTCTACGGTGGAGAACCCCGTCGAACGTGCCGTAAAGGGGGTCAACCAGACGCAGATCAACGAGAAGGCAGGGTTGAAATTCGACCTCTGCCTGCGCGCGCTGCTGCGCCAGGACCCTGATGTCATCATGATCGGCGAGATTCGAGATTACGAGACTGCGGAGATCGCGGTCGAGGCGGCCCTTACGGGCCACCTGGTGCTCGCCACGTTGCACACCAATGATGCTCCTGGAGCGGCTTCGCGCCTGATTCAAATGGGCATGGAACCCTTCCTGGTGGCCGCGACCCTGCGCGCAGTGGTCGCCCAACGTCTGGTGCGACGTCTCTGCGATGCCTGCAAGAAACCGGTGGATTACCCCGGTGAGGTGCATCAACAGTTCGCCAACCAGGGACTCGCGACCGAAGGCCATTTCAGCGCCGCCGGTTGCCCAGCATGTCGCCAGACCGGTTACGACGGTCGTCGCGGCATCTTTGAAGTGATGAAGGTCACGGACAACCTCCAAGACCTCATCGCGACCAACCCATCCTCCGCCGACGTACGCAAGCTGGCCCTCGATGAGGGTATGGCAAGTCTGCTGCAAGACGGCGTCGATCGCGTCAACCGTGGCGTGACGACCTTGGAGGAAGCCATCCGAGCAGGAGGCAAATCATGAGCCTTACGACCGCACTCAAGAAAAAGAACAAGAAGAAGACCCCCGAGCTCGCCGAGAGTTACGGTGGAAGTATCGGTGCGGATTCGGAGAAGAACGGTGCCAGCCAAGGCGCAAGTTCGCTCATCGATCAGCGCATCAAGCTGAAGCCGAAGGATTCGCTGCAGATCCTGATTCAGATGAACGCGATGTTGGTCGCAGGTGTGCCCCTACTGGCCGCCATGCGCACACTGATCGAACACGCGCAGACGCCTCAGGCGGAGCGCGTCCTTGTGAAGCTCACCACCATCGTCGAAAGCGGCCACGACCTGTCGTTCGCCTTCGAATGCATGCCGAACTGTTTCCCCACCTATGTCGTGCACTTGATCGCGGCTGGTGAACAATCCGGTGCGCTCGACGAGTCTTTGGCGCGCTCGATCGAACTGCTCGACAACCAGATCACCCTCGGTTCGAAGATTCGTGGTGCCCTGATGTACCCGGGCTTCCTGATGTTCATGACGGCTGTCATGACCACCGGCATTCTCTACTTCCTGGTGCCCAAGTTCGAGGGCCTGATGATGAAGAAGCCGGAACTGCTGCCATGGACCACCAAGTTGGTGTTGGCAGCCAGTCAAACGTTGCGCGCCGAGCCCATGGTGGTGGTCGCGGGCTTTGGCTTGGTCATCGCCGCAGGCATTTTCCTGGTCAAGTCGAAGAAAGCCCGCAATGCCATGTTCGACGTCATCAGTCACGTGCCCGTGATCGGTGACTTGATCTTCAAGGCCTATCTTTCTCGTTCGGTCGGCACTTTGGCGCTGACCCTCGAATCTGGCGTGCCGATCCTCACGGGTCTGGAACACGCCCGTCAGGTCGCGCAGTTGCCGCGGCTGCAATCGCATTGGGAAAAGACCGGCGCCATCGTGCGTGACGGCAAGCCCATGTACACGGCATTGCAGGATGAAGACCTGCCGCCAGCCCTCATCCAGATGATCATCGCCGGCGAATCCTCGGGTTCGCTCGATTCCAGCCTGCGTAAGGCGGCCGAGTTCCTCGACCGCGAAACGCAAGCCGCGTTGAACGCCTTCACCAGCCTTCTCGGCCCTGCCACCGTGGTCATCGCGGGTGGTGTGGTCGGTTTCATCGTGGTCTCGCTCATGACCCCGATCCTCACCATGGCCAAGTTCGTGGGATAGTGAAGATGAAGAAGAAAACGAAGAACGGATTCACGCTGATCGAAGTCGCGATCGCAGTGGTACTCATCGTGTTGGTGGGTACCTCCGCCATCGCGTCGCTGCGCGTCGGCATGCGCACGATGAACGGCACGCAATCGGCTGCCACGGCGGCGTCGGCCATTCGCGAGTTCCGGGAGTTCACCTTCCAGGACACCATCGATGCGATGGACTTGCGCGACGGCACCACGGTCACGCCGGTACTCGGCGACGGCACCACGATGCCGGATGTCGAAGGCATGACCCTGACCATCTCGGTCGACCCAGTCGATGACATCGATCCCACCGTTTCGGTGGATGCTGGCTCTTCACGCACGCGCGTGGTCACCGTTGTCGCGACCTATGACAGCAAGGAACTCATGGAGGCGCTATGGCTAGTCGCAGAGCACTAGAACATCGTCAGGGTGAGCGCGGCATCTCGATTGCCGAGCTGGTGATGGTCGCGGCCATCGCATTGACCCTATTCGCCATGGCCGTCCCGGCTGCCCAGAACGACGACCAGGCTGGAGCTGTGGCTCGTAACGTCATCTCGGATGCCGTGCGCGCGCGTTCCTATAGCCGTCGCACTTGGGAAACGGTCACCATGCAGATCGACATCACCGCCGAACGTTGGCGCACCTTGAAGCAGGATGGCAGTGCCCTCCTGAGCACCGGTGCCGATGACAACGGCTGGCATGATGCTCCCGTGGGTGTGGATTTCCGTCAGATCGAAGGCATGCCCACCGACCTGACCTTCCTCCCGAATGGGCGTGCTTCTGAAAGCACTGCCGTAGAGGTGCACATTGGTGGCGACGTTTGGGAAATCCGTGTCGACGCCCTGAGTGCCCGAATTACCGCAGGCCCCGTGGAGACCCAGTAGGAGATGCATGTCATGAGAATGCGAAAGAACCGCCAAGCTGGCTTCACTCTGCTCGAGATCATGATCGCGACGACCATCGCCATGATCCTCCTGTTCGGCGCTCTCTACAGCACCAGCGAGACGCTCACGGTCGTGCGGGAAGGCGACAGCCTGATTCACACCAATGTGCATGCCCGACGCGCGCTGGATCGCATGCTGAAGGACTTCCGCTATTCCTCCGACCTCACCGTCACCGGTGATTCCGCGGATGGATGGTCGATTGCCGTGACCACCACTGGAACCCTTGATCCGGGGGTACTGACCTATGCCTGGGATCCGGACACCAATCTCATGACGGTCGCCAAGACCGGCGGAACGACGGTGACCATCCTGGAGGACCTGCGTGCCTTTAATGTCGTCACCGACACGGCCGACATCGGCGGCACCAATGTCATCACCCGCATCAAACTGGAATGGGTGCTTGGCATCGATGCTGGCGAGGAGGCAGGCAACGTTGCGATCGATGCCGAACGGGAATTCGAATTGGCGGGAGCAACCTGGATTCGGAGGAATGATGCATAAGAGCGTCTCGTCGCCTCGTCCCAAGCGGGCGGGATCGGTCCTGCTGCTGGCGTTGCTCGTCACCGGCATGATCGCGACGATGGCACTTTCCTTTGCCAACTCCATGGGAACGCAGATTCAGCTGGCACGCGACCAGGCTGCGACCCTCCACGCCGACCTCGCCGGTCAATCCGGCCTCGAATACGCCATGCGTCGGCTGCGCATCGACCCGATGTGGCAGGGCACCAAGGGTGCTCCCCTCTTGTATCACGAAGGCACCACCTTCAGTGTCGTGCGCCTCGATGGCGACGGCTCGATGGTGATGCCGAGCGAAGTCGGCTTGATCATCGAAGGCAAACAGTCCTTCTCGATGGCTCGCTTCGAGGCCTTGCTGCGCGTGAACCCAGGAGATCCACTGCTCGACAAGGCCATCTCCGTGCTCGGTGATGCCTCTGGTTCCAACATCAAGATTGATGGCGATTACCTCCTGATGGATGCGCCTGGTTGGTTGTGGGATTTCCGCGTCGACCTGATTCCATATGTGCAGGCGGATACGCGATTGGATGACACCGATGTGCGTGAAAAACAGGTGGAAATCGACACGCGGACCGTTGCAACGAGGTTAGTTGATGAAGCCGCGGGCTATGACGACGATGGCGTTCTGCGTCGTGAAGAAGAAGTTGCGGAAGTTCTGGACAGCAGCGAGTTGACCCCTCTGAGCTCCGGCTCCCTTCCCAGTTCCAGATCTTCCTCCGTCGTCAGCAGCACCATTGAAGACCTGCTGATGCACATTCGCAAGGTCGACTACGCCATCGAGGGTGTCTGGGCGCGCAGCGCCAATGGTGAGGAAACCTTCATTGGACTCGATCGCGTGGAGGCACCAGGTGCTCTGCATAACTTCAGCGAGAAGGTCTACGCCTGGGCCGAGAATCAGATCCAAGAGAAACAGCCCATCCATGCACCGGGTTGGAATCTCGACCCCTACCTCGGCACCACCCCTACCATTCGCATCTTCGATCACATCACTTCGGTCGAAGACTTGGATATTCCGGAAACTGCCGTCTTCCTGCTCGATGAGGGCCAGACCCTGAACCTGAAGAATGTCCGCTTCCGCGGCGGCATGGTGGTTTGGACCGAAGACGATTACGACTACACCGGACCTGCGCGTAACCCCATCATCCTGGAGGGCACCACTTCCTTTGGTGGTGGACCGACGGGTGTGGAGAACGTCGGCATCATCGCGCCGGGTAGCAGCCTGACGATGCTTGGAAGCCAGCGGCACACTGTGGTTGGTTACACCTTGCTGCATTCGATGGCTCAGGTGCAACGCCTGCAGCACACCGGAGTTCTCATCGTATTGAACTCCGCGACGGACGTATTCGACTCATCCTTCAGCTACGACCCCGACATCGCCATGAATCCCCCTGATGGATTGGTGTTTTTTGGTGACCAGCCGAGTGTTCGTGTGTTGAGTCTCATCGAATCGTACGAAGCACCCCCACTCCCCTAAAACCAAGTTTCCTTCCCCAAGGGTCGTCGGCTTCGGTCGGCGGCCTTTTTTCATGAACGGACATCAAGTACACCCCCCACCCGTCCGCTGATTCCTTTGGAGGGCTCCCAGCTCCCCGTTCATTCCTATGAGGACAATCAACACACCCCAAAAAGGTCACCAGCGAGGCACCGTGTTGCTCCTGGTCATCCTAGTCACCGGTCTACTGGCCACCGTCACAGCCAGCTACTCCGGTTCTCTCGAAGATCAGATGGATATTCAACGCGATGAATCCGCCGCCTTGCGCGCGGAGTTCGCTGCCGAATCCGGCTTGGAATATGCACAGCGTCGCCTGCTTCTTGATGCGAGCTGGTCTGGAACCGATTACCAAGGGATCACCCTCGGTGACGGCATGACGAATTTCGTCATTGCGGCGTCGAAGGATGTCGGCAACCCCTTGGGGGATAACGTCCACGTACTGGAAGTCGACGGAGAGTATGGCGAGAGCCGCGCTCAACTCGGCAGTGCCGTGCAGGTCTATCCGGGAGAATCCGGTACCTCCGAGATCGCCTTGATCTTCCTCGGCGGCAACTTCAAGCAGCGCCACGGCATGGTCTATGGTGATGTGGTCGTTACCGACCGTGCCAACAAGGTGGATGACTGGGTCTTCAATGCGGAAGGCGTCGGCAGCTACCAGGCGGGTGGTGCGAACTTCGATGGTGAGACGGAATTCATCTGCACCGGCGTCGAAGGAACGGTCTATAAGTACCGCGACGATATCGGCGATTACCAGTGGCTTGGCGATGAAGTGGTCCTGTCCGAGAACACCAAGGCGCCGACCTGGGATCTCGAGGACTACCTCACTCCTGGTCCTGGCAAGGTGATCTTCGATGGCGTGACCAACGTCAGCTATGAGCACTACGAGGAGACTGCGGTCTTCATCCTGGATCCAGGTCAGAAGCTGGTGCTGAAGGGTTGTGTGTTCGCAGGAGGCGTGGTGGTCTACTGTCCTCAGGACTATTCCCTGCGCGATGGTTATCGCAACTTGGTCATCCTCAAGGAAGACACCTGCATCGGTGGTGGCGATGGCGGCTATGAGCCGAACATCGGCTTCATCGGCCCTGGCGTCAAACTGAAGAACGATAGCTATGGCACTTGGATGTGCGGTTTCCACTTCGTCAACGAAATGGGTCGTTTCCGCTACTCCGAGATCCTCGGACAGTTGGTCATCCTGAACTACTGCCAGAACCTCGATGATTGCGAGGTGAGTTACTACGCTCCGGCTGCTGAGAACCGTCCTTCGGCGATCACCTTCGGAAGCATCGGTGGCTATACCGACATGCTGTCGGTCTTCGAGAACTTCAACTAAAGCTGTTTCTCGATAAAGGCTCTCGTGGAGAGGCCGCTAAGGAGGAACTGGGTTTCGTCCCCCAGCACGTCCTCTGAACCATGCGGCTTCTCCACACTCAATCACCCCACCCCCGACAGCGCGGTACTGTTCTACTGCTTGTCATCCTGGTCACCGGGCTTCTTGCCACTTTGACCGCCAGCTATTCCGGCACCTTGGAGGACCAGATGGACCTCCAGCGCGATGAGGCTTCGGCCCTGCGCGCGGAATTTGCTGCCGAATCCGGCCTGGAGTACGCCCAGCGACGTCTGTTGCTTGATTCCAGCTGGACCGGTACCGACGCGGATGGCATCACCTTGGGCGACGGCATGACCAACTTCGTCATTGCCGCCTCGGAGGACGAGAACCACGTCAGCGGCGACAACGTCCACGTGCTCGAAGTCGAAGGAGAATACGGTGAGAGTCGCGCACAACTCGGTAGCGCGGTACAGGTCTTCCCGGGCGAATCGGGAACTTCGGAGATTGCGCTGATCTTCCTTGGCGGCGACTTCAAGCAACGCCACGGCATGGTCTACGGCGATGTGGTGGTCACCGACCGCGCCAACAAGGTGGATGACTGGGTCTTCAATGAGGAAGGCGTGGGCAGCTATCAGGCTGGCGGCGCGAACTTCGATGGCAACACTCAGTTCGTGTGTACTGGCGTCGAAGGAACCCTCTACAAGTACCGCGATGATGTCGGAGACTACCAGTGGCTCGGCGATGAAGTGGTCATGACCGAGAACACCAAGGCTCCGACCTGGGATCTGGAGGATTACCTCACCCCTGGTCCTGGCAAGGTCATCTTCGATGGCGTCACTTCCATGAACTATGAATACTACGATGAAACTGTGGTATTCATCCTCGAGGAAGGTCAGACCTTGAAGCTGAAGGGTTGCACTTTTGCCGGTGGCCTCGTGGTTTACTGCCCACAGGATTACGATCTGCGTTCGGGATACCGCAACTTGGTGGTCCTGAAGGAGAACACCTGCATCGGTGGTGGCGATGGCGGCTTCGAGCCGAACATCGGCCTCATCGGCCCGGGCGTCAAGGTGAAGAACGACAGTTACGGCACTTGGATGTGCGGCTTCCACTTCGTCAACGAAGTCGGACGCTTCCGCTACTCCGACATCATCGGCCAGCTCGTCATCCTCAACTACTGTCAGAACCTCGACGACTGCGAAGTCTCCTACTACGCGCCTGCTGCGGAGAACCGTCCATCGGCCATCACCTTCGGCTCGGTCGGCGGCTATACCGACATGCTCTCGGTCTTCGAGGACTTCAACTAGGGACCGCAACTCCGCTGTCCCCCACCGCAAGGCCGGTCCCGTTCCCCCGGGGCCGGCCTTGTTCTACAATCCGCGCATGGCAACGCGTAAGGATCCGGTCGGCGCTCGCCCCTGCTCGACCTCCCCCGAAGGACTCCGACATCGCTCCGTGGAGGAGTCGAAACACCTCGACCATCTGTTCGAGCGCAGCTTCCCCTCCTTCGGCGGCGCCTTCCTCCGACGCATCTGGCAGCTGCTCGATGAAGCCATCGGCAAGGGCATTCCGATGACCCTTTCGATTTCGGGCCCCGTCACCGCCAGCGGCCAACACTATGCATGGCTCAACCCGCTGCTTGAGACCGGTTGGTTCGCCTACCTCTCCGTGACCGACGCCATCTGTTATCACGATGCGCATCGTGCCCTCGCCACCGTCAAGGAAGAGGATTTCACCGAAGTCCCGATCTTCGGCGACGATGGCCAACTCCGCGATGAGGAAATCATTCGCATCACCGACATCGGCTTCCCCGAATCGGTGCTGTTGGATACCGATACTTTCCTCTGCCACCTCCTGCAGCTGCCGGAGTTCCAAAAGCGCATGACCGGACCGGAGTTCCGGCATCGCCTCGGCAAGCACTTCGCCACTGCAGAACAGGCGAATGGTGCACGGGAAGGTCTGCTCGCCTTATGCGCGCGCAAAGACATCCCGATCTTCGTCGGCGCGCCATCCGATGGTTCGGTGTTCCTGAACTCGGTCCTGCTACATGCCGTCGCCGAGGCCACCGACGGCGAGTATCACTTCGACCTCGACCTACACGGCGAAGTCTTCGAATCCTGCGCCTATCACCACTGGGGCCTGTTTGACTCCGAGGCCGGCGATCTTGGCACCTTGATCCTCGGCGGCGGCGTGCCGAAGAACTTCAACCTGCAGCCAGAGCCCGCGCTCAGCCAAATCTTCGGATTCGAGGAGATTCGCGGCTACCTCTACGACATCCAGATCACCACTGCACCGGTCACGGATGGGTCGCTGTCGAGTTGCCCGCCTGCGGAGGCCGTCACTTGGGGCAAGGTGGACAAGGAGCACTACCGCAACACCACCGAGAGTTTTCAATGCGACTACTCGATCGTGATGCCCTTGCTGGCGAAGGCGCTTCTCGAGAAAAAAGCACGACTCGGACGGCTGGAACAGGAACTTGGGCGCGAAACTTTGCTCGAACGTCATCCTGAAGCTGAAGGATACCTGAGGGCAGAAGAGGGTTTCCGACTGTATGCGCAGAGGGATAATCTCCGGGACAAACTGCGCGCCAAGGTCCGCTCCCAGGCCGACCGTTTGCGCCAAGCCACCGCCCCTGAATAGGCTCCCCCTAAGGCATGATTTCCGTCGTCGTCCCGGTGCTCAATGAAGCCGGCAACATCGATCCCTTGATCGATGAGATTCATGAAGGCTTGGCCGGACGATTCGAAGATTATGAGATCGTCTATGTCGACGATGGCAGCACCGATGCCACGGCGGACGAACTCGCTGCCCGCATGGCGCGGGATCCGAAATTGCGCGTGATCCGCCATGCCAAGGCATGCGGTCAGAGTTCGGGAGTACGCACCGGTGTCAAACATGCACGCTTCCCTTGGATCGCCACCCTCGATGGCGATGGTCAGAACCACCCCGGGGACATTCCGGCCCTATGGGATGCACGTCCGGCCGATTTGAGCCCGAGCACGCCGTGGTTGGCCATCGGGCATCGGGTCGACCGACGCGACACCAGCAGCAAACGCTGGGCCTCGCGCTTCGCCAATCGTCTGCGCGCCCGCATGTTGCAAGACGATACCCCCGACACCGGTTGCGGCATCAAGGTGTTCTCCAGGGAGACCTTCCTGGCCCTGCCTTGGTTCAATCATGTGCACCGTTACTTACCGGCCTTGGTGCGACGGGCGGGCGGCACTTCGGTTTCCGTACCGGTGCGTCATCGCGAACGCGGCGTGGGCACCTCGAAGTATGGGGTGTGGGACCGCGCCTGGGTTGGCATCTGGGATCTTTATGGGGTCAAGTGGCTGATGAAGCGCAACGCGGTGCCGGAGATGCAGGAGATCGAGCGCTCATGAGTTGGCTGGATGAAATGCTGGTCAAGCTGCAAAGCCCCATCGTCTTCCTCGGACTGTTGGGCCAAGCGATCTTCTTCATGCGCTTTTTGGTGCAGTGGTTGGCCTCGGAGAAAGCGAAGCGCAGCGTCATCCCCATCGCCTTTTGGTACTTCAGCATTGGTGGCGCCCTGCTGCTCTTGATCTACGGCATCCTCGATCGCGATCCGGTGATCTTGATCGGCCAATCGACGGGCTTATTCATCTACCTGCGCAACCTGTATTTCATTCGCCAACAGGCCAAGACGACCCCGACGACGGCGACGACTGAAGAGGCGTGAAGCAGCCCTGGTACGACAGGAAGGTTGAGGACATCCGGATGAGGCTAGGCCTAGCCTTCTTCGGCATCCTTGGCATGGCTTTCCTGCATAAGCCGCTTCTCATTCCCGATGAAACGCGCTACTTAGCCGTCGCCTGGGAAATGTGGCGCGATGGAAACTTCCTAGTCCCCAAACTCAATGGCGAGTTCTACACGCATAAACCACCCTTCCTATTCTGGTTGATGCACCTGGGCTGGTCGGTTTTTGGCGTCAACGCCTGGTGGCCGCGCCTGCTCGCCCCTATCGCGCTACTCCTCAATGCCCTGCTCATCAAACGGCTTGGTCAGCGGATGTTCCCCGAGCGCCCAAAGGTAGGAAGCACCGCCGCCACTCTCTACTTGGGCACCCTGTTCCCGGTCCTGTTCATGACGCAAGTCATGTTCGACCTCTGGGTGGTGCTGTGGGTCCTGCTCGGTCTCACCGCTCTGGTCGACGCTCACCGCGGGGCTTCTCTTCCACGCACAAGCCTCATGGCAGCTGTGGCACTTGGGATGGGCATCGTGACCAAAGGCCCTGTCCTGCTGCTTTATCTCCTACCTCCGGCACTCGCTGCGAAACACTGGAGCGCACGCCCGAAGGCTGTTCTGCTAACAGGACTATGCGGCTTGCTCGGTGGCGCTGCACTCGCCCTAGCCTGGGCCATCCCCGCTGGCATCGCAGGCGGAGAGGCCTATCGCGAAGCCATCTTCTGGGGCCAAACCGCCGGACGCATGAACAACAGCTTCGCTCATGCGCGCCCGTTTTGGTGGTATCTCCAACTACTGCCCGTGATGCTCTATCCATGGGTCTTCTGGCGCCCTACCTTCGACGGATGGGCTGCCGTCAGGAAGAACGATGGTTGGCTCCTGCGCTTGACCCTATGGACGGTCGTGCCGCAGTTCCTGGTGTTCTCTGCGATCAGTGGCAAGCAGCCGCATTATCTGCTTCCCCTATTCCCGATCTTGGCGCTCGCTCTAGGACGCCGGCTGGACTCGAAACCGGAAGAATCCTCATCCACCACCGAACAACAAGCTGGCATTCCATGGACGCTCCTGCTGCCGGTTGCACTTGGCCTTGCCCTCCTGACATCAGGTTTCTGGTTCGCAGAAGACAAACGGCCGGATTGGTTTTCACCCATGAGAGTCTTCTGGCCCGCAGGCATGCTGCTCTTGTTCCCCTGGTTGCTGTGGAATCAAATCCGTAAGGAGCCCTTCCACCACGAGCACATTGCCGTGATCGCCCCCAGCATGGTCATGTTTGTGCTTTTTATCCTCGGCTCCGACTTCCACAAGGCCTACGACATCCGCCCCGTCTGCGAAATCGCCGCCACCCATGAAGCCGAAGGCAAAGCCATGGCCTTCTACGGGTCCGATTACGCAGGGCAGTTCCACTTCTACGGACGCCTCCACACCCAACTAGGCAATCCGCACAACGAGCGCGAGCTCAAGGCCTGGCTCCGAGCCAACCCGGAAGGCATCCTGTTCCAGATCGTGCGGCATGGCCAGGAAGATAAACCATATGGATTCTCGCCGCGCAACTTCTGGCCCCATGAATTTGGAAGCCGCCGCATCCAGGTATGGGATGCGGCGGCTTTA
>JBMYYH010000058.1:0-18818 GCA_049609225.1 Planctomycetota bacterium | reverse complement strand
ACGGTAAGTGGTGGGCTCGGCACGGAACTGCAACGTCGCACCTTGCGTTTTCAGGAGGATGGCTCCTTCGTGGTGTTGCTGGAGACTTCCAGTGATCTCGGAAAGTCGTATCTCGTCGACCACCGACGTCATTACACCCCACGCGCGGAAGAAGCCTTTCCGCCCCTGCCCAACCTTCATGTCGGTGCTGCAGCTCCTTCTCCATTCTCGCAAGCGCGTCAGTTCGATTTCCTACTCGGCACCTTCGACGCCATGCACTGGATGAAGTTCCCGGATGGCCGCGAACTGCAATGGAACTCCGACGCCACCGCCGTTCATACCCTCGGCGGCCATGCCATCCTCGAGTTCAGTAGCTTCGACACCGACCCCAGTCTTCCCGATGCCGCAACCTCTATCCTGCGCATCTTCAATCCCGCCCAAAGGCGCTGGGAAAGCCTCTATTTGACGAATCGCGGCAGTTCCCTGCTGCACTTCGGCGGCACCATGGAGCAAGGCGCGATGGTGCTCCATGCCTTCGACGTCGATGCGACGGCACCAAACTACTCCCAATGGATCTTCTTCGACGTCCATGCCGATGGTTATCGATGGAAGGCCTTGAATAGCTCTGACCGTGGCGCCAACTTCCAGCCCACCTGGACCATCGACTTCCAACGCAAACCCACACTCAAACAACGCAATCATCAAGTCTGGGAAGAGCAAGGCGCACGTCTGCGCACCGAAGCCAAGGGCCAATGGGTTGCCATCGCCGATGGTGCTTTGCTTGGCCATTGGGATTCCTTCGAGGATGCGCTCGCCGTCCTTCAGTTCGCCCAACACGATAAGAGCCATGCCTATCTTTATCGTGCCGGCGTCGACGACCTGCCGATGCAGTTCAGTCTGTCTCCCTTCCTCAACAACGATCCACACTGGTCGCAGATCGGACGCAGTCTCGCCGGGCAATGGGGTTTGACCATGGCCGCGGCCGGCAATGTCTGGGAACGGGATGGCAAGGTGGTGGCTTGGGGAGATGATCAAGAAGCGCAAGCCATCTTCTCCAACACCGTCAGTGGCAAGACCTATCGGGAAGGGATTGTGGTCAGCGCCATGCTGCAGGGCGACATCACCCTGCGCCCGTCGATTGCCGAAGATCTCAAGATCGGAGCCTTCGAATGCCCCGTTCCCGCATCCCCATGGGGCAAGGATGAGATTCTTTGCCAGCGCATTCCTGTCCGCGTGCAGTTCCCTGCATTGGGGATTGATTCCGTGGGTATGGCCATCATCTTGCCGGAGTATGCCGATGAGCCGCCCCTGAAGGCAGAGCTGGAGCTGATCATCGATCAGTGGGAACCCATGAAACAGAACTGAAACATCCTCGATGTAGGGTGAAAGCATGCTTTCGCTCCTTCTCGCCCTACCTCTGACCGCGCCATCGGCACTGCCGCCGCTGCAACAGGTCGCCGATCGCATTCTTCATCACGGCCGCATCCACACGGTCGATCCGAACACCCCATGGGCGGAAGCGATGGCGATGAAGGATGGGGTTCTGCTTTACGTCGGCGATAACGCGGGCGCGCAGGCTTATCTCGGCGCGCAGACCGAAGTCGAACATCTTCATGGGCGTTTGGTCTTGCCTGGTTTCGGCGACAGCCATGTGCATCTACTGGAAGCACATCACCCCGCGACCGGCACCGTATTGCTGCAGTCCGGCAGTTCCCTGGAGGACTACATTCCGATCATCCAAGCGCAGGCGCCGAACCAGATCGGAACCGACTGGGTGCTCGGCTGGGGCTTCTCCATGTTCGATGTCCTGCTCGACAAGTTCTTCTTTGCGCGCACCCCTCGCGCCATTCTGGATGACGCCGTTCCCAACGGACCGGCCGCCATCATGGAAGAGACTTCCCATGCCGTTTGGGTCAATAGTGAAGCCTTGGCCCTGCTCGGTATCGATCGCCATACGCCGAATCCACCCGGCGGCGTGATCATGAAGAACTCTTGGAACGGGCGTCCCAATGGCATCCTGCTCGATGCCGCTGGAGAGCTTGCCATGGACCTCGCTTTGGCGCGCACCCCGGAACTTGATCTGCTCAATGATCGCGCGCTCAAGTTCGCCTACCCACATGCCGCACGCAATGGCATCACCGCGGTCTGTGATGCGCGCGCTTTCTGGCAACGCGGTTACGTCGAGGCGTACCAAAAAGCCGCGATGAATGGACGTATGACCGCCCGTACTGTGCTCGGCCTCTGGGCTTATCCCGACCAGGATGATCAAACGCAAATCGCCCATCTGACCACGTTGTTCGAGCGCAATCCGCTTTCGCGCCTGCACATCTCCCAGGTCAAGATCTACTCCGATGGCATCACCACGATGTCGACGGCAGCCCTACTCGACCCGTACCGACGCCTGCAGTTGGCCGACCCTCTGGGCCTCAACTACTTCTCCGAGTCGCGTCTCACCAACTACATCCAGCAGCTCGAAACGGTTGGTTTCGATTTTCATATCCACGCCATCGGTGATCGCGGCGCGCGCGAATCTCTCAACGCCATCGAAGCGGCACAACTGCTCAACCCTGGCCTCCCGCCCCGACGGCATCGCATCACACACCTCGAGTTGATCGAACCGACCGACATCCCCCGCTTCCAACAACTCGGCGTGATTGCAGATCTACAGATGTCTTCTGACTTCGTGCTGCCCGCATACGAATACGATCTCGCGCCTCTACTCGGACGTCATCGCATCGATGAACGCGCACTGCCCCTCCACGACCTCTGGGCTAGCGATGCGCATCTCACCTTGAGCAGTGACTACGACGTCGGATCCCTTTCTCCCTTCGTTGGAATCCAGAACGCCTTGAATCGCGGGCCGCAAAGCCTTCCTAGCGTGACGTCGGCGGTGAAGGCTTACACCTTGGAGCCGGCGTATCTCATGCGCCTCGACACCATCACCGGTTCCTTGGAAGTCGGGAAGTCTGCGGACTACGTCATCGTCGACCGCGACATCTTCCAGATTCCAAGCGACACCATCGGCCAGACCAAAGTTCTGCTGACGGTGCTCGAGGGCGAAGAAGTGTGGCGTTCGCCTAGTTACTAAGCGCGCTACTTCTTGACCTTGCCAAGAAGGAACAGCAGCAACACAGCGCCGACGACGGCCGTGATGAGTTGACCGATGAGGTTCTCTGCGCCGAATCCAAGCAGGGTAAACACCCAACTACCGAGCACTCCACCAAGGATTCCTACGACGATGTTCCCAAGGGCACCGAATCCGCTCCCTTTCGTGAGCTTTCCGGCGATCCAACCAGCCAATGCGCCAAGCAGCAGAGCGTAGATGAGGTCCATGCGGACATCCTAGCAAACCTCAATCGGCCTACTCGTCTTCCTCCTTCGCACGCTTCAACTGCATCTGGATCAACGCCCAACAAGCCGAATCCACTGCGCGTGCCGCCGCATCACCACCGCGGTTACTGCCGACCAACACCGCGAATCCCTCCGCCGGCGCCACCCAAGTCGTGCAGAACCACCAAGTGTTACTACCACTATGCGTGAGCAATGGCCCCTTCGACCATGCACGCGTTCCGAGCGACCAACCAGCGCCATAGGCCTTATTCGTTCCCGGACGCGCCGCATGTAATTGCGCGAAAGTCTCAGGCTTCAACAGCAAACCCTCTGTGCCTTGCGCACCCTGCAGGTGCAACTGCACGAACTTTCCCCAGTCCTCCATGGTGGCGTGCGCCGTACCGGCCGGCCCCATCGCCGCGGAATTATCCAGACCTTCCCGCGCTTCCCCTTTGACGTTATGTCCGAAGGGATGCTGCGGGCCATCTTCCTGATTCGGCGCGCCAAATCCCGCACTGCTCATGCCAAGCGGCTCGAACAGGCGCTCCCGCATCAAAGTTTCCCAAGTCGCATCTCCGGCGCGTTCCATCATCGCGCCGGCCATGACGAAACCCCAGTTGGAATAGAGGTAGGTACTCCCCGGCGCATGCAACGGCGCCGCCTCACTCAAAGTTTTCACCGCATCCAAGCGACGCTCGCGAATCGGCCCATCTCCAAGATGCACCCGCAGACGCAGCATCTTGAACTTCGAAAGATCTGGCGGCGCACCGGCCGTATGCGACAACATCTGACTCAAGGTCGCCTTCTTCCAATCGGCATGCATGCCTTCCTCCAACTCCGGGAAGACGTCGACCAGGGTGGAATCCCAGGAGAGCTTGCCTTCTTCGATGAAGGTCGCGGCAAGAGTGGCGGTCATGGCCTTGGTGCAGGAGCCCAGGTGGAAAAGGCTGTTCGCATCGACCGCGATCTCGCGGCCAGCGCCATGGGTGCCATCAAAACCAGTGGCCACCACCCCTTCTTCCGTGACCACGACGGCCCCCATCGCATGGATCTCCGCCGCCTCGCGGATCGGCTTCAAGGTCGCGGAAACATCCTGCTGCAAGCAGGTGAGGAGCAGTGGAAGGAAGAGGTTCATGCTGCTGCGGCCTTGGCTTCCGCGACGAGTTGTTTATGAATCTTGTCGGCATGCACGCCGCGTTTCCAACCCGTCACGCCATGCAGCGGACCGAGTAGGAAGTAGAAGATGCCGGCGATGCCTGGTTCGGCGCCCGTCATCAGGATCACGATCGATCCCACTGCCACGCCGACGGTGATGAGGTGGTGGATCAGGGAAGTCCGGGTGAGATAGATCTCGAGCTTGTCCAGTTCCAGCACTTCCTTCTGCGACAACGCGCGCCCGACCATCAGAGCGAGCAGCCCAAACACACCGATGATGCCGCCTGCATAGAGGTACATCATCAGGGAACGTTCCTCTAAAGCCGTGAACTGAGGATTCACACTCGTGGCGGATTGGAACATCATCCTCATCGCGTCGTAGTCGACGATGAGATACCAGAGGAAGGTCGCCAGGAATTTCAGCGGATAGGCGAAGAACACTACCACGAACAAAAATCCCGTGTTCAGCAGATTGGTGGTGAAATCCTCCAGTCCGTACCGGCGGAAATACTGGTAGTGGTAGTACCAGGCCATCATCAGCATCGCGAAGCTGACCAAGAAGACCGGCAGGTCGCGGAAGGTCAGCCACAGGTCATCGAAAGTCTTCGGTGGCGTGCCGGAGACGACCAGCAGGGTCAGGGTGACGGCGAAGACGGCGTCGCTGAAGGCCTCGAGGCGTGAGACCTCGCCTCCACGCCAACGGAACAGGGGGTCGGCGGGAGCGCGCTTGTGGAAGAGGTGCTCGCGGATCATCGTGTGCCAGACTAGCAGGTACAATAGGCCCGAGATGGAACGCTTCGCTGCCCGGATCCAGGCCCAACCCTGCATGCAACGCCTCGCCGACGCCCTCCCCGGGATCGTCGCCGAGCCATTTCTGCATGCGCGCATGGTCAACACCTTGGCGCGGATGGAATACGTCGGCGTGCGCAAAATGCTGAAGGCGCGTCATGTCGACATGCTTGACCTGGATGGTGTGCAGCACATCGTCGAGGAAGCCGGGCACGCTCTGCGCTTAAAGAAGGCTGCGGTCAAGCTGATGGGTGGATCCGAAGAAGGCATCCGCACTTTTTCGGAAGCCGATACGCTGGCCGGAGATGGCGCTGAGGATTATTTGCAGGGCGTCGACCGCGCTTGCGAGGAACTGCTGGAGAAGCACAACCTCGAAGAGCCGCAACGCAGTGAAGCGAACTATCTGTTGTCGAGCTTGATCATTGAGATCCGCGCCGAGGCTTTCTATCCGCTGTATGAAGAAACTCTGCAGTCGGTGGGTGCGCCTTTTTCGGTGCGCTCGATCGTGAAGGATGAGCTGAAGCATCTCGCTGAGATGGCCGAGCGCACGCAGGAAATGTTTGGTTCCGCATGGGAGAGCCTCATCCATGCAGCCCTCGATGCCGAAAGTGCCTGCTTTGATTGCTGGGTTGCCGTGATTGCCGAAGGTGCGGCGGCTGCGAAGGTCCCAGCGCAGGCTTAGATTCATGAGCGCTCGTTTCCAGGTCGCCGTGATCGGCGCCGGCGCTGCCGGTCTGATGGCCGCGCTTTGGGCTGCACGTGCGGGAGCATCGGTGGTGCTCCTCGAAGGCACCGAAAAGGTTGGCCGCAAGATCCTCATCAGCGGCGGCGGACGCTGCAACATTCTGCCTTCGGTTTCGGAGCTGGATGATTTCTACACCAGCGGCTCGCGCAATGTCTTGAAGCGCTTGTTCCGCACTTGGCGCCTTCAAGCTTTGCAAGACTTCTTCACTTGGGAGCTCGATCTGCCACTGGAAGAAGAGGAAGACACCGGCAAGTTGTTTCCCGAGGTGCAGAAGGCGGCGGTGGTGCGCGACAAACTGCTCGCAGCCTGCGAAGAAGCCGGCGTGCAACTGCAAGCTCCGTTTCGCGTGGAAGCGATTGAGAAAGCCGCGGATGATTCCTTTCTCATTACTGCAAAAGATGGCAGCACCCTCGAAGCCGGCCGCGTGATCCTCGCTACGGGTGGGCAATCGGTGCCGCAAACCGGCAGCGATGGCCATGGATATCGCATCGCCAAATCCTTGGGCCACAAGATTCTGCCAACCTACCCGGCCTTGGTCCCTCTCACCGGCCCCGACAAAGACTTAGCGGATCTTTCCGGACTCAGTCTGCCAGTAGGTTGGCGCGCCGTGGTCAACGGCAAGGTCGTCGAACAACGTGAACGCGAGCTGTTGTTCACGCACCAAGGCTTTAGTGGCCCTGCGATTCTCGACTGCAGTCACCATGTCGTCCGCGACAAGGCCGACATCCTCATCGCGTGGGAAGGTTACACGCGGGAAGAATGGACCGACTACTTCAAGGCGCGGGTGCGGCAGAGTTTGACCAAGGCGATGGATGAGCAATTGCCCAAGCGCCTGGTCCGCGTGCTGCTCGACAAAGCGAATCTGCGCGGAGAAATGCGTTGCGGCAACCTCGATCGCGGCACCTTGGAAAGCTTGCTTCAGCAACTTTGTGATTTCCAACTCCCTGTAAGTGGCAACCGCGGCTTCCGGGTAGCGGAAGTTACTGGAGGCGGCATTCCTTTGGAAGAGTTGAACCCCTCCACCCTCGAGAGCCGACGCACCCCAGGCCTATTCCTCTGCGGTGAAATCCTGGATGTCTTCGGACGTATCGGCGGCTTCAACTTCCAATGGGCTTGGATCACCGGCCGTTTGGCTGGGGAAAGTGCGAGTGCTGCGGTGAAGGCCGCGCAAGAAGCTTAGGGTGTGGTGCAGGCGGGTGCGCAATCTTAGCGGCCTAATTCTATGTAAGGCTGGGATGGCGAGGGGACGCCCTGAATTGACCATACCAAGTCCTCACTACCATCTTAATCCACTGCGGGGGCCGAGCACGACAACGAAGGGATGAGCCACCGAGAACTTCTGAAACCCAAAAATTTTTAAATTTGAGTCCCCATTTTCTCGGGTATAGTTCGATGCATGAGAACTTTTCTTACTATTCTCTTGCTAGGTTTCTGCCCCCCCCCACTCCTGGCTCTTGGAACTACTTATCTCGTCGATGGGCAAGGCGTTGCGCCTACCCCACCTCCCGGCACAACAATAGTTTCTAGCATTTCGGCCGCAGCCAGCTTGGCCATGGATGGTGACACCATTCTGATTTGGGGAATGGTTGACAACGGCCCCGGGGGCACTGGATTGGAAGTCGCTTACAGCAATGTCCCCTTCTTCAGTGGCGCTGGTCAGACAGCTGAGGTTTTTCCAATTACCTTAAGAGATGGTGTCACCATAATGCCAGCTCCAGGCTCTCCCCGAGTAATCGTCGTCCCAGAGGGGATGACACCTTCCGCCCTTATTGCAATAAGCAATTTGGGGGCGGACCTTTCCCCTTCCACTACAAGGATTGAAGGCCTCGTCCTCGGCGGTGGCGCGACTGCATTGCGCCTTGATGCTGATGGCGGAGAAGACCGAAACGTACTTGTTGTTGATATGTTCTTTGATTCGAACGGTCTCGGGGTCTCGGCAGTTGCCTCAGAAGAAGACACCGTCTTGAATACAACCATCAGAAATTCCAACATCTCAGATTATGCCTCTCCAGCGCTCCTGGCTAATCCAAGTCCTTCATTTAGTTCCCAAGTCGTTGGCATCAGGTGTCAGGCGGGATCAATCGCGGAAGTTGCCCCGACGAATGCAACCGTAAATGCAATCATCAACTCTTTATCGGTTATTGGCCCCTCGGGGGCGTTTGATTCCATGGGGGGGAGCATGGCTCCACCGGCTTCGCTTGGTCTTGGAGGGTCCTATTTTGAAATAAATAGTCGTCTCGGCGGAGATGTCAACACTCGTTTGATTGAGGTCAGTTCGTTCGCGGGTAATGGAGAGCATTCGGGAGTTGCAGGTGCCGGCGAAGCTCCTTTCCCCTTCGTTACTCTCTCACTAAATGGTTGTCTCCTAGACGGGCATGCATTGGGTGCGGGTGATACCGGTCGAGGATGGGATTATGGTGTCCATTGCTCCTCTCAGGGCCCAACCAGCAAGTCAGTATTCGATTATTATGCTGGCTGGGATGTCACAATAAGCGGTTGCACCATCGACGATTTTCGCGAAGGTGGCGTTCATGGCCTCACTCGCTATTTCACGCGCGGCCTCCTGAACATCAATGGAGGCACAGTCGTGACAGACACCGGCTTTACCGGGCCTGATGCTGGCGGCAAAGAATACCGCCACAGCGGGGTATACCTGGAATCCTATGAGTCGTACATTGGCATTGAAGGTTTCAAGTTTGAAAGTCGCAGAAACCTCGGCCACGGGCTCTTTGCCTACTCCCAAGGGTCCACCCTCGGAGCCATGGATTATGACACTGGCAGCTTCGTCGGGCTTGACAGGTGTCAATTTTATTCAAACTCAAGCAACGGGATTGAGTTGCGGAATTTCGCTCGTCTCCCTGGGGACATTATCGTCGGGACAGACCAGGGCGCTATTGTTGGCGGGTCTTGGAACTCCTTTGATGCCGCACACTTGCCCGATGGTCTCTCCCTCGCCGTGGAAGGGGATGAGCCAATGTTCGGAATAATTCCCATTGGTCAAGGCCACATCAATGCATGCCAAATTTACCAGAACTCGGGCATTGGCATTCATGCTGCTGTTAGTGGCAACACACAGCCACTCCATTCTGTCAGCAATCGAATTGTGAATTCCTATATTTGGGATAACCCAGGCGGTGGATTTGTCGGAGACTTAGATCCGCACCCATCACTTGCCACACTGGACATGCCTTCGATGTTTGTTCCTTTGGTGCATTGCACACTTGTTGGCAATGGCGACCCAAGCCATGATTATTCGGTGGAAATAGATGACCTTGATACTCTGGGGGTCTCTGGCGGCACTTTTGAGTACGAAGAGGCTCTTGACTCCTCCGGCCTTTTAGGTAGTGACTTTTTCGGTACAAAATTTTTATCCACCATCTTCGACCGGAGCGGTACAGGTAGCACCGATTTCGGACCTGTGGCATTCCCATTGATGATGCCTGACCTCGATAATGGGTTGCTCGCAGATAATTTCATCGGAACAGGTGGAATTCGGGCCGTGCAGGGAATCATCCCTATCGGTTCCATTTTTGGAGCGTCTACGACAGATAGTCCCCCATACGTCGGAGGGGGTTCCCTCCCGGACCATTGGTTCCTCAATCCTGCGGGACCGAATTTCCTCAGCTTCACGAACACGCTAGGGTTCATCTCAATCTTCGAGGAAGAAACTGCCCAAGACTTTCAACTAGATACTCGGCCAGGCACACTCTTCCTGAGAGATAAGGGAGCTGACCACGTTCAATAATCATGTTAGCCGTTCTCGCCCTTGCCGTTTCTCCACAGGTGAGCGCCCAAGACTGGGTGCTTCAAGATCTACTCATGCCCACGGCACCTACCGGGGTTGATAGAGCGTTTCTCCAGGGGTACGGTTTGGGAGATTTATCTGGAAATGGGCTTATGAGTTACCTTGTTTCTTATGGCTCTGAAAGAGAATCTATCCAGGGACCATGGACAAGGAACTCAACAGATTTCTTCATGGGAATGGGGTCATCTAACTTCTCCACCTACGATTACGACATTGTCGGTTCGAGCTTTACTCCAAGTGGCAACTGGAAGGAACCGGAGTCCTGTTTTTTGATAGCGCCGGGTGGATTAATCCTGGCCGCAGAATCAGACCACCGAACGACCGTTAATTTTTTTGACGTCGATAGTCGCACCTTTCTGGGTGAAGTTGTTCCACCGGCTGCTCACCCAGCCTTTGGCCCAATCATTCAATGGGCTGGTTTATTGCCTGCAGGGGATGTCAATCATGATGGTTTCGACGACATCTTCTTCCAAGGCTATGCGGCCAATAATGTTCGCGTTATGGGCATGATTGACGGGCAAACGCGTACAGTTCCTTGGACCCATTACGAGCCATTCGCACAAAACGACTTCGCCCCGTCAAGACACCTTGAATTGGATCCTCGTGGCGATCTTAATGGTGACGGGTCGTCCGATTTTGTTGCCACTTTTTATACATACGACCTATTTGCCGGTCAGTTCATTGGATTCCAAGTTGCCTTGAATGGTTTAACCGGAGGTCTTTTATGGGAAAATAAGTTTCTGGATTCCGCGACCTATGGCAGCAACCTTGGAGGACGTGATGCGAATGGGGATGGCGTGCATGATTTTTTATTCGCTTCCTGGGACCTGATTTCCTCGCAAAGCACCGTCAATGACCGCCTTGTGATGTCTAGTGGATTGGATGGGTCTACTATTTGGGAAACCAATTGGAGGGTTGTGGAGCAACTTTTTCCTGGTGACTATTGCCATCCGGATAAGTTCTCCTTTTTCTTGCCCGACCTAACGGGGTCGTCCCCCTTCTTAGTAGCGTCGGTGTTTGAAATCGATTCGCCCACGCCCGGAGTGCCTAGCCGATATGGCACCGCTTTGTTCCACGGTGATTCTGGTGCCTTTATTGATTTTGTTGAATTCCCCAACGATCTTGAACCTTGGTTCCCCGATTCTTCCAACTCTGACTGGGCCGTCCAATTCTTCACTCCGCTGGGGGACATCGACAGGGATGGATTTGCTGAACTTTTCCACTGCGCTCCACTCCCAAATTTTGGTGACAACTTAAACACGGCAACCGTGCCAACTGCAGGGCTAATCTACAGCCAATGCACCCTTACCATCCCCGACACCGTCGCCCCAGGCTCCATTCTCCAAGCAGATGTCCTCATCCCCTCCGGTGCCGGACGCCCCTGCACTCTGCTTCTGTCTACAGCCTTTGACAACACCGGTGGTCTCGTCCTTGGAGAAAACTGGCGCCTTCACCTCGCGCCCTCCCCGCTCTTGACGATGAGCCTTGCGAATCGGCCCTTCTCGACCACTCTCGACCCCAATGGCGAAGGCAACATCCAACTCACCATCCCAAACAACCCAGGCCTCATAGGCACCGCGATTTACGCACGGGCCGTCATCCAAGAAACGGTCGGCAGCCCAGAAATTTGGACTGTCACCACGCTCGCCGTGAGCGAGATTCAATAGGAAGGCAAAAAGGTCCGCTACGAAACGAGTTCATCTGTTTATTGCGATTGCCAATCCAGCCCGCCCTAGAAAAGGGGACGCCCTTGGAGGGGCTTACGGCTTAAAGCGCAGGTCGATAATCGACTTCTCGGTTCCTTCCGCCAGCGTTAACACGCGTTCAAAAACGCGGTTGTCGCGATCGAGGAAAGAAAGCGTGTATTTGCCAGGCGGCAAACTCGCCACCTCCGCCGGACGCAAAGCCATACGATCGGTTGCCGTCGCGCGTAAGCCGAAGGAGCGTGGCAAGACTGGCCCAATAGGGAACAAGGCACCCTGGGCATCGCGTACTTGCAAGAGCGTGACGAAAGCATCGGAGCTGCCGTCGGCATAAGTGGCGCTACGCACATGCACCGGAATCAAACTGACTTCTTTCGCGGTAACTTCGGCACGATCATAAGACTCCGGGATATCCGCAATCCACATGCGCTTGGCGCGCGTTCGCGTGAGGTACAAGCGACCCGCGGCCCGCGGCACACCCCACACGCGATAACCACTGTCGTCATCCAGGCGCTCAATCCCACCGCAGCCTAACTCGACGCCATCCTTGGTTAAGAACATGGCGATGGTCATGCGCCCTGCTTGGCCCTCTTCGCGGCGCACAAAGACTTCCGCACCACCGCGCAGCCCCACCACATGTTCGGTGTTGCCCGACATCTCCACCCAGAAACTGCCATGTTCGGCCGCCAAGCCCCAGTTCTGCGGACCAAACACCGTGTACTCGACTTTGCCGGGTCCCGTTAGCATCACTGGAGTCTTGCCATCGGGGCCGGTTGGCAGAAGTTGTGGCGCCTCAATGATCGCGCCATGACGAAGGGCGGTTGGCGCCAACTCACTGGCGCTGACAGCCGGATAAAACCGTACCTGTACCTTGGCATTGCCCAAGGGAATATCCAACTCCCCCTGACGCACCTCCACCTGGAATCCGGAGACATGCGACTGCAAGGCGATTTCATGCTCGCCCCCATCTTCCACCACCACATGTTCCACCACATTCAGGAAGGGGCGACCAAGCCGAACCGTCCGTCGGCCAACGGGGACATTTTCAAAACGGAAACGACCTTCAGCATCGGTTTTCACCATGACGGTGCGCTCACCGGCTAACTGCACCTTGGCGTCGGCCGCGGCCACGGAGCCACGCTTCACCACGCCAAACACGGTGCCCGTTGCAAGGGGGCGATAAACCAAGGTGGCCTCTTGGCCCTCGGGCACTCGGATCGCACGCTCGGGGAAGTCTTGCTCGCTAGTTCCGAGGATCCGCACGCCGGTCGCTTGATCCGAAGCACGGCGCGGCGCACTACCCACGGTGACATGCACGCGGTAAGACCCAGGATCCACCTCCACACTCAAACGCGCACCTTTGATGCGGCCGCGCGCGACTACATCGGTTTGAGTTTCGCGTGCATTGGCCTGCAGCCATTGATGCTCACTCTTCTCGAAGCCATCCAACTGGATGTGAATCCGCGAAAGCCCATCGCGCGAAGGACGCAACACCACTTCTTCGCTGCCGTCGGCATGCAAAGTGGGCTCCAAGGTTAGCGATTCGCGCGCGAGGCCTGAGGCTGCCTCTTGCTCCGTAACACGCGCGCCATCTTCCTCGAAAGCACCCGCTTCCACCGCGGTATTGGCCGGGTCTTGTTCTGGACTACGCTCCCACCACAACGGCAAGCTCGCCGCAGCTCCTAAAAGCAGCAGCAAAATCACGATGCGGAGGGGAGTGGTGCTCAAAGCGCGCCGAGCAGTTTCGGCAGGCTGACCAGGTAACGATCATCCATGCGGAAATGCCCACCGGGGAAGAACTCGATGTGGGCCGGGATATCCCACTCTACGAGCCGCTCGCGAAAGCGTTTGAGGCCCCATTGGAGGGCGAATTCGTCGGTTTCGCCAGCATCGAGGTGGAGCGACTTCAGCGCCAAGAGCCCGGCGCGGTATTCCTCCTTTGCAACCATCCGTAGCGGATCAAAAGCGAGCCACTTCTCAAAGACCTCGTGACGGATTTCGCCGGTCGCGGGGTCCACCGGCAGGTCGAAACCGAGTTCTGCATCGGGATTGGGCGAATAGCACGACGCCATCGCCATGCCCTCAATACCCGCGTGTTCCATATGCCCGAGGCTCAACTCCGGGAGCTTCTCGAGGAAGGCCGTCGGACCGCCGTATTTATTCCAGCAGTTGAGGGCATCGGCGAAACCGCGAAAATGACTCATGTCAAAACCCATGTCGCCGGCGTGCGATGCTGCGGCGCTGAAGTATCCGGGGTTGCGCATGACCAAACTCAGCGCACCAAAACCGCCGCTGGATTTGCCTGCAATCACGCGCCAACCGTCGCCGCCGCAGGAGAAGGCGGACTCGGCTGCAGGGATGATTTCCTCCAGCACATACGACATGTAGGGTCCGGTTCCCGGGCTATCGACATATTGAGAGCCGCCAAGGCGCGTTTCACAACTCGGCCATAGGTAGATCGCACGCGGCAGAGCACCTTCCGCCATCGCGGTGGCAAGGCGTTCGGGCACGGTGGGCTCCCACATCGAACCCTTATTGACAACCTTGTGATTAAAACCGGTATAGCCCACCAGAATCGTAACCAGCGGCAAACCCGGCTCGGGGTCAGGCGGTAGTAGCACAGGATGCGACCGCAGAGTGGGGTCACCCAGCGGGTTATCGCGGAGCAGGGTGGAATCCACCTCCAGGGTCGTGAGGGCGGCGTCCCCCGCCAGCGTGCGTCGGTATTCGAAATGCATGGCCCCACAGGATACGCTGTTGCCATGCCGCGCCGCTTCCTCGTTTTCGCTCCTCTCCTCGTTGCCGCCAGCTGCCAGGTGCCCGCCCCCGAGCCTGAAGCGATGAGCCCCTACGATTATCAACTCGCAGATGGCGAGTACGGCATCGAGCGCCTGCCCTACGGAGAGGCCTGGCCTGATTTCTCGATCGGTTGGCAGCGTCGCGCGGAGTTGTTGGAGGCTGCGCAGAACAGCCTCAACTATTTGGGCAAGCCGAGTTCCAAAGGCTTCTTCCCCGTCGGCGCCGGCAACGCAATTACTCATGACCGCATGGTGCGTTCGGTGGAGCGTTTCGCAGAGGTCCTGGAACGCAGTTCTTCCGGCGAAGAATTCCTCGCTCACCTCAACATGGAGTTTGAGGTTTGGGTCGCACGCGGACGTTCCGCCACCGGCGATGTCTTCTTCACCGGCTATGGCACACCGATCCTCGATGGCGCGATGGAGCAGGGCGGGGATTACCAGTACCCGCTGTATCGCATGCCCGATGACCTTTCCAAGGCAGACGACGGCACCATCCTCGGTCGCATGACTTCCGATGGCGGACTCGTACCTTACTACACCGCATCGGAGTTGCGTGACAATGGTCATCTGGCTGGCAAGGAGTTGGTTTGGTTGACCAATCCCTTCGATGCTTACATTGCGCAGGTGCAGGGTAGTGCGGTGATCCGCCAGCCCGATGGCTCGCTCTATGAAGTCGGCTATGCCGGCAAGAACGGGCATGAGTACGTGAGCATCGGCGGCATCCTCATTGAAGAGGGCAAGCTGCAACGCTCGGAGTTGAGTCTGCAGAAGCTACGTGATTACTTCGGTTCGAACCCGACCGAGGCCGCGCGGGTCCTGCCGATGAACCCGAGCTTCGTGTTCTTCCGCGAGAGCGCCGGTGGTCCTTATGGATGTCTTGGACAACCCGTCACCGCGATGCGGTCGATCGCGACGGATAAGGATGTGTTCCCGCGCGCTGCTTTGGTTTATGTCGAAGCGCGTTTGCCGGAATTCGATCCGGAAGGTGACTTGGTGCAGCGCCCGATGCGTTTCTTCGCGATGGATCAGGACCGCGGTGGCGCGATCCGCTCCGCCGGACGCTGCGATGTCTACATGGGGCTTGGCGATGCCGCGATGGCGCGCGCGGGCCATGTCGGCAGCCGCGGTCGCATGTACTACCTGTTCCTGAAGGACTAGGGCTCGTACTGAGAAATCGCGAATCGGGAGAAGCCTACTTCGCGAAAGAGGCCCAATCTCGTGGCGGACGCCAGTCTTCCGGCACCTCTTTGGAGGTGATGCCGGCCGGTTTCAGGAAATCATCCTCCGGCCGCTGCTGGGCGAACCACGCTTGGATGTCCATCAGCATGGTTGCTGCGATCTCTTCCTCGGTGGCGGCTAGATCCTGCGCTTCAAAGGGATCGGAAGCCAGGTCGAAAAGCTGCACCTCGAGACTCTGGTCGGAGTTCTTGACCCGCACCACGCATTTATAAGGCCAACGCAACATGGCATAGTTGACCCGGCCTGAATAGGACTGAAAGAAGATGTCCTTACGCGGCTGGGGCGCGTTGGCTGAGTCGGTGGCGGAAAGACGCGCCAGCACATCGATGCCATCCAAGGCAGGATCGGGGTCGATGCCGGCGGCGGCCAATACGGTGGGCGCCCAATCCAAGACCTGCACGAGCTCCTGACTCACTTGGCCGGCGGGGAATCGTTGCGGCCAACGCACCACGCCGGGAACCCGAATCCCCCCTTCATACAGAGAGCCTTTATTTCCCTGCAAAGGACCATTGGAGCCTTCGCTGCGTGGGTCGGCACCGTTATCCGAAAGGAATAGGATCAGGGTGTTGTCTGCGCGACCCCGCTCCGCCACCGCTTCCAGCACTTTGCCGACGGCGACGTCGACCGCCGAGACCATGCCGCAGTAGGTGCGCTTACGGAAGTCCTTGACGGTCTCCTTATACGGCGAGATATGTTCCCGCGTTGCCATCAAGGGTTTGTGCGGTGCACTGAATGGCAAGTAGAGGAACAAGGGGCGGTCCTTCTCCTGCTCCTGGATCCACGCCGCGGCTTCTTCGCCAAGCAGGTCCGTGACATAACCCTTTTCCACCACGGCCTTGCCGTTGCGCTGCCAATCCAAACCGGCGTTTCGACTTTGATGCGTGAAGTAATCGATCGATCCGGTCAGGAATCCGTAGAAGTGATCGAAGCCGCGTTGCTGCGGCTGCATCCAAGTCTCGGCATGACCGAGATGCCACTTGCCAATGATCCCGGTGCGATAACCGGCAGCCTGCAGGCGCGTCGCCAGGGTCGGAACTCCCCGCGGCAGACTTTCCTTGCCCCAGTTGCGCAGCGGCGACATCGCCATGCCCAATCGCGTCGGTGACTGGCCGCCGATGAGGGCAACGCGCGAAGGCGTGCAGACCGGATTCGTGTAATAACGATCCAAACGCACGCCTTCCTCGCATAGGCGCATGAGGTTCGGCGTTTTCATCGGGCCACCCGTCGGCTCCCAATCGCCATAACCGAGGTCGTCGACCAGGATCAGGATGACGTCGGGCGGTTGGGTTGGGGTGCTGGATGGGGCGGCCTCTTGGGCTAGGGCGGGCGTCCAGATGAGTCCAAGGCCTGCCGTCAGAAGGAGCAGGGCGCGCAGTGCAAGGCGTGACGCTTTCATCGTTTCAGAGGCGGAGGCGCAGTCCAATCCGCAGGCTCTTCCCAATCATCCGGCGACGGATTCGGGCGGATTTCAACGGGGGATTCGAAACGTTCACCAGGCAAGGCTTCCGCGAACCAATCGAGGATGGCCTCCTCCATTTCGCCCAAGCGTTGTGGCTCGGAAGTGCGCAGGTTCTCCTTTTCCAACGGGTCCAGGTCGAGGCGGTAAAGCTGTCTTTCGGTCTTGCCGGTCTTATGGCGAACCCGCACGACACACTTATAAGGCCAGCGGATCATCGCATAACTCAAGTACGACGCGATGTTCGATGCGTAGAACAAGTCACCACGCCTTGCGGTTGCCTCGTCTTCCGAGGTTTGGCTCAGGGTCGGAATCACATCCATTCCGATCGCCGCTTCCGGGACATCCACCCCGGCCGCAATCAGAATGGTGGGGAACCAATCGCGGACATCAACCAGTTGCGGGCTCTCCACGCCAACAGGGATTCTTCCAGGCCACTTCACCACACCCGGTGTGCGGATAGCGCCTTCAAAGACGGTTCCTTTGGTACCACGAAGCGGGCCATTCGAACCGTTCTCGCGAATCGAGGCGCCATTGTCGGAGACGAAGATGATGAGCGTGTTCTCCGCCTTGCCGCGCTCCTCCACCGCGGCCAAGACCTTGCCGATCGATTGATCCATCGCCGACACCATGCCGCAGTACCGGCGCCTCCCAAGATCCGGGAATGCATCCTTAAAGGGCGCGGTGAACTCCGCCGGCGCCATCGTCGGACTGTGTGGGGCATTGAATGGCAGGTAAAGGAACAGTGGTTGCTCCTGCTCCTGTGCAGCGATCCACCGCGCGGCATCGTCGCCGAACAGGGTCGTGGTGTAGCCCTTTTCATCCAAGCTCTCACCATTACGCTGCCAATCAAGACCGGCATTGCCGCTCTTATGCGTGAAGTAATGGATGGCACCTGTAAGGAAGCCATAGAAATAGTCGAAGCCACGTTGGTTGGGCAGCATCCACGTCTCGCGGTGGCCCAAGTGCCATTTGCCGATGATGCCGGTGGCATAACCAGCCTCCTTCAGGTACTCCGGCAACAGATCGACATCCTGCGGAATGGCGCGGTCCTCCCAGCGTCGCATCGGCGAGAAGGCCATGTGAAAGGGCAGCGGTGACTGGCCCGTAAGCATGGCGGTGCGCGTCGGAGTGCACAGGGGCAGGGTGTAGTAGCGATCCAAGCGCACACCTTCGTCGCACAAACTCATGAGATTGGGCGTGGTCAGCTTTGGATTGCCGACTTGCCAATCACCCGCACCCATATCGTCAGCGACGATGAGGATGATGTCGGGGCGGTCGGCGGGGTCTTGCGCCTCTGCGTCTTCAGGGACCTCTTGCGGCGGCGGCGGCGGGGCCTGCAGCGTCGGCCAAACCGGGGCCGGCTCTTCGGCCTTGCCACTGCAGCCGAAGCTCAGAAAACTAAGGCTGCAGAAAAGGAGGGTGCGCAACATGCGTGGCTTATTGGATCAGGAAGGTGTCGCTGACTTGCTCCACCGCCTGCCCATCCACGATCACTGCGACGGCAACCGTCGTGTTGCCGAAGAAACCACTCGGCAAGTTGCTCGGCAACGGCAGATCGTAGGCAAGGTCCAGGGTCGCGAACGGCGCCAACGTCTCTGCATGGTAATCCAAGATGCGCATGCCACCAACTGCCGGGAATCCTGCCGCGGCAACCAGGACCGGCTGATTGCGGTTGGTCGTATTAGTCCAGTGCCCATCGAAATGGATGGTCTGTCCAGGACTGTAGGCGGCGGCGCCCGGAGGCGTCATCGCGAGGCCAACGAGCGGATCGCGCAGGAACAGGAGATTGCCGATCGAGCCATCCCAATTGGTGATG
>JBMYYH010000057.1:0-18841 GCA_049609225.1 Planctomycetota bacterium | reverse complement strand
AAAACCAGGATGTTGAACTCGCCCGTGGTAGTCTGGGCAGCGAGCGGAGCGGCTAAAAAGGCGGCCGCGCTGAGGGCTGTGATGAGGGATTTCATGGGCAAATGGGGACCCAGAAAGCATACCACAGGATTCCTCTTCTCCCTGAGAGGACTTGCCGCCGGCCTAACCCGGCCCTGGAGACTCGCCCCAGTGCAATTTCGAACGCAGGCGGTCATAGAAGCGGGTTTCCGGGTCGACGATCAAGCTCAAGCGGCGCCGGCTGGGCCCCACCTTGATGCGATCATCGGCCTCGAGCTTGCCTTCCAGATAACCATCGCTGGTCAACTGCCCTGGATCCTTTACGTGCAGGGTGAACTGGTGATCATTTCGGAGCACCAAGGGGCGCATCGCCAATGTGTGCGGCGCCAAGGGTGCTACCACCCATGCTTCCAAACTGGGGACCAGGATTGGACCGCCGGCAGACAAGTTGTAAGCGGTCGAACCGGTTGCCGTGGATACGATCACACCATCGCCGCGGAAGGTACACACCGGGCGACGTTCATCGATGAAGCCCACCGTGATCATGGTGCGCTCGGAACGACGACTGACCACGATCTCATTCAGCACATGGCTATCCAAAACCGTTTCGCCATCGCGTCGGACTTGGAAGGTCATCATGGCGCGATCTTCAATCCGGGCCTTGCCCTCGAAGATCAAATCCAGCACCGCTTCGACGCGGTCCGCTGCAACACCTGCCAGGAATCCGACACGTCCGAGGTTCACCCCCATCACCGGTACCCGACGTCGGCCGAGGCGGTGCGATGCGGCCAGGATGGTGCCATCTCCACCAAGGGTGATGACCAGATCCGGTTTGCACTCCAAGGGCTTGTAGCTTGGAGTTAAATCTACCTTAATGCTCGACGCCCGCCCTTCCAGCGCGACCTTGATGCGCGCGACCAGATCCGCGACCTGATCCTTCTCGGGGTCTCCGAGAATCAAGACCCTGGGCGCACGGTTGGCCGGCAACTCCGGCCCCAAAATGCCATTCATGCCCTTGGCCTTAGCGGTCATGCCTCGCTCGGGCTCCCGACGGCAAGGCGGACCTTCAGGCTATCGGCCCAACGCTGGACCAAGGAATCGATATCCAATCCACAAGTAGCCAACTGCTCTTCACGGTTAGTCATGTGTGGGATGAAGCGATCGGGCACGCCATGACGCAGATGCGTGATCTTGGTTTCCCCGGCATCATCCGCAAGCAGTTCGGCGACGGCAGAACCAAATCCACCCACCATGCTGTGCTCTTCGACGGTAGCGATCCAACCGAAACGCTTGCTCGCTTCGAGGATGGCTTCGCGGTCGAGCGGCTTGCAGAACCGTGCATCCCAGACTTCCAGACGCAATCCCTGTTCCTGCTCCAAACGCGCGGCAGCGGCCAAAGCCGGTTCCACCATCGCGCCGAGGGCAAAGACCACACCGGCATCGCCTTGCTGCAGACGTTCGGCCCGCCCCGGCTCCATCGCCGGACGCAGACTTGCAGGGCTGCCCACTTCGGCCGGAGTATCACCCCGTGGCCAACGCAGCGCCCAAGGACCGCCAAGATCCAAACCGGCCTCGAGCATCTTCTCGAGGTCCACGGCATCGCGCGGCGAAGCCATGGTGATGCCGGGCAAAGGACGCAGATAAGCCATGTCGTACAGGCCCATGTGCGTCGGGCCATCCTGCCCCACCAGACCACCACGGTCCAGGCACAAGATGACATCTTCCTCCTGCAACACCACTTCCTGGAACACCTGGTCATAGGCGCGCTGCAGGAAGGTGCTGTAGATCGCCACGATCGGACGCTTGCCAGCCGTTGCCATACCACCCGCCATCGCGACGGCATGCTGTTCGGTGATGCCGGTATCGAGGAAACGATCCGGATAGGCATCGGCGAACGCCTTCAAGCCCGTTCCGGAAGGCATTGCGGCGGTGATCGCATGCACGCGTTGGTCGCGTTCGGCGATCCGGCACAAGGCTTCCCCGAAGACCTTGGTATAGGCCTTACGCGGTACCGCCTCTTCCGAAGCCTCGGGCGACGGCTTCGGCGCCGGCACCTTCATGATCGAAGGTGGGCTGATGCCATGCGCGCGTTCGGGATCATCGCCGGCGGGCGCATACCCTTTGCCCTTTTCGGTGAGGAAGTGCAGCAAAGTCACACCCTCAATCCGACGCGCGCGTTCCAGCGCATCCATCGAACCGGCTAAATCATGGCCATCCAAAGGACCGATGTAGTTCACGCCAAGCTCCTCGAACACGTGGCCCGGGATCAAGACATGGCGGATGACCTCGCCGAGCTCTTCCATGCGGCTTCCCACCACCGGCAAGCTCTTGGTCAAGGTCTTGATGCGTTCATAACTGCGATGCAACGTGCGAGAGGAACGCAGGCGCGAAAGATACCGCGCCAAAGCACCGACCGAACGTGCGATCGACCACTCGTTGTCGTTGAGCACGACCAACATACGTGCATTGCGATCGGCAGCCTGATTCAGCCCTTCGAAGCTGACACCGGCACCGAAGCCGGCATCGCCGACCAGGGCCACGGACCAAGGATCTTCCTCCCCAGGGCCTGCCGTTCCGCGCATGCCTTCCGCCAAACCGGCGGCGAAGGAGACTGCGGTGCCGGCATGGCCAGCAGTGAGTAGGTCATACGGTGATTCGGACCGGCAGATGAAGCCGGACATGCCATCGGTGCGGCGCAGGTTGTCGAAGCCATCCAGACGCCCCGTGAGCATCTTGTGCACATAGCACTGATGGCTGACATCAAAGACCAGGCGGTCCTTGAGGAAATCGAACACCGTATGCAAGGCAACGGTCAACTCGACCACGCCGAGGTTGGAACCGAGGTGCCCGCCGGTGCGCAGGACCTTCTCCACCAAGGCGGCACGGATCTCCGCGCATAGAGCCTCTAGCTCTTCGGTGGACCGACCTTTCAGCTCCGAAGGAGACTGCAGTTGCGCGAGATGAAGTGGGGTCATGGACGAAGGAGTGCCGTCAGCACCTTGAGAATTCTAGCAGCCAACAGGCCCTTGGTGGGCTTAGGTAGCGCGGGTCCCGAGGAATCGCGGCAAATCGGCCAGGACCTCAGCATGGCGGACGACCTGGAGCTCTTCAAGCGCCTTCAGGGCAGCATCTTGTTCGCCTTGCATCAGGGCTTGGGCGCCCTCCAATCCAAGCACCCCGACGACCGTTGCCTTGGCCGCATCTTCATCCTTGCCTGCGGTCTTACCGAGGTCTTCGGTACTGCTGGTGGCATCGAGCACATCGTCGGACATCTGGAACAGGCGGCCGATGGCTGCGGCGTATTCCCGCCATGGAGTGGGGTCGGCGCCGGCAGCGAGCACTCCCATCTCGAGGGAGGCCATCAACAGGGCACCGGTCTTGCCGGCATGGATGGCGAGGACCTGCTCGAGGTCAACGTCTTGACCTTCGCTATCCATATCCAACTGCTGTCCGCCGACCATGCCTGCAGCACCGGCGGCTCGGGCGAGCACCTGCACCTGACGAAGCGCCAGAGCCTGGTTTTCTTGGGCGGCCAGAGTGTTGAAGGCCTGGGCTTGCAGTGCATCCCCCGCCAGCACGGCGGTCGCTTCGCCGAAACGTACATGCGCTGTCGGGCGGCCGCGCCGGAGGACATCATCATCCATGCAAGGCAGGTCATCGTGGACCAACGAATAGGCATGGATCATTTCGATGGCGACGGCAGCGGGGAGCGCATGTTCGGCTTCACCACCGCAGGCTTCCACCGCCAACAAGCACAAGGCCGGACGCACTCGTTTGCCTCCACCCAAAAGCGCATAAGCCATCGCTTCACGGAGATGCGCGGGCGTATCGGCTAAGGCCGTCGTGGTGACGGAATCCTGGAGTTGCGCTTCGATGGTAGGGCCAACCGCAGTCAGCCAAGCGCGGAAATCAGACCTCGTCGTCATCGAGGGCGTTGTCATCCTGTTCCAGTTCCTGCAGTTCGGCGCGCAGGCTGGCCGTGAGCACTTCGACCTTATGCTCCGCCGCCGACAAGGTCTTGTTGAGACCCTTCAACAGCTCCACGCCTTCGCGATAACGCTCGACGCCCTGCTCTAGTTCCAGGTCACCCTGCTCGAGGTCCTCGACCAGTTGCTCCAGCTGTTCGAGTTGTTTCTCGAAGCCCGGTTGTTTCTTCTTCGCCGCCACGACGCCTATTCTACCCGCGCGTCGAGCCCGCCCTTGGCCAGCTGAATACGCAGCTTGGAACCTTCCGGAGCTTCTTCGGGATCGCGCAGGAACTTCGGTTTGCCCTTCGCCGAAGCCTTGGCGCCCTTTTTGTCCACCAGGGAGACCAGGGCATAGCCGCGTTCCAGCAAGCCTTCCGGATTGCTCGCCTCCAAACGGGCCGCCGCCTGATCCAGACGCGCCTGCAACAAGCGCAATCCGGCCTTGGGACTTGCTGCAAGCAGAGCGCGGGATTCCCCTACCCACTGCGCGCGACGCTGCTGCAATCCACTTTCCATCGCGGCCATCAGACGTTGTTCCGCGTGGCGACAACGTAAGACCTGACGCTCCACCTTCTGCTCCGGCGCTTGCGCCAACAGACGCCGCGTGAGTTTCTCGAAACGACTGCGTTGCATCTGCAGGTATCGCCCCATCGCCGCAACCGGATCCGCCTGATGCCGCAAGGCCTGACGTGCAGGCTGGCATAGGCGTTTGCCTTGCTGCCCCAAACGCCAAGCGAGCGATGCAAGGTTTTCGATCCCATCCACCCACGGCGCGATGATCGCTTGGGCACCTGCCGTCGGCGTGATGGCGCGGGCATCCGCGACGAAATCACTCAGCGTGAAATCCACTTCATGCCCTACCGCCGACATCACCGGTATCGGACAGGCGGCAATCACACGCACCAGTGATTCCTCATTGAAAGCCCAAAGGTCTTCCAGCGAGCCACCACCCCGCGACAACAGGATCAAGTCAGGGCGGATCGAGGCAGCTTCCTCGATGCCCTTGATGATGTCGAACATGGCGCCTTCACCCTGGACGCGGGCGTGGCGTACCAGCACATGAACAGGGTGCCGTTCTCCTTCAAAGACATGCAGCACATCCGCTTCGGCCGCGGAGTCACGTCCAGTAATCAACACCACCTGACGCACCCGCTCCGGGATGGGCTTCTTGCGTTCGGGGTCGAACAGACCCTCCGCCTGCAAGCTGCGACGCAATTGTTCAAAGCGCGCGGCCAAATCACCGCTGCCGCGATCCTCGACGTGATCCAACACGAAGGACAAGGTGCCGCGGGCCGCGTAGATATCGAAACGGCCGCGCACCAAGACCTTTTGGCCTTCCTGCAACTCACACTGCAAGGCACGGGCTGCGACACCACGCCACAGGATGGCACTGAGCGTGCTTTCGCCGTCGCGCAGTTTGAAGTAGCTGTGACCACTGCCGCGGTGAGGTCCGCGGTACTCAAAGACCTCCGCTTCGACCCAGACCGAACCGACGTCCATCTCCAACACCGAACGCGCAGTCTCTAGGAGACCACTGACGCTGAGGATGCGCTTGCCGTCTGGGGCCCGATCGGCGGGCGTCATGCCTAGGATTCGACTTCGGTGTAAGGCACGCCGGAATCACGCCACGCCTGTAGATCCTGACGTGGCAGGTGCAGGCTGAATCGGTCCGAGGAGAAGGGGCTCTTCACGCCCCCATCGAGGAAGGCGCCATTCCGCAGCAGCAGTTCCACCGAGTTGGAACCATGCAGCAGGACCTCGAGGGTGTCGGCTTCGATGGTCTTAACCAGGCGGCCGCTGTTGTCGTGCCAGTTGATCTGCACCAAGCGCAAGGTGCGCCCTTCGACGGCATCCAGCGCCGACAAGCGGTAATAGCTGAAGGAGCCGCGCGGCGAGATCAAATCATCAAGAGCCTTGCGCACCTTGCGGGCATCGCGCAGCGTTCCATTGGAGCCGGTATTGGCAGGCGGCTGAGTGCCGGTTGCACTAGGCGCGTTGCCATCGGTTGCAGCGATGACTCCAGGCTGTGCCACCACCGTGGCTTCCTTGAGCTCGGGGAAATGCTCCAGCCATGCATCCAGAGTGCGGCTATCCAAGTCCAAGCGCAGGCCATCACGCGGCAACACCGTGCGCAGGCCATTGGCGGTGCGGCTGCCGTCGAAGAAACGCAGCACCAGGTTGCCGGTCATGCGATGCATTTCGAAGGTCAGGCGATCGGCGTGGATGATGCTCTCGACCAGGCCTTCGGTGTTCCACGACATCCAGGTCACGCCCGAAAGCGCTGCCTGGCCCTGAATGCGTTCGGCACGCTGCAAGCGCAAGGAGCTATATCCATCCGCCGCGAGCAACCCGTTGACCACCGCGACCCAAGTCTTCTGTGGCAGATCAGGAGGCGTGGCAGCGGAAGCCTCTTCGGTAGTGCCTCCATTGGGCACTTGCAGACGCGAATCCACCACCGGCTTGACCGGTTCTTGCGAAGCCAAATCCTGACGGTACTGTTCCTCCGCCTGCGCGAACTCCTGCATCAGGCGCAGCTTCTCTTCTTCCGACAACAACAGCTTCTCGGTCAGTTCCCCCAGAGCTTCGCGATCGGCCTTTTGCTGGGCGAAGACCTCCGCCATGTTGGCATTCATCGCATCCAGGGCTTCCGCCAACTCCTTGTTGTCTGGCGCCAACACCGTGACTTCCGGGGTAGGCACATTCACCACGGCTGGCTCCTGCTGCAGCACCACTTGTTGCTGCGATTCCCCGCCCTCCTGTTTTTGCCACATCACGAAGGCAATCAGGGCCATGCCCAATCCCAGCACGATGCCCACGATGGCCATCAAGGGGCCATTCCAACGCGACTGCTGCACCTTCTCTTCTTCCAGAGTCTCGAGCCGGTCCAGCAGGGCTTCCTGCACTTCGGCGAGTCTACGGAAGGAACGGTTCAGGGCCTGAACATCGCGCAGGCGCAGCAGCGAACCAGGTTGTGTGGCGCCCTGACGTGCGAGTTGCTGGTCAGGATCCGGGATGGGTTCGAGCGAATCACTCATCTTCAAAAGTGGCCGGCGCTTCGAGGAAGGTGCGCCGTTGGCGTCCGTTCCAGGCACGTGCCGTCAGGTCTATCGTAAAGTCGCCGCGACGCCACTGCAGAGCTGCCTCAGCGGTGGGCGCAGCGGTTTCAGCAGCAACGATGTAGCTGTTGCGTTGCAGACTCTCCGCATCGACCACGAAATCTTGGCCGCCGCGACTGACCGCATGCCAATACAGACGTGCCCGTGGATCCAAGTCTTCCGGCGGTTCGGAGAAGGCTTGGAATGGGGTGCCGTCGACCAGGAGGGTGCCTAGATCGGTGGCAGGGTCTCCACCGATGACCTGCACACGGAGGAGGGCGAGGGAATCTTCCACGCCGAAGGCACGCCGATAAAGCGCCTCTTCCTGTTCCACGCTGGCACCCTCCACCTCTTGGGGTGAGAGCGACTCCACCAGGACATAGGGCCCACCTTCCGCACCGCCAGTCCAAAGGCGCTCGGTCGAAACGTCGCCCTGGATCGGAGCAGCGGAGTTCTGGTCGGATTCAGGAGCCGGACCCCTTCCGCCACACGCGGGCAGCAGGGCGAGCAGCAGGACGAGGCCTACTCGTCGCGCCAGAGGTCTTTGACGTTCTTGTTCTTGTTCCACCAACGGGTCCAGGCCTGAGGATCGTCTTGGCTGGTGCCGGTCATGGCTTCCAGGGCGCTACGCATCGACTGACCAGTCTTACGATACTTGCGCTGTGCCTCTTCGTTCTTCTTGTCGGAGATGGTGGCTTCCCAGTTCTGCCCCATCAAGTTGACCAGACGTTCCACCGCTTCCTTGCGGATCGAACCTGGAGCCTCGCCGAACTGGGCGAGCGCATCGCTGGCCTTGGCGATGAACAGATACTCGTGGTGATCGAGCAGGTCGATCAGTTCCTCAGCGAAGTCTTCGTAGGCGTGGGTGTAGCCGATCTGCTCCAAGCACAAGCCACGGAAGTCAGGCTCATCCTTGAACTTCTTCGCTTCGAAAGTCTTCCACAACCAATGCGCACCCGGGGAACCCATCTGGCCGAGGCTGTAGGCCGCCGCACGCCACATGGCGAAGTTGGCCTCCGACATGGCTTTGCGCGACTTATGCGAAAGCGCCAGGGCAACTTGCTTCGCCAGCGCAGCCTGCTCCTTCAACAGAGCCTTCTTCTCTTTCCCAAGAGCCTTGGAATCTCCCTCGCCGATGGCCAAGGAATCCTCGATGGCATCGATGCGGGTCTGGTCCATGCGGTAACGATTGACGAACAGATCCATCAAGTTGATGGCTTCGCCTTCGTTCTCCTTGCTCTTGAGGATGGCTTCAAACTTCTTGAAGTCTTCCTTGAGGTCGGCCTCCTGCAGCAACGGCAGCGGTGCAGCACTGGCAGCCGGCAGGGTGGCAGGCGCGGAGAGGAAAGTCAGGGCGAGAAGGGAGATCATGGTTCTTAGGCTTCGGTGACGGCTGCGAGGTAATCGCAGTAGGCCGCCTGGATGCGGTGCAGAGCTTTTCCTTGAGGGCCGGGAAGGGAATCCCGCCAGTCGAGGATACTCGCGACGGGTGTGACCCCGATGACCGCATTGGTGATATATACCTCTACGGCCCGAGAAAGCTCCTCCAAGGCAATGTTTCGCTCAAAAACGGGGATTTTCGCTCTCAAACAGGCCTCCAGGACCGCCTCACGGGTGACGCCGCCCAAAATGCCCCGATTGAGGCCCGGCGTATGCAGCCCATCCTCCATCCACAGGAACAGGTTGGCTGAGGTGCCTTCGGCCAGATCGCCGTCGATGGTGCGCTGGATCGCATCAAAAGCGCCGACGAATTGGGCCTGACGTCGGGCGACTTGGAGGCCGATGCGGGAGATGGTCTTGGCGCCTGCGATGGGGTCTTGTGGGTCGAGGCGGAAGTCCGAGATCATCAACACCACGGATTCCTTGGCGGCGGGCTCGGGTCCGGCAGTCCAGAGGAAATGCTGTTGGTCTTCGAGTCCGCGAAGGACGGTAAGGCGGACGCGCCAGTTGCCTTCCGAGACTTGCCCGCGGAACTCCTCGAAGCGTTGATGGAGTTCTCCTGGGGCGATGTCGAAACCGGTAAGACCGGCACTGTGGACCAGTCGCGCATCATGCTTGGGCAGCAGTGCGCTGGGTTGGCCATCGCGGCACAGGAAGGTCTCGAAGATGCCCTCTCCACGCAGCACTCCCGGCAATCCGGCGTGCAGGGTAGGGTCGGTGGCGGCGGACAGGACGCCGTCGAGCATGACAATCCCTGTTGGGTCCTGGACGGTCTTCATCGGCCCGTAAGGTAACGTCCCTTCAACAAGGTCTCTTGCCATTCACGCTCAGGATTTGAATCCCAAACGATGCCGGCGCCGACCGCCAAGCGTAGACGTTCGCGCGACAAGGTGGCCGTGCGGATCAGGACCGAAAAATCGCCGCGTGGATGATCGCCGGGAATCCAATACCCGAGGCAACCGCAGTAAGGCCCGCGCGCCCGACGTTCGAGTTCGGTGATGGCCTGCAGTGCGCGCACTTTCGGGGCACCGGTGATGGAGGCCGGCGGGAAGGTTGCGGCCATCAAGGCCTGCAAGCCTTGGCGCGGATCCCAACAGGCACGTACTTGGGCGATGCGGTGGAAGAGCGTTGGAAAGGCCTCGACGGTTCCGGCGGATGGGACATCGACAGCACCGACATCCGCGATGCGTCCGAGGTCGTTGCGGGCCATATCGACGATCATGGTCAACTCGGAGACTTCCTTGCTATCGCAGTCGAGGGCTTTGGCTTGGGCTTGATCACTGGCTCGATCCGCTCCGCGTTTCGCGGTTCCCTTGATCGGTTCACTCAGCAGCGTGTTGCCGCGGATCTGCAGGAAGCGTTCGGGGGAATGAGAGACCAAGGCATGGCCCAGTCCATCCTCCCAATAGGCGCTCATCGAAGTGGGTTGGGCCTCACGTAAAGCGGCATAGAGATGACGCGGATTGTGTTTCCAGGTGCCACTCAAGAAATGCGCAAGATTGGCTTGGAACAACTCCCCTTCCTCGATCCAATCCCGCAAGCGTGCGACGTCTTCCTGGTAACGCTCGGGGGTTCCTTCCGCAGCAAGGTCCGGGCAGAGGCTTTCGCCCTTTTCGGCATTCCCGGCAAGGTTTGTTTCTTCTTCCGCAGCCGGCGTCCAGGCTTCCAACTCCTGAAAGACCTTCATCGCCTTGGCGCGATCTTCAACACCCTCTAACTGCGCATGCAGCAATAGGCATTCACCATCCGCAAGCCACACCAAGGCCTGGCGGTAACGCGCGAAGTGATAGTCCGGCCAACCATCGGGGTAGGGTGGATTCCACGGGAAGGATTCATAGGCGTGGCCGCACTCGAAACCGAACCAACCGAGCCATCCCAGTCCGACTTCCGGCAGGCCAGCATCAAAGCTCCACTGCTCGCCCGCACTGGCCGCCTGCAATGAGGCCGCGGGATCCTCACCGGCAAGCGGCCAGGCGCGATCATCTTGTCCATCGGGGTGGAGGTGGCCGCGGAGGTGTCGATCCGGCGACCATGCGAGAATCGTGAGCCCTTCCCCAGCGGAGCTATCCAACAGGACTGGCTCCACTCCATCCTCCAAGGCAGCGAGGCACTGCGGCGGTGCTGGCATCTTGCGGGAACGTGCAAGGCAGGTGACGCGGAGGGAGGTCATCGGTGCGGAGGGTGAGGGTTGCGGCGCCAACCAGTATGATGCCGCGATGGGTCATGACCTCCTGAAGCTGCGCGATGCCTTCGTCGGGCACCTGCGCGACGTGCGGCAGGTCAGTCCCAACACCGTACGCGCTTATGAACGCGACCTGGTGCGATTCTTCGCATTCCTTGCGCCGGAAGAGGAGCCGCTCCCCCCACCCACCGAGCTGCGGACGGCACGCCTGCGCCTGTATCTGGGATCCTTGAATGAAGAGGGCTTGAGCCCGGCGACCTTGGCGCGGCATCTCAGCACCTTGCGCATCTTCTTCGCCTGGATGGAAGAGATCGGGCATGTGCAGACCAATCCTGCTGCGGCTTTGCGCGGCCCCCGCAAGGGACGCAAGTTGCCGCGCTTCCTGGAAGAGGAAGAGATCGAACGTCTGTTGGCGGCGCCTTGTGCGGAAGATCCAGAGGAGTATCGGGATCGTGCCTTATTGGAGGTGCTCTACTCCACCGGATGTCGTGTCGCGGAGTTGGTGGCGTTGAATGAACAGGATGTGGATTTGCGTCGCGGTTTGGTGCGCTTGATGGGCAAGGGACGCAAGGAACGACTCGGCATGTTGGGCAAACCGGCCTGTCAGGCCTTGGAGCGTTACTTCGTGAGTAAGGGCATCCGCAATCAGGATCGCGGCGTGTTGTTCCTGAATCGTTTCGGCACCCGCCTCACTGATCGCTCCGTCCGACGCATCCTGTTGCGCTGCCTGCAACGTGCCGACATCCACCGCGAATGTTCACCGCACACCTTGCGCCATAGCTTCGCGACGCATCTCTTAAGTCGCGGCGCCGATCTGCGCAGTGTGCAGGAATTGCTCGGCCACGCCAGCCTCGGCAGCACCCAGATCTACACCCACGTGTCGGTAGAGGGCCTGCGCAAGCTCTATCGTCAGGCGCATCCCCTCGCGGACTGAACGTCGGCTAGGATGACGGAATGCTCCGTCTACCCCTCGCTCTCCTCACGGCCGCCCTGTTTGCACCCACTGCCGCCGCGCAGTGGACCGATGATGCGGCTGTCAACACCACCGTGGTCACACGTTCGGGGGATCAGGCCTTGCCGAAGTCTGATGCCACCTCCGACGGCGGACGTTGGGTCGCTTGGTTCGACAATGCCTCTGGCAATTATGATGTCTATGCCCAGCGCTTTGACAGCAAAGGCCATGCGATGTTTCCTGCTGGCGGTTTGCTGATCAGTGATCATGCGCAATCGAGCAGCCTGGTGGACTGGGATCTGATGGTGGATACCGCCGACAATGCCGTCATCACCTTCACCGATACGCGCAATGGCGGCGACTTGGATGTGGTGATCTATCGCATCGCTCCCGATGGCACTTTCCTTTGGGGCGCGGACGGCATCGTGGTCTCCTTCAACAATGATTTCGAAGCCGACCCGATGGTGACCCAGGCTTCCGGCGGCGACATCGTGGTGGTGTGGAGTAACTTCGGTGCTAATCCTGGTATCCGCATGCAACGCTTCGATTCCAACGGCACCAACAATCTTGCTCTCGGTGGCGCGACGGTGATTTCCGAAGCCGGAGCTGCGCCTGGTTTCGCGCGCATCGTGCCGGGAATCAATGATGAGGTGCTGGTCAGTTGGATCCGCGACACCGGATTCTTCACCAGCATCAAGCATCTCCGCGCGATGGCGTTCACTTCGGCAGGCGCACCCTCTTGGCCTGCGCCGGTGGAAGTGCATGATGCCTACAACTTGTCCTTCGCCTATAGCCCGCAACTGGTGTCCGACACCTTGGGCGGCGCGGTGCTGTGCTGGCATGGCAGTAACCCAAGCCGCGGCAACCTCTTCGATGCGCATGTGCAACGCATCGACGGCAATGGCAATGAACTGCTTGCTTCGGGAGGTGTCCAACTTTCTTCCGCTGTTGGCATGAGCCACCTCGACCCGAAGGCTTGCTTCAATCCTTTGACCGGCAAGATCATCGCCTTCTGGAGCGAGAAGAATGCGGGACAGTCGCAGAGTGGCTGGTTCGCGCAACAAGTCGCGGCCAATGGCAATCTGGATTGGGGCGCGAACGGTAAACAGTTGTTGCCCGTCGACAGTGCGACCAAGTTCCTCAGTGAGGTCGAGCCTTTGGGCGCCGGCGCGCTGGGAGTGCTCGGTTGGTCCCCTACCGGAAGCTTCGGCGCCGATGAATTGATCGCAACACGTCTGGACAACAATGGCAACCAGGTTTGGGGCGCGCCCGTTGCCCTGGCCACCGACCCCAACAGCAAGTCCACACGCCTCAGCCTGACGATGGGTGGTAGCGGCGAGGCCGTGGTGTTCTGGGAAGACGACCGCAATGGCGATGATGATGTCTTCGGCCAGAAGATCGCTCCGAATGCAGTGCTCGGGGCACGCTATCTGGCGGTGGACGTGGATTCCGTTTCGTTGTCGAACGGTGGCACCGCCACGCTCAGCCTAGACGCCGGCGAACGCTTCGGCGGCAGCTCCTACTGGATGCTCGGCAGCAACACCGGAACGGCACCGGGGCAGAGCGGATTCGGCATCACCTTGCCGCTCAACAACGGACCTTTCTTCCAGTTCACCAACGCCAACCCGACCTTCAGCCTGTTCATCGACTTCCGCAGTACGCTCGATGCCGATGGGCGCGCCGAAGCGCAGGTGAGCTTCCCCGCCGGCTTCAATCCGGGCCTCGCGGGTGAGATGCTGGACCACGCATTCGTGGTGCTCGGCAGTGGCCCGATTGACTTGGTGAGTGAAGCGGTGCGCTTCAACTTGGTGCCCTAAGGCCAGCAACAGAAAAACCCGTCGATCTTGCGATCGACGGGTTTCTGCTTGGTGACCCCAAGGGGATTTGAACCCCTGTTACCAGGATGAAAACCTGGTGTCCTAGGCCAGACTAGACGATGGGGCCGGCTACCCAGCGGGTAACGGGCCGGAAAAGATAAAGTCACCCAGGGGGGGTGTCAAGCCTCAGCGAAGAAAAGCAGGCAAGGCTCTCCGCGACCATAGTGCCGACGGTTCCTTGAGCCTCTAGGAGCTCTGGAGGAAGGACCGGAAGGGTGTACGTCTCGAGTTCGAAGTCGGCAATGCCGGCATCCGAACATGCTTGTACAGCCTCGCGCCAGGGCGTCCCGTGGAGGCCTTCCGGGAAGTCGGAGAGGCTGACCGGCACATGACAGTGGATGCGCAGGTTGGAGCACTGGAAGGCGTCAGGGCGGTCGAGGAAGATGGGTACATCGGCGGCGGCGAAGGCTTGGCCTTGACCATCGAGACCACGGACCTGATGCAGATAAGGATCGTCGGTGAGGCGTTTGAGGAAGGCCAGGGTGACGTCCGAAGGTGGCTCCGGAATCGCCAATGCGCTGGAGATCTGCACCTTGCCGATCGGAATCCCGGTGGCCTGCACTGCGCTCAGGATTTCTCCGACGCTTTCCCCCACCACCGCAGCATGACAAAGGTCAAAGCAGATGCCGAGGCATGCATGCTGCGACTTCGGGAAGGTCACTGCAATCCACTGCGCCAAAGCCACCCCGCGCTCAAAGCCACCATCCGGTTCGGGCTCGATGCTCAGAAGGAAAGCGCGTTGATGCAACTGCGAGAGTTGCTGCAGGGCTTCTGCCACCTGCTGCAAATGCGCGACGGAACGCGCATCCTCGCGAGCGCTCCGCCCATAACCGAGTGGACAGGTAGAAATGGACAAGGGACTGCCATCCTGCGGGGCTAGTTGCGCGAGCAGCTCCGCCACCTGCAAGGTAAAACGCACCCGCTCCGGAGAAGTCCAGTCCGGCAGGAAGGCTCCTTCCTTGACCTTGGCCGCGTGAAAATCCCCAAAGGGAAAAGCATTGGCCGTCCAGCAGCTGAGTTTGGATGCGGCCATCGCCTCTTGCAAGGCGAGGCGCGCTTCCGGGGAGGCGGTGTAGTGTTCGGCTGCACGCGCAGAGACATGCAGCCCGAAGCCATAGGGCGCCGCTTGCCCTGCGGCCTGCAGGCCAGCCCCCCACTGCGCTACCGGCCCACGCAGGGCCGCCAGCACGTCCTCCGGACCATCGGCCGGGAAGACGTTGCCGCAGAGGGCTAGGCGCACGAACTTAGTTCCAGCTCGGGGCGGCAGCCAAGAATGCTTCGACCTCGTTCGGGAAGTCGCGCAGGAAGGACACGGCATCGCGCTTGGCGATCTCCGGCAATCCAGCAGCCACCAAGGACTCGAATACCGCAAGCGCCGCTTCCGCATTCTGCGGCTCGGCTTCGGACCAGGCGCGCGCGGCAGCAATCCAAGCAACAGGCTTATCGTCGCCCTCGGCCTTGGCTTCGGCCCACTTGGTCTGCTCCTCGCACATCTCTTCCTCAGCGGCGATTTCCCATTCCCTCGCCACCACCGAAGACGGCACCGGACGACGCACGGAAAGCGGCACGCTGATCAAGGTGCCATCCCCATCCTTCACCGAAACGCTACCGAAGTAACGACGGCCATGGTTCAGCGGCTCCAGTTCAGGGATGCGCGCGAACAAGCTGCGGGCGCCACCGAAAGGAATGCTCATGCGGCTGCTGCCACCGGACTCCGAGAAGGCCGACTGCAGGTCCGGGTAGAGACTGACCTTGCCATGACTGCCATGGAAACGCAGCTCTGCGCCGGCAAAACGAGCCTCCAAGGCACCCTGCCCAAGGCTTGGGTAACTCAGACGGAAGGTGTACTTGCCGGGAGCAAGCGGCTCCATCGCGGTATCGGTTTCCCACACGATCATGCGCTGCTGCACGGCACCGACCTCATTGAACACCTCCAACATGAGATCCTCACGCCACTCGGTGGTCTGGATCGAATGCGGCGTGTAAAGCGACACGCTGTCGGTACCTTCCGGCACCTCTTCGGTCCATTCGACCACGCCTTGGAACATGCCGTGGTCCCCCATGATGGTCGGACGAATCGGATCCGGAATGATCTTCATCTCTGCGGCCACTGGAGAGGCAATGCCATCGATGGATACCGAACCACGCAGCCCCGTAAGGTCGTGCAGATAACTGGCGAAGCCGAAGAAACCCGACTCCTGCCCGGCTGGCACCTCAAAGGAAGCGAACTGCGGGTGTACGCCTTCAAAGCGGAAGTGCAGGTCCACATCGACCTTGGTGTTGGTCGACCAACGCGAGGCCATGGTGTATTCGAACACCGTGCCCGGCTCGACCGGGATGGTGGTCTCGTAGCTCTCGTTATCAGTCAGGAAGTAACGGCCTCGCGATTGGCGATCGCCGCTGTAAAGGAAACCAGAAACCGAACCAGCACCGGCGCGGAACTCATTGCGCCCGGCACCCTTCTGGGTAATGCGCAACTTCACGACGTTGGCACCATGCGGCACCTGCAGGAAAGTGCGACCGAGATCGCCAGGCCCCAGGGTGAACTGGTTGACGGCTTCCTGCAGCTCATCCGCCTCGAGTGGCACCACCACCGTGACCGGGATGATCACATCGGGGCCGGCACTCTCGTCCTTGGCATCGTCGTAAGCGAGGATGCGCGTGCTGTGCAGACCATGACCGAGATTCTCCGGCAGGATACGCGCCGAGAAACGGTTGCCTTGAGCACTGGTGTAGATCGCATCCGGCACCTGCACCCAATCACTCTCGGAGACCAAGCGCAAGGTGCGCAGGAAATCGGAGCGCTCCTTGTTGGTGGCGTCGTCATCGAAGTGCGGGGTCACGCGGACGGCACGCTCAAACGGCTTACTGGAAGGCAAGCCACGCAGGTAGATGCCTTCGCCAACGCCGAATGGGTTGTTGATGGCGATATCGAAATCCTGCTCGATCCCCTCGACACCTTGCAGGCTGCGCAGGGACTCCAGCGCGCGCGTCATGTCGATGGCACCATGGCCGACTTCGACCCAAGCGTGTTGGGGCAACTTGCGCGCCGCCAAACGCAGGGCGCGCTCGAGGTAATCGGGGCCGACCGGCAGGTCTTCCTGCAGACCCGCGCAATGCAGCAGCGCGACGACGCCCGCCATCTGCGGTGCAGCCATCGAAGTACCGTTCCAGCTCTCGCCTTTCGCGAGGGTCCAGGAAGGCAGTGCGCTCAAGGCGGCACCCGGTGCGGCGAAGTCGATGCCAAGATCACCATTCGGTAGTGGACCGCGCGAACTGAAATCGAACAGCACCGGCTGACTCGGGTTCAACGAACCATAGTTGACCTTCTGCGTATCCGGCCACACCGCAGCGGCGATCGAAAGGGCCGACTCGGTAGTTCCAGGAGAACCGACGGTGGTCAACGCAGGACCTTCGTTACCGGCGGAAGTGACGAGCAGCAGACCGCGCTTGCGGGCCTCGTCGATGACCCAACTATCGGGCTCATCGCCATCGGCGTAGAAGGAAGGTCCACCGAAAGACATGTTGGCGATCTGACATCCGGCTTCCACCGCCATGTCCATCGCCTTGGCCACCGCGAAACCGCTGGTGGAACCGCCGACCTTGCCATCACCGATCTTGATGGCCACGATCTCAACGCCCGGCGCGATGCCATTCAAGCGCGAATCCGGTCCTTCGTAGCTGCCGATGATGCCAGCGACGTGGGTGCCGTGGCCATGCGTGTCGAAGAACAGGATGACGCGCGCACCATCCTCCTCTACCTTGACCGCATAGTTGAGGTTCGACTCATCGCCGAGGGTGGTCCAATCACCCGTAGCGCGGAAATCACCAAGGGCGCGCTCTTCGCCGAGATCGCCATCTTCATCGGAGTCGATCACGACCTTCCAATCGGAGCCATCCTGGAAAACGACGACATCGTAGACCGGCCCCTGATCGGTAAAGGACTCGTGATAGCGCTGGGTCTCCATTTCCGACGCCGACTCCTCATCGACTGCGGTACCCTGCGCTTCAAGGCGGGTCATGGCTTCGTGGTAACGCGCGGCTTCCTTGCCCCACTCCTCTTCGCGCTCGGCGGTAAGACGGTGCTGCAGGTCGGGCGGCAGGAATTCATTGCCGATGCGCCCAAGATGCACTTCACCGGAACCGACGTGACCGCCGAGGTCCAGCGCACGTCCACTCAGGCCGATCAGCTGGCCACCGGAGACGCTGGCGACATGGCTGGTATCGAGACGTCCATCGGTGGTGGCGTCGTACCAGTCGACGAGCTTGCGACGGCCATCGGGTGTGGCCTGCAGGAATGGATGTCCTGGATCCACGCCCGTATCGAGCACAGCAACGCGGATCCCGCGGCCGTCGTAATCGGGATTCGCGGCCAGGAAGGCTGCGACACCGAGGTCCTCCTTGGGCATCTGTCCATGCAAGGACTGCTGCGGCAAGGCATGAAGAAGGAGAGCGGAAGCTAGGAGCATGGAAGAGGCAGTTTAGCAGCGGTCGATTCCGCTGGGTGCCTCCCCAGGTGGCTTCGCAGTCCTTCGGATCAGGTTCGGCCAGCGCCTTGCCTACTGCACCGGCTCGGAGACCTTCCCCCACAACTCCTGGGTCACCAGGATGCGGGTGCACGAAGGGCAGCGGATCAAACCTTTGGCAGCTTGCACGCGGACGCGATCGTTTGGCGTGAGCCGCGTACCGCAACCGCCACAGCTATCTCCCTTCAAAGGCACCACGGCCTTTCCAGGATGCTTTTCCGCAAGGACCTGGAAGGCATCGCGGATGGTGGTGTTCACTTCCTGCACTTCGGCTTCACGCTCGGCGCGCAAAGTGGCGACCTCGTTCTCGAGGTCTGTCTGGTCCACGGCGACGTTCTTCCTCAACGCCTCCAAGTCTTCGCGTGCGGTGACCAAGCCTTCTTCCATGCCAGCCCGACGTTCGGCCAACTGCTCCGCCTTCTCCAACAACTCCAGCGCCTCTTCCTGCGCCTCGGAGTTCTCATCGCGCAACTTCGCAGCCTCATGCTGCGCCACTTGCACGGCCGACGGATCGCGCGCTTCCACCGCCTGCTTCTCCAGCTTGGCGATCCGGTCATCGCGGCCGCCCACTTCCGTCTCCAACTTGTTGGAGCGCGTGATGCATGCCCGACGTTCGGCCTCCAGCTCTTCTGCTTCGGCTTCCAGCGCATTAAGAGAAGAATCACGCTCTCCCAATTCCACCGGCAACGACGCCAATCGACGCACCAGCACTTCCAGGCGCTTGTCGACGAGCTGGGCTCGGATGAGGTGGGCGAGGCTTGCTTCCACGGGCCGTATTACAAC
>JBMYYH010000056.1:0-18886 GCA_049609225.1 Planctomycetota bacterium | reverse complement strand
CGCGCACGGCTGATGGCCAAGCAGGTGAAGGAATTCTCGAACCGCGAACTGCGCACCCATTTCAATAGCTCGGTGCCGGAGTTCTTCGGGCGCTTGAAGCTGTCTTGGATTCGCGTGCCGCTGTTCGACCTGGAGACCAACCGGGCTTTCGGCGAAGAGGAGCGGATGGCGCGTTATGGCCTGCTCGATGAAGTCGCCACCAAACTCAAGGCCAAGGAACTTACTTGGGAACAGGCCGTCAAGAAGTACTGCGAGGATCCCGCCACCAGCAAGCAAAACGGGAAGGTCGGCTACCTCATGCGCACGGATCACCGTTTCGACGAGGAATTCTTGCGCCAACTATTCGTCGACTTCGGCGTAACGGTTCCAAGCGGCGCCTTGTTGCGCGGTCCCATCACCGGAACCCGGTGGATCTACCTAGCCCGAGTGGAAAAAGTCCAAACCGAAGGCGTTGTCGACTTGCAGCGTGTGCGTGATCGTGTGATCCGTTCGCTGCGCGTTTACCGCATGTACGAGAAGCTGCACGAGCTCTCACAAGGAACCTCCCGTCGCATCCTTCTCCCTCTTCAGCAAGGATGAGCGGTAAGGTTCTCGAACTGCAGGGCCTGACCGTCCGCTATGGCAAATTCACCGCTCTCCACGGGGTAAACGCGGTTTTTGAGGGTGGCGCGCTGGGGCTTTTGGGCCCAAACGGCGCCGGCAAGTCCTCGATGATGCGCTCGATCCTGGGCCTGGTCGAACCCGGTGGTGGTTCGGTCAAGGTGCTCGGGGAAGATACCCAGAAGGCAGGTGCCATGCTGCGGCGTCGGATCGGCTACATGCCGGAGCGCGATGCCTACATCGGTGGCGTCAGTGGTGTGCGTGGCTTGGCCCAACTGGCCGAGATCTGCGGCTTCCCCAATGAAGATGCGATGTTGCGCGCGCATGATGTGCTGCACTTCGTCGGCTTGGGTGAGGAACGTTATCGCGAGGTCAGCACTTTCTCGGTGGGTATGCGTCAGCGTTACAAGTTGGCGGCGGCCCTGGTGCATGATCCGGATGTGTTGTTCCTGGATGAACCGACCAACGGCCTCGATCCGCAGAACCGTCTGCGCATGTTGGGCTTGGTCGAGCGGGTCAGCAAGGATCATGGCATTCATCTGATCCTGGCCAGCCACTTGTTGCCCGATGTCGAGCGCCTGTGCAATGAAGTTTGGGTGTTGGATAAGGGTGTGATGAAACACGCCGGTTCCTTGGCCGAACTGACTGCTGCAGCACGCGGCGCCAAACGAGTGCGCGTGGAACTGGATGCGGTCGCCGCCTTTGAAAAGGTGGCCAGTGATCAAGGCCTTTCGGTGGAGATCGGGCGCATCCATGGTGAACTGGTGCTGTCGCATCCGGAGCAGATCGTCGAACCCAATGCGGTCTTCGCCTTGGCGCGTAACGCCGGCATTCCCCTACTCGGCATCAAGGACGCAGCGCGTTCCCTCGAAGATGCCTTCCTCGAAGCCCTGGAGGCCTAGTCATGGCCTTTCGCGCCGCGGAATACGAACGCTACGACGGCCTACGCAGTAACCGTCCCACCTGGATTCCCATCGCCCGCGCCACCATTCAAAGGGGCTGGAGTTCGAAATGGGTGCGCCGGCTGACCTTCATGGCCTTGCTGATGGGCCTGACGGTGGTCGTCATCCTCTACATCGCGAACCAGACGGTGCCGGATTGGCGCTCCTTCGCGGAAGATGCTGGATCGAAGGTCACCAATGACGATGGTTTCCGCATCGATGCCCGCTGGTATGTCCACCTGACGCGCGGCTTCGTCAATCCCTTCGTGTTGATCCTGTCGCTGATGTTCGGGCATGACCTGATCGCCAGTGACCTGCGCACCAATGCGATGGAGGCTTATTTTGCGCGGCCCATCACGCCATTGAGTTATCTGTTCGGGCGAACGGTTGCCTTCGTCGGATTCCTGATGGCCGCGACTTTCGGCCCGATCCTCGCGATCTGGATGGGTGATTTGATGTTCTCAGCCGAAGGGCATATTGAGGTCATCAAACATGTGCCGATTCGCTTGTTCTTCGCTCTGCTCCTGACCTGCACGACGGTCGCCTTGATGGTGCAAGCGATCACGATCCTTACGCGCAGTGCGATCTGGACCAACCTCGTGTTCCTGGTCATCTTCGTGATGCTGCAGGGCATGGGTTTGATCCTCTGGGGCATCACCCAAAACGACAACATGCTGGCAATCAGTTACTTCCACGATACGTGGGTGGTGGCCGCTTCCCTGTTGGGTGAACTGGAGCATTCGCGCTCGGATCATGTGGCTCCTGGCTTGGCCTTCGCGGTACTGGTGAGCTTGGCGGCCTTGTCCTTCTTCATCGTCCATCGTGGCCTCAAGCGCCGGAGCCTCTTGTCATGAGCGCCCCCGCCCTTCGTTGCGAGAACCTTTCGCGCTGGTACGGCGAGGTCCAAGGCCTTGCAGGTCTCAGCGTGACCATCGAAAAAGGCATCATCGGCCTGCTTGGACCGAACGGTTCCGGCAAGAGCACCTTGATGCGTCTTTTGACCGGCCAGATCCATGCCTCGCGTGGATGGGCCGAGATCTTCGGCGAACGCGTCGCACCTGGCCGCTACGACATCTTCCGTAAGCTCGGCTATGCGCCCGGTGAAGATGTGCATTTTGAATCCGAGCGTGCCATTGATTTCCTGACCTTGCTGGCAGCGCTTGCAGGGGAGAGTGCCAAGAAGGCGAAGGATTTGGCCGATCGGGCTTTGAATCATGTCGGCATGACCGAGAAGGCGGATGTCACGCTGAACGCGATGTCGAAGGGTATGCGCCAGCGCATCAAGGTCGCACAGGCCTTGTTGTTCGAGCCGCCGATGTTGCTGTTGGATGAACCTCTCAACGGCATGGATCCGGTCAGCCGCAGGCATACCTTGGATCTGGTGCGGGCGTGGGCGGAACGCGGCAATACGGTGCTATTGGCATCGCATGTGTTGCATGAAGTGGAAGGTGTCACCGACCACATGCTGCTCCTCCACCATGGTCGTCTGTTGGCGGAGGGTCGTTTGACCGACATCCGCAACCTGATCGATCAAAAACCACGGCGCGCCACCGTGCGCGGTACCGATCTGCGCCAACTCGCGGCGCAGTTGTTGTCAGAAGAGCTGGTCAGTGGCCTCGATTTCGTCGACGACGGCTGCCTGCACCTCGATACGCGCAACCTTCCTGGCCTACTCGCGCGTCTGCAGGAGGCTGGTTCGGAAGGCGGGATCCACGGTCTGGAAACCGATGATCAGGAACTTGAAATGATCTACGACCTCCTGGTCGGGGAGGCGGCACGATGAACGCCATCCTTTCCGTTGCTCGGTTCTCCTTCGCGCGTCGTGCGGCGGGCCTGCGCTTGCTTGGCCCTGGCGTGATCGCCTTGCTGCCGACGGTGATGATGGCGCTGATCCTGCTCGATCCGGATGCGCCCGAGACCTACGACTTGTACCGAAACTACATGGTGCCGGTCACCTTGTACTTCGTGTTGCCGTTGGTGTGCATGTTCGTGATGTTGCCGATCCTGAGTGAACTCTATGAGAAGGGTTCGATCGGTTATCTGTTCACGCGCCCGGTGCCGCGCTGGAAACCTCTGCTCGGGTTGTTCCTCGGCGGATATGGCGCGACCATGCCGGTGTTCCTGGTGGGCGTGTTGGCGCCGGCCCTGATCGGCATGAGCTTCGACGCGAGTGTTGGCATGCAGGAGTGGTTCACCTTAGTCCTCAACGTGACTTTGCTGTTGTGGATTGCGGGGTTGGCCTATGGGTCGATCTGCCTGTTCCTGGGTGTCTACACCAAGCGCCCGATCATCTGGGCTTTCGTGATCATGTTCGGATTCGGTTCTGCGCTCGGCTCGATCCCGGGTGAAGGGCAGATGTGGTCCCTGCATTACTACCTGATCAGCCTGGCCTATCGCTGGTGCGGCATCACCGGTTCGAAGACCGACTTGTTCTCGCCCTTGGAAACCGTCGCATCGACGGGATTGAGCATCACCGTTTTGGTGGGAGCTACGGCATTCCTGCTGTTCCTCACCTCCTGGGCCGCCCGACGTCGCGACATCCTTTAGATGTTGATCTCGCAGTTAGGCGACTGGGCGAAACGTCCATCGGATTACGTCGCAGTGCCCGCGCCGCAGTCGGTGTTGATGGGGCATCCGGGGCATTTCCGCGTGGAGGATGTGCAGAATCCGTTGATGGCGGATGCGTCGGGGGTGGCCCATCGGGTGGATGGGAAGTTGGCAATGCGTCAGTGGATGACGATGCGCGATGCCTTCGAGAAGAGCGGCCTGACTTGCCTGGTGCTGGAGCCCGAGAAGGATCTACCGGATCTGGTGTTCACGGCGAACCCGAGTTTTGCGTTGCCGACGACGTCGGATCGGCGCGATGTGTGGTTGGCGAAGATGCGGTACGGATCGCGTCAGGGAGAAGTGGATTTGCATCGCGGGTTTTTTCATGCGGCGGGATATCTGCTGCATGAGATGCCGGAAGATGTCGAACGCTTCGAAGGCCACGGCGATGGCGTGTGGCATCCGGGAAGGATGCTGTTGCATGCGGGAGTGGGTCCGCGGACCTCGGAGCGTGCATGGGAAGTGCTGGCGGAGGCGTATCCGGAGATGGATGTGTTGGTGTACCGGTTGCGTCCGGGCAATCAATACCATTTGGATACCGCACTCGCCGCGCTGGATGAGACCACGGCCTTGATCGTGGAGTCGGCCTTCGAGCCGGAAGGACTGGAGCTCGTAAAAACCGCCTTCCCCGACGCCATCCTGCTCGATGAAGCACTCGGCGCCGGCCTCTACGCCAATGCCTTCTGCGCCGACATGCAGACCGCCTTCCTCCCCACCGGCGCGCCGGACTTAGTGGCGCAACTGCAGGAACGCGGCTTCACTGTGGTGGAACTGGAGATGTCCGAGTTTCACAAGGCCGGCGGCTCGATCTTCTGCTCGAAGATCGCGTTTTAGAGTCCTGCCTGCGACAAATATTTAATTTGACATTCCCGATTGTCGGGTATAGTTCAATGCATGAGGACTCTTCTTTCTATTCTCCTGCTGGGGCTCTGCCCCCCCCCACTCCTGGCCCTAGGAACCACCTATCTTGTCGATGGGCAAGGCGTAGCTCCAACTCCACCTCCGGGTACGACTGTCGTAAGCAGCATTACTGTTGCTGCCAGCCTAGCTACGGACGGTGACACAATTTTGATTTGGGGCATGGTAGATAATGGTCCTGGTGGATCAGGGCTTGAGGTGGCCTACAGCAATCTCCCCTTTTTCGGGGGCGCAGGGCAAACTGGGGAGGTTTTCCCGATCACCTTGCGGGATGGGGTAACCATAATGCCTGCACCTGGCTCTCCCCGAGTCATTATTGTGCCGGAAGCCTTGTCCCCTTCTGCTCTTCTCGCGATGAGTAACTTGTCAGCGGACCTATCTTCAGCCACCACTAGGATCGAAGGCCTTGTCCTGGGCGGCGGCAGCACAGCCCTACGCCTTGACGCAGATGGAGGCGCCGAAAGAAACGTCCTCGTCGTAGACATGTATTTCGATTCGAATGCAGTTGGAGTTTCTGTAATAGCTTCTGAGGAGGACACTGTCCTCAACACAACTATTCGAAACTGCAATTTCTCTGACTATGCATCGCCGGGTCTTTTGGCGAATCCCAGCCCATCTTTCTTATCCCAAGTCGTTGGAATCCGTGCACAGGCTGGGTCCATTGGAGAAGCCGCTCCAACAAATGCCACTGTCAATGCAATTATCAATTCGCTTTCGGTCATTGGCCCTTCGGGGGCCTTCGACTCAATGGGTGGCAGTCTTGCCCCTCCAGCTTCATTAGGACTGGGCGGATCGTATTTTGAAATCAACGGTGGCGGAGACGTCAACTCTCGGTTGATTGAAGTCGGAGCGTTTGCTGGCAATGGTGAACATTCCGGGGCTGCAAGTCCCGGAGAAGCTCCCTTCCCATTCGTCAATCTTTCGTTGAATGGCTGCATGCTTGACGGGCATGCCTTTGGAGCCGGGGACACCGGTCGAGGTTGGGATTACGGTGTTCATTGCTCCTCTCAGGGACCCACAAGCAAATCGGTATTCGACTATTACGCTGGTTGGGAAGTCACCATCACCGGCACGACGATTGACGATTTTCGCGAGGGTGGAGTCCATGGACTTACGCGGTATTTCACCAGAGGACTTTTTAACATCAATGGTGGGACGGTAATTACCGACACTGGATTCACCGGCACCGGATCCGGTGGAAATGAGTACAGGCACAGCGGAGTGTTCCTTGAATCCTATGAATCTTATATCGGGATCGATGGATTCAAGTTTGAAAGCCGCAGAAACCTTGGCCACGGGCTCTTTGCATATAGCCAAGGTTCCGTTCTGGGCGCCATGGAATACGATACGGGCACCTTCGTCGGCCTTAATCGCTGTCAACTCTTCTCGAACGGCAGCAATGGAATCGAAATGCGGAACTACGCTCCGCTATCTGGTGACATTATTGTAGGAATCGACCAGGGCGCCATTGTTGGAGGGTCATGGAATTCCTTTGATGCCGGCCACCTGCCTGACGGCCTATCCATCGCCACTGAAAGCGATGAGCCCATGTTCGGGATTATTCCCATTGGGCAAGGCTATATCAATGCCTGCCAAGTGTATGAGAATACAGGCATTGGCATCCATGCAGCTGTAAGCGGTAACACCCAACCTCTCCACTCCGTATGCAACCGCATCGTGAATTCATACATCTGGAACAATGCTGGGGGCGGTTTCGTAGGAGATCTAGACCCACACCCAACCTTAGCCACAACGGACATGCCTTCCATGTTTGTGCCATTGATTCATTGTACATTAGTTGGCAATGGAGACTCCAGCCATGACTTCTCGGTTGAGATTGATGATTTAGACACCTTTGGGATTTCTGGAGGTACCTTTGAGTTCGAAGAGGCACTCGACTCTTCCGGCCTTCTTGGTAGCGAATTTTTCGGGACAAAGTTTCTTTCTACAATCTTCGATAGAAATGGAGCAGGCAGTGATGATTTTGGACCGGTTTCTATTACATTAATGGAACCTGATGTGGATTTTGGTGGGCTGCCGGACAACTTCATTGGAACTGGCGGTATTCGTGGTGAGCATAGTGTCATCTCCATCGGCATCAAGTTCAGTGAATCAACAACAATATCAGTACCATATCGAATCACCGGATCATTGCCTGACAAGTGGTTTCTCGACTCTAGCGCACCGAATTTTTCGTTCTTCGACCGCACCCTATCGTTCCTTTCAGTTCTTGCACCTGAAGCCTCTACGGACATCGAAATTGACCCACGTCCAGCGAATCTATTTACAAGGGACAAAGGAGGAGATCATGAAAATGATTAAGGCCAGCATTGCCTTCGCACTGGCGGCAACCCCCCTCGTACAGGGCCAGTCTTGGGATCACGAATGGGCAATTCAAGATGTCATGCTTCCGAAGTCAGAACCAGGATCTGACTTTTACTGGTTCGGTGGTATTCCACTAGGCGACCTCGATCAAGATTCCAGAATGGACTACCTTCTCGAGGGCAGAACTAATTGGGGTGGGGCCCATTCCCCGCCCTACGAAAACCAATCCCGGTTTTTCTCCGGCCTGGGATTGAATGAAGATATTCGTTACCACTTTGACTCCAGCACCGGGCGTTTCAAGCCCACGGCGCATCCAAGAGAGCCGGACATTGCTTTGGCGAAGACCGCGGGAGGGCATCAAATGTTCATCATTGATTGCTTGGCTTTCGAACTCGCCATTATTAACTTAGATACACGTCAGTTGCTCGGTTATGCCGAACAACCACCATTTGACCCAACATGGGGCGGCCTAAGCGGGTATGACGGGTTGTTCCGTGCCGGGGACCTCAACTCAGACGGAGTTGAGGACGTTTTTTATCACGCGCACTCGACCGGTGGTGCCCGCATGTTCGGTGCCGTTAGCGGTTTTGACTATTCTTTGATTTGGTTCCATTACGAACCATATTTGAACAGTGATCTTCAGCCCAACCGAAACCTCGAGCTAACAGTGAATGGTGATCTTGATGGAGACCTTATTCCGGATCTTGTCGCCTCCTTTAACTCAATTAACCCAACCACATGGGTTCAGGTTGGAGTCACTAAGGCATTCTCTGGCGCAGATGGTTCCGTCCTATGGGAACAACGGCGTGACAATGCGCCTACCTACGGAAACAACGGTGGCTGGAGGGATGTCAATGGTGACGGAGTTCCAGATTTCTTCCGCACCAATATTGCGGGTGGACTTTTCTCGCATCTCAGTATGGTTGAAATGTTCAATGGTGCCACTGGTACCCTTCTTTGGCAGACTGATTGGCACGTGCTTGATCACCTTTTCCCACCTGGTGATTATCAGCCGAACCGTTATTCGTTCCTTCAAGCATCCCCTGGCAACGGTGCGCATCAAGACCTTGTGCAGGTCACTGCCTATTACAACAGCACGCCTGGAGCTCCTGACCAATGGGGAACAACCATTTACGATGCTTCCACTGGGCTGTTTATTGATTATGCACCCTTCCCGGTCAATCAAGAACCTTGGTTCCCTGACTCCATGGCCTCCTTTGCAGGCCAGTTCTACATGCCACTTGGCGATATTGATCGGGATGGGTTTGTGGAGGTGTTCCACGATGCCGATATCACGCAGTTCGACGAACCGTCGATCTTTGGCCTACCCCGTGCAGGCCACATCCTCAGCCAACGGACTCTTGCCCTCCCGGCCACGGTAGGGCCTGGCTCCATCCTCCAGGCAGACGTCCTCATTCCCACCGGAGCAGGCCGCCCCTGCACCCTTCTGCTCTCTACCGCTTTCGACAATACTGGCGGGTTAACTCTCGGTGAGAATTGGCGCCTTCATCTCGCGCCATCGCCTTTATTGAGCATGAGCCTGGCTAATCGACCCTTCGCCACCACTCTGAGTCCTCAGGGGGAGGGAACCATTCAGCTCACCGTCCCCAACAGCCCTGGCCTCATTGGCACCACCATTTACGCCCGTGGCGTTATCCAGGAGACCGCCGGAAGTCCTGAGATTTGGACAGTCACCACGCTGGCGACGACAGTAATCCAATAAGGGAAACGTACGCGGCCTACTGCCCCGCCGTCATCTCCTTCGCAGGTACTTCCGGCACTGCAACCGCACCCGTACCACCCGGACGTTTGCGCAAGGCCAAGCCGATCAAGCGATCGCACAACTCAGGGAAGGGTACGCCAGCCGTCTCCATGAGCTTCGGGTACATCGAGATCGATGTGAAACCCGGCATGGTGTTGACTTCATTCAGCGCGAAACGACCTGTGGATCTATCCAGCAGGAAGTCCACCCGCGCCAGACCAGCCAAACGCAACACGCGGAAGCTCGCCAACGCCAGGTCGCGCAGACCATCGGCCATGCGTGGCGGGATATCCTCGGTGGGCACCTTCAGCTCCGCATGGTCATTGACGTATTTGGAATCGTAGTCATACCAACCTTCCATGCAGATCTCGCCAGGAAGACTGGCGATCGACGGTGTGCCTTCTAGTACCGCGACCTCAAACTCACGCGCATCGATGGCAGGCTCGACCAAAGCGGTATCGCCAAAGCGGAAGGCAAGCTCCAGAGCATCGTGCAGTTGACTGCGATCCTCCACCCGCGAGATGCCCACGCTGGAGCCCAAGCAAGTCGGCTTGACGAAGCTTGGGTAATCACGCTCCGCCTCCACGGCATCCAATACGGCGCCACGATCCCGCTCCCAAGCAACGAGGTCGACATCACTCCAAGGCAGCACCGGAATGTTGGCACTCCGCAGCACATGCTTGGCGACCGACTTGTCCATCGCCGCGGCGGAACCAAGGCAACCGCTGCCCACGAAAGGCACGCCCATCAATTCCAACCAACCCTGCACCGTGCCGTCTTCGCCCATTGGACCATGCAGCACCGGGAACACGACTTGCGTGCCGGCCGGCAGATACGGCGGGTGATCGCAAGTGCCGACATCCTCCCCCGCCAAAAGACGGGCAGACATTTCCTCCGACAGCCAACCACCATCGCGCGAGATGCCAAGCAAACGAACCTCGTACTTGCGTGGGTCCAATTGCTCGCGCACCGCATTCGCCGAACGCAGGCTGATTTCGTGTTCCGCGGAGGTGCCTCCAAACAGGAGGGTCAGGACCAGGGGTTTTGCGGAATCGCTCACGAACACAGCCTAGTGCCTAGAGCAGCCGCTTTCACCTCTTGATTCGGCGCGGATGGGCATGATTTTTGCACCTGCGCGCTTATCCTTCTCCCTGAGGCGGCTCGCGCCTCCACCCGGATGACTCCTGCCCGTCTTTACGCCCTGCTCTTGCCGGCCCTGCTCGGAATCGCACTGTTCCTTCCAGTGCTGACGGGCGACTTCGTCTACGACGACCGTTCGCTGCTGAGTCTGAACCCGAACTTCCAGGAGTGGTCTGTCATCCCCGCGTCGTTCACCACCCCCTATTGGGAGTTGGTCGACGCCTCCCGTTTCAGTTCCGGTTTCTTCCGCCCCATCGGCGCGACGGTGTTGGCCGCCAGTTGGCAACTCGGTGGCGGCGAACCTTTGTTCTTCCACATGGTTTCCTTGTTCCTGCACGGCGCATGCGCGATGGCCGTCGCAGCACTGGGTTTGGCGATCGGTTGGCGGCCCTTGTTGGCAGCGGGCGCGGGAGTCTTGTTCGCGGCGAGTGGCGTGCATGCGGAACCCGTGGCTTGGATCTCGGCGATTCCGGATCTACTCGCCACCTTGTTCTGCCTGATCGGCCTGCGTGCCTTGATGCTCGACAAGCCCAAGTCGATGGCGGTGTGTTTTCTGCTCGCGATGTTGAGCAAGGAAGCCTCATTCGGCATCTGGATTCTGGCCATCGTGATCGCCGCATTGCGCAAACAGATCATGCCGGTGGCGCTCTTGATCCTGGTTGCCGTCACGGTCTATGGATTGCGTGTGAATGCCTTCGATTCCACCAGCGCGGGTTTCGATCGCGTCACCACCCACCACGGCTTGGCCACCTCCGATCAGTTCGTCTTGTCCCTGTCGTTGATCGGACGTTACCTCGGCTTCCTGTTCTGGCCTTGGCCGCACGCACCATTCCATCCCTTGCGTTTGGGGGAAGCCGCCGCTGCCGCACGTTGGTTGCCGGCCATCCTCGGCGGTTTGGCTGCGGTCGGTGCCGGCATCGTCTGGTGGTGGCGCGGACGCACGCGCCCCAGCCTCATGCTCGGCCTCGGCATCCTCTTTGCCGGCCTCATCCCCGTGATGAATACGCATGCGCTGGGCCAATACCCCTTCGAGGAACGCTTCCTTTATCTACCGAGCGCCGGCTTCCTCCTTCTGCTCGCCGCCGCCGCCGACGTCCTCGCCCAACGCCTCAAGCAGGCTTGGTTGATGCCGGTGTTGATCCTCGCCATCGCGGTTCCGAATGCCATCTCGGCGCGCAGTGCAGCTGCGCATTGGCACGATGAGGAAACCCTGTTCACCTGGGCGCAAGAAGTTTCACCAGGCGCCATGACCGGTCACATCGAATACGGGCGCCTGATGCTCGAGCATGCGCAGGCCACCCAGGATTTCCTGCGCCGCGACATGTTCACCGAACGCGCGCTGGATGCCTATCGTCGCAGCTTGGCGATCGATCCGGACCTGCTCCTGGTCACTTCCGTCGAACGCGAGAAGGGCAACTTGGGATTGGGCGATGCGCTCTACTTGTCAGGGGATTTCAAGGCTGCGGAATCGGTCTACCGTCAGACGGTGGAGCATTACCGCATCTCGCCCTTCGGTTATTTGGGATTGGCGAACTGTCGTGGGCAGCAAGCGATGCAGCATCTGCGTGAGCAGCATCCGACCTTGGCCGACATCGCTTTTGAAGAGGCCATCGGGCATTTCGACACGGCCTTGGAGCAGAGTCCGGGCTTGTTGAATGCCGTCATCGGTAAGGCCAATGCCTTGGCGCAACTCGGCATGTTGGAAGAGGCCCTGGTGTATGCGCAGGATGGATTCGCGCGCGCCGCCGACCGCATGGATGTCGCACAGTTGCTGTTCTCCTTGCTCTATCAGCTCGAACGTCAGGCTGAGGCGGAGCAGGTGTTGCAGGCATTCCTCTCCGGGAATCCGGATCATCCGCAAGCCGCGGCGGTGCAGCAGACCTTGGATTCACTCCGCAGCATGAACCAAGAGACGCCACGATGAAGGTCACTCCAGGTTGTTTTCTGGTTTCGCGTCCCGCGATGGTCGACCCCAACTTCGACGGCACCGTGGTGTTGGTTTGCACTCACGATGAAGAAGGCACGGTGGGCCTGACCTTGAATCGTCCGCTCGAAGTCCCGATCGAGAGTGTGCTGCCTGATGCGAATTTCCTGCATGATGCGGGCGTCCCCCTGCTTTGGGGTGGGCCGGTCGGGCAGGATTGCCTGCATGTGCTTTCTGGGCCGGATGGCGATGCCGAAAGCGTGATGCCAGTCTTGCCTGGTGTGCATTTCGGCGGCAGTCTGGAGTTGGTGCGTCGCGTCTTCCAGGGGGAAGGTGATCTGCGCTTCTACCTCGGCTACAGCGGTTGGAGTGCCGGCCAGTTGGACGAAGAACTCGCCGCCGAGGCTTGGCATGTGCTGCCTGGTGTGCCTGAGGAGGTATGGAGCCTGGATTGGCGCCTGATGTGGGAGCGGCTGATGGCCACGGTGGATCCGCGTTATGGCTGGATGAGCCAGATGCCGGACGATCCTGAGGTGAACTAGGCTGAGCTAGGCCTGGAGGACGCGCTCGCCGGACTTGGGGGTAGCGTGTTAAGGTCTGGCATGCGTCTTTTTCTTATTCTGACTATCCTGGCTCTCATCGGCGCTGACGCGCGCGCGCAGGGTGTGAAGGCACTCGTTCTTGGTGCCGAATCGAGCGACCCATGGGTCATGGAAGTGCGCGACACGTTATTCGCGACCGGCCTATTCGATACGGTCGACTGGATGAACTCTGCGCAGACAATTCCGAGCGCCTCAACTCTTGCGGATTACGATGCTGTGTTGGTCTGGAGTGATTCCGGGATCACCAATTCCACCCAACTCGGAAATGACTTGGCCGACTTCGTAGACGAGGGCGGTGGCGTGGTCGTGGCAGTGTGGGGAGTGACGAACTTCAGCTCCAACCATTTCCTGCAAGGACGCTGGCTCACCGGTGGTTATCAAGTGTTCATGAATGATTCCGGTTACATCACCGGCAGTTCCAGTCTTGGAACCGTGCATGATGCGAATCATCCCGTCATGGAAAACGTCACCACGTTCCAAGGAGGCACTTCCAGTTATCGTTGTATCGGTACGAACCTAAGCCCAGGGAGTTATCGCGTTGCGGATTGGGCGGATGGCAATGTCTTGGTCGCAGCGAATGACAGTGGTTCCGCACCCCGCGTGGATGTGAACTTCTTTCCGCCTTCGAGCATCAACCGTGGTGACTTTTGGCAATCCTCCACCGACGGCGATCTGTTGCTGGCACAAGCCTTGATCTACACCTCCGGCGGTGGCCAGCCCAAGCTTGAAATCGTCGAAGCCGTACCGGGTGCCTATCTGACCTTCGACATCAAGCATTGCAAAGACAATGCCGATGTCGTGACGATTCTTTCCTCCCGTGGTGCCGGCCCGACGACCACGCCGTATGGAATCATCGAAGTCACCGCGCCGTGGTTCCGCACCCCTCCTTTCCGTGCGAATGAAGAGGGCCTTCTGAACTTCTCGATCACCCTGCCCATCGGGGCTGCAGGGCATACACTTTATGCACAGTCTGTGGAATTGAGCATAGACGGTATCGAGGAGCCGCGCCTCTCGACACCGGTGGTGTTGCCGCTGCCTTAGCCGGTTTCAGCTGCCGGGGGACCAACCCTCAGCATCACTGTAAAGGCGGTCGCCTGTCTTGAACTCCGGGAGCTGCAGAAAACAGTTCCTGTTCTTGGGGCGTCGGTGATACTCGAATGGTCTGGAAAGAAAAATCCCGAGACCGGATTCTGGGACAGACTCCAAGAACTCCGGCACCAGGTCCGTAAGGTGTTCGGGGTATTCACCATGCTGCTGGTGATAAACAGAGACTTGCTCCATTAACTGATGCCCCACCGGATACACCACGGAGTGTTTCCAATGCCCTTCCACCAGTGAGCCTGTCATGGTGCCTCCGAGGCAAGCGACCAACAGAGCCATGGGGAACCCCTTTGGGGAAAGAGGTTTGCCGATCCACCGCGCCAGGCCAAGGCCGACCGCAACGATCCAATAAAGGCCGAAGAATCCGTAGACGAGATAGGATCCCAAATCGCCAAAGGACTCCATTCGAATGAGGAATGCAATCAGATAGAGGATGAGCAGAGGCTTGGACAACAGATTTGAGTGCATCAGCTTTTCATCCGTATGGTCCAAGTTTCATCGCCGTGTAAGGTGCGACGCTGGGATTGCTGCCGGTAGTCGGCATGATAAGCCTGAAGGATGATGGTGCCTTTGCGTAACAGTAAATTGATCTTGCCTTCGGAATCCGTGACGCTTGAAACGCTTCCCTCGGCGCCGGTGTTGCCGAACTTCGCATGGATGAGGGTGTTGGGAATGGGAGTTCCTGCTTCATCGACCACCGTGACGGTGGCAGAAGCAAAGTTTTCGATCGCGAACGTCAGATGTTGTTCTCCTCGCGGCAACTCCTTGCTCCAACGAACGCGGTGGCCGCGCCCTTCCTCATCCCACCACTCCACCAACTTCACTTCGACGGAACCGGTGGGGAAGTCCTCGAGCCGCCAAGTTGGAGTGGCGGCATCGAGGAAGGTGTCGCGGAAGACACCTTGCTGTGGGCCATCGACAACTTCGGCGCGGAGTTGCGCGCGGGACCAGTCTTGACCGAAAAGCGTGACTTGGAAGGACTGAGTCTCCGTCAACCAATCCAATGCAGTGGTGCTGCCGGCCTTCACCTTGCAGGTGGTGTAGAGAGTGCGTCCGTTACCCGTCGCGCGAATGCGGTAGGAGCCGGCAGGTAGAGGCAGGGTTTGATTCCATGCTTGTGCACTGCATTGAACCTTCATGGCCTGAAAGCCTTGGCTCCCGACGGCATGGATTTCGATGCCTTGGAGATCCTCCAGAGGTGGCATGGTCAGGGCGAGCCAACCGGGTTGCGGGAGCAGGGTCAGGCTGAGGGGGCGGCCATCCACGACCTCGATGGCGCCATAGGGCAAGGAGTATTGCACTTCCGGCGTCCAGGCAAAGGATGCATGGAGTTGTGCGGATGCGGGAGAGGTGGTCACTAGGCCACGACCGTCGGCGTCGAGGCTGACATGGCCGAGAGGTACGGGAAGCGCAGGCCAACCATCGTGTCGTGCGAAACTGATTTCGGCGAAGGCGGCGACTTGCCCTTCGACCGTGAACAATTGGATGGGCGTCGCAGGTGCCTTTTGCATGCTGATGCGGACGGGGCGGATGGCATCGGCCGGCAAGAGTTCGTAGGAGTCCAAACGGTTCGGATGACGCAGTTGGAGATAGCGTTGCTCACTGGGAAGGATCTGGAACTGGAATCGTCCTTCCGCATCGCTGGTGCGATCGACCTTGGGGCGGGCGCTCAACGACTCCAAGAGAAACTGACCGAATCGCGGATCCTTATCCTGCAACAGACTCACCTGCACTCCGGCCAACGGCGCGCCATCTTCTTCCGTGACGACTTGGACCTCGATGGTGTCGAGGATGGGAAGGTCGAGCTGATGCTCGGTGGTCTGTTGCGGCAGAATCGTGACGGTGCCGGTTTCCATCGGACCGCCTCCGTGATCGACATAGACCACATATTCCCCCGGCGCGAGTGCCTCGAACTGCACCTTGCCATTCTGGACCGGTTGCGGTTTCAAGGGCCGCCCCATCATCGCGGCAGCCAAACGCCCGCTTGCAGTCTCCTGCGAGGCGTCCGCCAAGTCCACGGGAAGCATGGATCCATCCGTCATGCCAGGGGTCAGGAGGTCCAGAGCGCCAAAACGTTGCAGATTGATGGTCAGCTGGTTTCTGGAAGGCGGCACCCGTTTGCCCTTGGACTTCACGAACCCTTCTGCACTTGCCTTCACGCGTACCGTCGACGCCGCACCACAACGAAAAGTCGCTGTGCCTGAACCCTGAATGATGCGTGGACGCCCCATCGGGACCTCCGCCTCCAAATAGAAGGCATCAAGCGGCTGACCATCAGCATTCAAGACGGCCACCGTGACCTCACGCAATCCTTCCACTTCCAGCGTGACCAAACCGCCACCTTCCGGCACCATGAGCTCCCCCTTCATCGCGACGGATTCCGGCCGCTCCACCATCCACTCATAGGAGCCAGGGCGCATGCCATCCAAAGTCAACTTGCCCTGCTCATCCAAAGGAAGCCCAGCAATGGCACGACAGTAAAAACTTTCCGCCGACTGGAGGTAGAGCAAGGTGCCATCCTCCAAAGGTTCGGGCGATTGCACATGAAAGGTGACTTCAACCCCAGGCGCCAAAGTCAGTGTGCCGATGTCGCGGACTTGCCCTGGCAAAGGCCCTTCATACTCATGACGCACAGGTGCATTCCCCGCAGCGAAAAGATCAAGGCGGCGCGAGGAGGGAATCAGGCCACCGATGCGGAAACGCCCATGGGCATCGGTCGTGGCATAGCGGTAGTTTGCAGGCGCCCAGAAAAGGCCGCTAATGCGTTCATCTTCATGCGCACCGAACAGGAACTCCGAAGTCACCCTGGTGCCGAGGGAGGCGCCTTCGACCGCGCCTCCTGCATCAACCAACTTACCAGTGATCACTCCACCAGGCATCACAGTGAGGATGGGTGCAACAGCCCGAGGATCCTCAAAGACGGTATTGCCGATCGCCAGCCAAAAATCTTCTTGGACGACAAAGCCAATCCACGCATCCGGGAATTCCGGAAGTGGCACGCGGCCCCGTGCATTGGTGGTTCCAAGGTTCTGCAGTGCTGGAGGATGCTGCAGATTGAAAGAGCTGTAATAAGAAGCTTCATCATGGACCCGCCAGCCAATCGCGATCCCCGACACGGGGCGTCCGGCGGCATCTTGCACGGTTAAATAGGTGGTAGAGGGCTCTGCAGAAGAGGCATCGACGCGATTTAAGGTGGCGTCGCCTGTGGTGGCATCGGCAAGAGGCTCTTCGGTATCTGTAGGCGCGGTTTCTTCGAGCGCTCCTGTGGTGATATTCCCTACCGCGTTGGGCTTGGGATCCTTGGGTGCGGCATCGCCAAGAAGGCCGAGCCCCCACAGGACCAAAATGCCGGCCAGCAGCAACAGCGGCAGCAACAGGCGCGCCTGAAAAGTGGGAGTCTGTTTCATAAGGAGCCCAAAGATTGTTGGGGCGGAAGGTTAGAATAACGGCACATGGACATCTCCGCCCTGTCCGCGCGAATCCTCGACGGTGATCGCATCACTGCCGAGGAAGCCATTTTCCTGCACGAGAACGCCGACCTCGACACCCTTGCCTATTTGGCGGATGCGGTGCGGGCGCGGCTCCATCCTGAGCCGGTGGTGAGTTACATCATCGACCGCAATCTCAATCCGACCAATGTCTGCGTGACGGATTGCGAGTTCTGTGCTTTCTACGCCAAGCCCAAAGACACCGAGAAGGCCTATGTGCTCGACCGGGAAGAGATCTACAAGCGAGTGCAGGAGACCATCGATGTCGGTGGCGTGCAGATCCTGATGCAAAGCGGCCATCATCCGCAGCTTGGGGTCGAGTGGTTTGAAGAATTGATGCAGGATTTGAAGGCGCGTTGGCCGCAGCTGCATCTGCATGCGATGGCGCCTTCCGAGATCGAGCACCTTGGGCGCGTGTCGAAGATGTCGACTCTGGATGTGCTGAAGCGCCTGCAGAAGGCCGGCATGGATTCGATGCCAGGGGGTGGTGCGGAAGTCCTCACGGAATCCGTACGTGCCGAGATCGCTCCGCGTAAGACAGATACTGAGAGTTGGTTGCGCATCATGGAAGAGGCACATTCCATCGGTATGAAGACCACGGCCACGATGATGTTCGGCCATGTCGAGACGGTGGCGGACCGCATCGAGCACCTTCAGCGTCTGCGCGATGTGCAGGATAAAACCGGCGGCTTCACGGCCTTCATCGGCTGGACCTTCCAGCCCGGCGGCAACCCACTGGGTGAGCGTCTGTTAGCCGAAGGATGGCGCAAGGCCACGCATGCCGAGTACTTCCGCCTGATCACGGTTGCGCGGATCTTCCTCGATAACTTCCAGAATCATCAAGCCAGCTTCGTCACCCAAGGTGCCGATGCCGCTCAGTTGGCCCTGCGGATGGGCTGCAATGACTTTGGCTCTGCAATGCTCGAAGAGAATGTGGTGAGTGCCGCAGGTTGTTTCGAACTCGTCGACCTTGAGCACATCGAGCAACACATTCGCGCAGCGGGCTTCGTGCCGCGCCAGCGCAACCAGGCTTATGACATCATCGATGCGCGTGGAGCCTCGCCGCAGGATGGCGAGTTGGATGCCGTCGGCGCAGCTGCGACCGGGCGTCATGAACTCCTGGAGTCGACTTCCTAGCCGGATGCGGCGGTAGACCTGCCCTCGTGAATCGATTACGCGACCTTCTCGACGCGGAACACGCACTGGCCTCGGAGGAGGCTACTTGGCGTGAAGCAGCGGAGGTGTCGGGCAAGGAAGATAGGTTTACCCGGGAGGCTTTGGCCAGTGAGCGATCCACGCGAATGGCGGCTGTGCGTCATTGGTTGGAGATCCTGCGTGGGGCTGAGGGTCGCAAGGAGTTGGAAAGCGCACCGGCACTGCCCGGCGATGCGATGGTCCGGAGTTATGGACTGATTGGAGGCGTGGCCTTGGGTGCTGGGCTGTTGATCGGCATCGTGACCACCCAGGGAGCTTTGTGG
>JBMYYH010000055.1:0-18988 GCA_049609225.1 Planctomycetota bacterium | reverse complement strand
AACCGTGGCAGTCATGTCGTAAACAATGGACCGACGCTGCCCCGCAGAAAGTCGATCCATTGCCAAAACGATATAGGGTGGAGTCCATTTCGCAGGAATGTCATTGGTGTAGGAGGAATAATGCTCCTTAAAACTCTCGAACCAATAGGTCTCATTCAATTCGGGACTTACAGAAAGGCTCGGCTTATCTGCACTCGCTCCCCAAGCACCACAGTGCCGCAAGAAAAGCATCTCCCCTGCAAGAGGCTCATCTTCGTCGGTAGTGATGCGGACCTTCACCGTTTCGGCCGGATCCACTTTGAGGACCTGAGGGCCTAGGCTTTCGGCATTGATGGCGAACAACTGAGTCGCGACCTTACCCTCGTTGCCGACAAGAACCATCGCGCGGGGACCACCCTCTGGGATGGAGATGCCTCCAGAAGACGTGGTGCGAGTCACATAAGTCTCGCCATCGCCTTGCCACACACGAACTTGGAGATCGGCAACCGCTGTCTCGCCTTCGCGCCAAAGGAACTGAAGTTCTGGCCCTGGGCCAGTAGGAATGAATAGGGTTTGAAAGGCCAGATAGCCGAGGATTGCCAGGGCAAGGATGGCCACTGCGATCTTGATGAAATAACGCATTGCTTCGATTTGAATCGATTCAGTTTCGCATACGGGCAGGAATCTCACCTGGCTTGGGGAAGCGGTCCCCTTCCTCGCGCTTGCAGAAGATGCGCGTGCCATCGACCTCGACATCGAAGATGCCGCCACCACCGGCGATGAGTGCGGCGTCTACCTGAAACTCCTTCTTCAACTCGGCGGCCAAACTGGTCGCCTCTGGAAGATAGTTTCACATCTGGCAGTAGGTGATGCTGATTTCCATGCTTGCTAGTATTTGATCGCGTAGTAAAGGACGTACAGCCAACTGAACAGACCATGGAGGATTGCCCACAAGATGGATTTGTTCATGCTCCAGGAGATGGTGATGGCCAAAGCGGATCCAAAACCGATACCGGCGCGTACTGCAGTTTTCCCTTCGGAGGAGGATCGACCCATAGGCAGATGATAACCGGAATCCTGGGGAGTTCGTGTTACCGGATTCCCATGCCTCCTCTAAACTAAGTATCCAAGCGGACTGGCATGCCAGCCGCCTGCCCCTTTCCGGTTGACCCTAATCGAGTTTCTTATGAGACGATCGTCTTTCGTCGCAGCATTGGCTGCGCTTTCCCTTCCTGCAGCGGCCTTTGGCCAGACACAGACACCGACCCATCCTAAGCTTGGGCCAGTTACCACGCCCACGCCGATTGTCTATTCCTTGGAGGAAGGGGTTCACGATCTCCCGCAAACGAACTTTCGTTCCGGGCCAGAGACGACCTTCGACAACACGGATGGCCTTAGCTATTACTACCTGGTCCAACCAGTTGGCGAAGAGTGGATCGATGAATGCGCCTTCTCCGCAGATGATCTCGATGGCTTAGAGCAGATCAATGGCTTCGCTTTTGACTATTGCTCCGAAACGAACCCAACCCTTGCTATGGAGGTTCGTTTCTACAACGACACGATCTCTGGGGCAGGACCCACCGGATGGCCATTGGCGCAGTGCACCTACGGCTTGACCGGACTCCCAGGAACATTCCTTGGGTTACCGGCTTGTTGGTCCGTCACGATTGACTTGGAGGGTGGGTTCGAATGTACGGTACCGCAGGAAACGGTTCCTGGTGGTTTCACTGATTTCGTCGGAGTCGGCTTTCAGTATCTGAATTCTGACAACGGACCGATCCTGGACTCCCTTGTTGCAGCTGGCGGTGGGCCAGCCGTTCCTGGCTATGGATCTCAGAACTACTTTGAGGTCTTTGATACCAGCGGATTCGTGCAACACGCTGTCCTTGGTGGTGCTCGTGCGCAGGGCTCCTTCAACCTGAAGATCTTCGGCGATGGCATCGTGGATACGAAAGTTGTCAATCCGGACACGCCCTTGGCCGGAGACACTCTCCAACTGAAGTCCGACGCGGAGTTCCGCGCAGGCAACCAAGTCACCTTCAGCCTCGACAACGCCGCTTCCGGAACCTTCGGACTGGTCTTTGCCTCCGGTCTCGCGCCCACTCCACCAGTCATCGGAACCAACGTAACCCTGTTACTGGATGCATCCACGATGCTTACTCCTCCTGGGCTGGTGATCATGTCCGCAAGCCCGAACGCCACCTACACCACGCCGCCGCTTCCTGGCTTACCGCCAACGGTTTATGTGCAGGCCTTCGAGTTCAGCGGGCCTCCATTCTCGCCGGGAACCGTGATTGCAGGCTCAAATGCGTTGAAGATGGACAATTAGGCTAGACTGCAGGCCTATGCTTCTGGCCGCTGCAATCCTCGCATCCTGCCTCGCGCAGACACAAACGACACCGTCCGCGGTGCGACTTCCAACAGCACCAGCTCAGCAGATCCAATACAACATGGAGCGTGGCGTCGAATACTCGGCGCCACGCTCTTCGCGTTTCGGGCCGGAAACCATCTTCGACAACACCATGGGCGTGGAGTATTACTTCCTCACCTCGATCCCAACGGAAGAATGGGTGGATGAGTTCGCCTTCCCAGCGCGCGACCTCGACGGCAACCAACAGATCGATGGCCTCACTCTTGAGTATTGCTCGATCTCGCAAGGTATGGATGCCGTCGACATGGTCTTGAATTTCTATGCCGATACCATCCTCGGCACAGGCCCCAGTACTTGGCCAGCCGCGCAATGCTCCTATGGGCTTGCCGGTCTCCCTGGTTCGACGCCTGGGATCTACATCACTTGTTGGGAAGTCACCATCGATTTGGCTTGCGGCTTTGAGTGCACTCTTCCCGAGGAAACGGTGCCCGGTGGGTTCACGGATTTCCTTGGCGTGGGTTACATGTACCTCGATGGCGGCACCGGACCCGTGATTGATTCCACCTTTGGCCCTGGCGGCCCTGGATCCGCCGGCTCCGGTTATGGCTCGATGAATTATGCCGAGCTGTTTGGACTTGGTGGTCATGCAGGCACTTCGGTGGGGCCTGGCGGTTCGAAGAATCTGATGTCGTTCAACTTGCGCCTTTATGGCGATGGAGTCATCGACACGGACACGATTCATCCTGATGCACCAACTCCATTCGACACGCTCTGTTTGCGTACGGATGCGCCTTTCCGCAGCGGCAGCCGTGTCACCTATACGCTCGACAACAGCAGTGCCGGCACCTTCGCACTTTTGTGGTCGACCACCCTCGCAACCACTCCAAGCCTCCTCGGGCAAGGGGCAACGCTACTGCTCGACGACCACGGATTCTTGATTCCGCCGAGCCCAGCCCTGATGACGCCTACCCCCGCTGCGAGTTTCACCACGCCCACGCTTCCGCCCGGGTTGCCGCCCACCGTATTTGCGCAGGCCTTTGAATTCAGTGGCCTCCCCCTGACGCCGAACCAAGTGCTCCAGGGCTCCAACGTGTTGCGGCACAACAACTAGCCCTCCAGGGCAGGTCGAGGCTTCTTATTCAGGCAAACGTTCTGAATAGTCCGTAACGGTTTCCCCATCAAAACGGTAAAGCTCATTCTTGCCACCACCAAACCACAGGTGACCTGCGGCATCTTCGACGAAGAAGTTTATTCTCTCGAATGCTTGGCCTTGCTCCTCCGAGAAGGATCGAAAGCCTTCGCCGTCAAAGGTGCAAATACCGTCGAAACCACAGGCGAACCATAAGGATCCTGAGCGATCCTGATAGATGGAAGCCGTGTGCTTATGGGCATGGCCATTGGAGGCTTGGAAGTTGGTGAACTCCTTGCCGTCGAAGCGGTCCACGCCCCCCTCACGATTGCCATTGCTCCCGAACCACAACTTGCCATCGCGGGCCTGAAAGATGATGCGAATCATGTAGTCACTGAGCCCATCTTCCACCTGAAACTCCTTGAAGCTGGAGCCGTCGTAGCGCGTGGCGCCTCCCCAACTCATTGAGCCGAACCACAGGTTCCCCTGATGATCTTCTTCGATACTGGTAATCCAGTTGTGGTGCTGCCCGTCGTCATATTCCTTGCCCTTGTCGTGGAGGAAGTTCTGGAAGTCCTTGCCGTCGTAGCGGTAAACGCCGCCACCGAGGGTTCCAACCCATAGGCCACCATCGGCAGCTTCTTTCAAACTTGCGGCATGATTCGGATCCAGAAGTGGATACATGCCCGCGATCCAGTCCCCATGGATATCCTTCCACGGCAAAGGGATGTGTGTGAAATCCTTTCGATCGTAACGGGTTAAACCATTCGCAGTACCGAACCAAAGGACGCCCTTCTGATCTTCCAAAACTGCAGAAACGAAGTCATGACTTAAGCCATCCTTCTCCGTCATGCGCGTGATGGTCTCCCCTTCGATGCGCAGCACTCCGTGGCTGGTGGCGATCCAAAGGATGCCTTCCTTATCGAGCACTCCATCCCTGATGGACCGAAACTCCCTGACCGCCCGAAGCCTATCCTTCGTGGCATCTGGCAACGCCTCTTCCGCCACGCGCAAGCGTTCCTTCGGATCCACTGCAGGCCCGGTCTCTTGCGCAAAAGTCACACTGCCGACGGTAAGGACGGCAGCAAGGAAAGGAATCCATCGAGGTCGAATCATGCGGGGAACGAAAAATGGTGATGCCACCCATGGCAATCCCACAGGCCTCAATCTTAGAACCAGTCTCAGCTCCCCAATATTTCCAGGAATCCCCCGGAAATCCAAAAGCAAGGGTGGTGCACCGCCCAGGACTTGTCGCGGAGCGGGCCTTGGCGAAGCCGAGGCAACCTGCGACGTGACGTCCGGGGTGGGTCGCCTTTCTTGGCTGCGGGCCGAAGGTCAGCAAAGCCAAGAATGGTGGGCCGCCCAGGATTTGAGGCGGAGCCGGACTTGGCGCAGCCGAGTCCCACCTGCGACGCCTTGGCCGGGGTGGCCCGCCGAGCTTTGCCTCAGGCCACCGGCCTGAAAGGTAAAGGTTGGTGGGCCGCCCAGGACTTGAACCTGAAACCAACGGATTATGAGTCCGCTGCTCTAACCAATTGAGCTACCGGCCCGACCGGCGGGATTTTAGCAACCGCTACGCGGCCAGAGGGAACCTAGCTCGAGGTAGACGTCCGCCCCTGGCCTCGGGGCTAGACTGCAGCCCCATGATTCTTGTTGCCACAACCATGTCCGCGCTCCTGTTCGCACAGCAGGAACCTGCGGTGCCCGAAGGCAGCGAGGCGCAGGCTCCCGAGCCCGTCTCCTACCAACCGCCACCTTCCGGTTACCGCACCCCGGAACAACTGCTCGAAGATCTGAAGAAGCGTGCTGCGCGCACCGATGGTCTTGACCTCATCAAGATCGGCGCCAGTCCGGAAGGACGGGATCTTCTGATCGCGAGTTTCGTCGGCGGTGGTGCTGCCCCTGGATCGCCGGAGATCCTCATCGTCGCGAACCTCGAAGGCGATCGCCTCGGCGCAAGTGAAGTCGCGATGGGCATGTTGCAACGTTTCGCATCGGTGGGATCGCCGTTGCTGAAGAAGGCGTCGATCCACATCATGCCGCTGGCGAATCCGGATGGTGCCGCACATGCGCTGGCCTCCGGCAACCCTTGGCGTGGTGCACCGACGGATGATGACCGCGATGGACTCATCGATGAAGACAGTGCCTCGGACCTCGATGGCGACGGGCGCACCTTGTGGATGCGCGTCCCGCATGCAGGAGGAGCCTATCGCATCGACACGGAGGATCCCCGCGCAACCACCGAAGCCGACACTGATGCAGGTGAAACAGGCGGTTACCTGCTCATGCGAGAAGGCACGGATGCGGATGCGGATCGTGCACGCAATGAAGATGGTCCGGGTGGCGTCGCGGTGGAGGCGAACTTCCCCCATCGTTGGCGTCAGTATGCACCGGAGGCTGGGGCTTATCAGTTGAGTGAACCGGAAAGCCGTGCACTGGCCGGGTTCGTGCTGCAGCATCCATCGATCAGCCTCATCTTGGTCTTGGATGATGAAGACAACCTCGCTTCGCCTCCTGGCGGCAAGGACAACGTCGACACCGACTCCACCGATCCCTTGAGCGACGATGCCAAGTTGCTGAAACTCCTTGGCCAGCGTCTGCATCCGGAGGAGGGTGATCACGGGGAAGTGCGTGGCGCGGCGCATCAAAGCGGCAACTTCGCGGACTGGGCGTATTACCAACGTGGCGCGATGGTGCTTGAGAGTTCCATGTGGTCGCCGCCGATGGATATCCCCCTGGCCGACGGCACCGCCCTGCCCAAAGACGCCAGTGAAGACCGCAAGCTCCTTGCTTGGGCGGATCATTGGTATGGGACTTTCGGGGATCTCAGCAATGCCTGGCAAACCTGGACTGCATTCGAACATCCACACTACGGTGCAGTGGAGATTGGTGGATGGTTGCCCTTGGTCCTCGAGAACCCTCCCGGCGCATTGTTGGATGGCTTGATCAACCGCCATGCCGACCTCGTCGATTCCCTCGCGGAGGATCTCGCGACACTAGCATGGGAAGACGTCGAAGTGACGGCATTGGATGATGGTGGAGTCTTTGAAGTACGCGCACGTCTGGTCAACCATGGCTTGATGCCGACGTCCACCGCGATGGCACGCGTCAACCGCCGCCTCTTGCCACTGCGCGTGTTCCTGGAACTGCCGCAAGACGCGCAGATGCTCGCCGGACGCGTGCGTCATACCGTCGAAGCCCTGGACGGCCTCGGCGACTCCCGCGATTTCCATTGGATCTACCGTCTACCCGTTGGATCCGACCCCGCAGCACTGCGCGCCTTGTCGCAGAGTGCCGGACAAGCCACCGTTTCCTTGGAGGTGCAGTCATGAACTCGAAGATTCCCCATCTCCTTTGTGCCTTGGGTCTCGGACTCCTCGCCGCAGCCCCCGAAGTTTCCGCGCAAGAAGCCGGCGGACGCTGGGAGCCGAGGGTTGAGATCCCTTGGAACCGTTACTACACCTACGGCGAGTTGCTGGAGCACATGCAACGCCTGCAGGAGGCGTATCCGGATTTCATCGACATCGTCGACATCGGTGAATCCTTCGAGGGGCGACCGATGCGCGTGATGATCCTCACCAATAAAGCCACTGGTGCCGACACCGACAAGGCTGCGATGTGGGTCGATGGCAATGTGCACGGCAATGAAGTGCAAGGGAGTGAGGCCGCGATTTATCTTGCCTGGTGGTTGCTCGAACACTACGACACCAACGCGCGCGCCAAGGACCTTTTGGATCGACGTGCCTTCTACATCTTGCCATCACAGAACCCAGATGGCCGCGATCACTGGTTCGAAAACGCCAATACCCAACACAGTTCGCGCACCGGCACCACCCCTACCGATAACGACCGTGACGGTCTCTTCGACGAGGATGACATGGACGACCTCGATGGTGATGGTGAGATCCTCACCATGCGCAAGAAGGTGCCACTCGGCCAAGGCACGCACCGCTTGGACCGTGATGATCCGCGCATCCTGATGCCGGTCGAAGGTGACCAGCAAGGAGATTGGTTGGTGCTCGGTCAGGAAGGCATCGACAACGATGGTGATGGTCGAGTCAACGAAGATGGCAAGGGCGGTTACGACATGAACCGCAACTGGCCTAGCGATTGGCAGCCGAATCACATCCAATACGGCGCCGGCGATTTCCCGTTCAGTTATCCGGAGACGGCGGCCGTCGGGCAGTTCATCCTGGCGCATCCGAACATCGCTGCGGCGCAGAGCTTCCACAACACCGGCGGCATGATCCTGCGTGGACCTGGCGATGAGTCGGTGCGTTATCCACGCGCCGACATCCGCGTTTACGACGCGCTCGGTGAAGAAGGGGAACTCATGCTTCCCTTCTATCGCTATCTCATCATTCACAGCGACCTCTACAACGTGCATGGTGGTTTCGTGAACTGGACCTACGAGGGTCTTGGCATCTTCTCCTTCACCAATGAGCTGTGGACCTCGCAGCAGTATTGGGGCAGGGATCGCGAGCGCACGGGCAACTGGTTCTCCAGTAACACCCGCCAACAACTCGAGTTCGACGACTCCGTCACCTTTGGCGATCTATACGTGGATTGGCATCCGTACGATCACCCGCTTTACGGCGAGATCGAGATCGGTGGCTTCAAGCGTCAGCACGGACGGGTCGCACCTTCCTTCATGATCGAGGAAATGCTGCACCGCAACGCGCTCTTCTGTGCACGCCACGCTGAGGAGATCGCCAAGGTGCGGATGGAAGCTCCGGCCATCACGGACCTGGGAGGTGGGCTTTATCGCATCACCATTGACCTGGTGAATGATGCCCTGATGCCAAGTCGTTCGGCCATGGCCGCGCAGAATCACATCGGCACGCCGGATGTCGTCACGCTTGAGGGCGACGGCATCCAAGTCCTCGCCGGAGGCTTGCTATCTACGCGCGATCGTTTACGTCCGGAGCGAATGTCTCCAGTGGTCCGGGATCCCGGACGCATCCTGTTGGAGCGCGGCGTTCCAGGACATGGACGCACCCTGGTGACTTGGTTGGTGCGTGGTTCCGGCGACTTCCAGGTGCGCTACGAGGCCCAAAAGGCAGACGACTCAGCCACCGAGGGGAAACTCGGTGACTGAGTCGTCTTGAGGGGCGTGTTCTAGGCCTAAGCTTGAATCCTAGAGCACGTCCGGGTTGGAGACCTTGCAGCTGCTCAGGTCGACGACCTGCATGATCTGACCGCAGCAGGTAGGACCGGCCCAGAAGGTCGCGTTGATGTTGCCGTTGGCATCTGCGACAGCAGTACCAGCAACACGCATCGTTGCGCCATCCAGTGCCACCGTCAGGCCAGCACAAGGCTTGCCTTGAGGCACCACGAACTTGCCGCGGTTATGGCCGATCATGACGAGGACGGTTCCGCCAGGGGTGCAACCCGTGATGGTGAAGTCGACCCAAGAGTTGCAGGTGCCATCTTGATCAAGCTCGACACCGCAGGTCTTGTTGAGGGCAACCATCATCTTGTCGAGGTCCACGGATGGGTAAGCCACATCCGGTGCACCATCGTTGTCGAAGTCGCCAACGGTCAGGTCCCAGACACCGAGGCCAGAGCCACGACGTTGTGGAACCGGGAAGGCGCCTGCGCCATCGTTCTGCATGACCACGAAGCCACCGTTGTTCATGCCCGTCAAGCCCATCAGTAGGTCGACGTCGCCATCGCAATCGAAGTCACCGTGGTCAATCGAGATCGCGCCTTTGACAGGAGCGAGGTGGTTTGCCTGAGCAGACCAACCTCCGAGGCCGTCGCTGAGGAAGACCGCAGCGCCATCGATCTGGCTGTTGTCGGTGGTTGCCGTAGCGAGGTCGTCGTCGAGGTCGCCATCAAGGTCGGCCGAGGTCAGCTGGTAGAAGTAGGTGCTGCCTTGGATGGTGCTCCAGGCACCAAAGACGCCAGCGCCTTGGTTCTCGAACACGCTGATGGTCATATCGAACTCGTTCGAGACCGCGAAGTCGAGGTTGGTGTCGCCATCGAAATCACCGAAGGCAACGCCACGAGGGCCATCACCAGCAGCCAGAGTCAGGCCAGACATGTTGCCGGCGCCGTCGTTGAAGAACAGCGTGGCGGTGTCATCGCCTTGGTTGGCAACCAGCAAGTCCATGTCGAGGTCCCCGTCGGCATCGGCTGCGGCCGCATCAATCGGGCCTGTACCGGTTGCGACGGTTGCACCCATCACGAAAGAACCACCAGCGACACCCGTCGCCAGTTGCATTTCGTTGGTGCCCATCAACATGATGGCTGCGTCGAGCTGGAGGTCGCCATCTAGATCGGCGAGCACCACGCGGCGCGGGTCACTGCCAACGGGCAGCAACAGGGAACCACCTAGGGAATAGTCTCCAGCAGCATCGTTGAGCCACCACTCCATGCGCTCCGGAGAGCCAGCGGTGATCACGAGATCGGGATAGCCGTCGCCATCAAGGTCGCCATTGGCGATGCCTTGCGGGGCGTCGACCACTCCATAACTCTTAACGGAGAAGTCGTATTGGGCAGACGCGCTGCCAGCGAGGGCCAGGACGGCCAAACAAGTAAGATGAATTTTCATGGGGACGCTTAGGGCTTACCCCCTTGAAAATGGGGGGTACATCGCGGTCGGGGGACCATTTAATAGTAAATCGCAAATCGAGTTTGGGAGGAAATTTTCCTGCCAAACTGCCCTGACTCTCCGGAAATTGCTGGAACCTATTGCTTCAAAAGCGGGAGGACGTCCTCCTCCACCTCGATCCAGCCCTCTTCACCCTCTGTGACCCGCAAGGTCTTATCTACAGGCAAGTTACGCAGGATTTGACGCGTCTTGTCGGCGTTTGGCCACTGAATTTCAAGTTCCAGGACTTGTGAAGCCCCCCCCAGGCCGAGGAACTGTTCCATCGGATTGCTGCCAAAACTGCCAGTGCCCACTTGCACCAAATGAATCTCCCGACGCACCCCATTTTCCTCGATGACCGCTTTGATGCGCGCTCCGAGGCCGTAATGGTTGGAGGTCTTGCCGCGTAACTGCAAGGTCAGGCTGTGGTTCTCCACACCCTCATTCAGGAACAGTGCGTTCTGCGAATGCGAATCGCAGTACCAGCCGCCGAACTGGGCATAGGTGTCGAGGTCGCCATCATTGTCCAGGTCACCGAAGGCGATGCCATGGCCTTGATGCAGATGCCCAAGCCCGGAGGCGGGCGTCGCATCGAGGAAGCCTTGACCCCCATCGTTCTTCAACAGGGTGTTCGGCACCATGATCTCGAGCGACGGCGCGCCGGTACCGAGGTACATGTCCATCCAGCCATCACTGTCGACGTCGCCGATGTTCGCACCCATCACCAGATGCACGCGATCCAGGTTCCAGGCATCGGTGCCGTCGGTGAAGCCACCTTGGCCATCACCTAGATACAGGGCACATGGATCCACGCGTGGACCGCGGACTTGGTCGTAGCGGTCGGCGATGACGTCGTTGACCTTGTCGGTGAGTGGATAACCCGCGACAAAAAGGTCGAGGTTGCCATCGTTGTTGACATCCAACCACCAGGAACCGAAGGCGCGCTTCGGATGCTGCAGGAACTCCAAGCCGGGGCTTTCGGCGACGTCGGTGAAGGTGCCATCACCATTGTTGTGATAGAGACGGTTCGCCGTGCTGAGATTACTGACGACCAGGTCCGGGTAGCCGTCGTTATCGTAGTCGCCGAAACTGGTGCCGCGCGTGAAGCGCCAGTTTTGTACTCCAGCCTGCTCGGCGATGTCGGTGAAGGTGCCATCCCCGTTGTTGCGATAGAGCTCGCACGGAGCATGATCCTTCTTGTTCGCCAGACCCTGCTTCGCCGCCGACGCTCCCCCACCTTTGCCCTTGCCCATCGTGTTGACGCGCTCGTTGCCGATGTAAAGGTCGAGGTCACCATCCAGATCGATATCCGCCCATGCCGCCGCCAATGCCGGGTGCTCCGACGCCATCCCAGCCTCTGCCGTGACATCGGTGAAGCTGCCATCCTCCTCCTGACGCAGCAGCGAGTTGCGCTGATATCCACTATCCAGGAACCATGCGCCGCGCAGGATCAACAGATCGAGCCGACCATCATTGTTGTAATCGGCATGCGTGATGTTCAATCCACCGATCTGATCGGTGAGTCCAGCCTTCTTGGTCCAATCCTCATAACCACCCTTGCCATCATTACGGTAATAACGCACATGGTCATTCGGGTTGTAGGACAGCGTGACGATGTCGAGGAAACCATCGCCATCCATGTCATCCACCACCACACTGCCCGCGAGGTCATCCCCTTCCACCCCCAAGGCCACCGCAAGGTTGCGGAAATGCGGGACATCCTGGGTTTCGCCGGTGATGGTCAATTGCGGCACGAGGTCGTCGGCGGCGATGTTGTTGGGATAGGTACCCATCACCTCTTGGCTCAAAGCCAACAGCCAACGTAGACCGGCATCCCCGGGTGCCTGCTCTAAGGCCTCGCGCAGATAACGCTCGGCGATGACCGCCTCATCCTTCACGGTCCAGATGCCATTGCCATGGAGAGGGTAGATACAGCTGTCTTCATTCGGCGCGGTAAGGCAAGACTCGATCTCGCCGGCGCGCAAGTGCGCAATGCCAAGTGCGCGCGCCACATCGGCATGTTGATCGGCGAACTCCGAACCCTCGGCGGTAACCAAGGCATAGGCGCGTTCCAGGTGCTTGATCGACTCCGCGACCCGACCCATGCGCTGCATGTAACCACCCAGCACTTGATGCAGACGCACCGCACGCCCTTCATTGCGCTTGCCCTTCAGCCCCATCACCCAAGTGGAAGCTCGGTCAAGCATCTCCGGCGAGGCATGGGTCAGGAAACTACCGCCCCAACGACTGTTCAGTTTCGCGATCGCCAGCGGCATCGCACGCTCAAAAGCCCATCCATGCGCGACATAACCAGCCGGAATCCCTGCGATCACGCCCACCAAAGCCATGGCCGGCCCAGCCTTGCGCAGCAAAATCGGGTACAGCACCAGCCAACCGCCCAGCACGCCGAGCCCAATCTGAATTCCCGTAATCCAGCCATAACGGACCGGATCGGACTGGAGCTCCATCAGCGCAGGGTGCATCCGTGCGCCCAGATAGCACAGGACGAAGGAGACAACGGAAAGGATGACAAGGAGGAGACCGAGCTTTTTCATGGGCGCGCCGCGTTGCGGTTGCGTTTCCAGTATAGGGAGTTCGCGGCTGCCACCCCTTTTCGACTATCCTAGGGACATGTTCGGCATCCTCCGACAGTTCGCCCGCGCCCTCACCGGCAAGGTCGACGCCCTGGAGTTCTCGCTGGGAATCCTATTCGGCGTCTTCCTCGGGATCCTCCCCATGGGAGAGGTCGATCCCGGTTCAGGCTTCCTCGGGCTCAATGGCCTATGGCTTTGGGTTCTCCTGATCTGCCTGGTCTTGAAGGCTTCTCTGCCCATCACCATGTTGTTCGCGGGATTCTCCCAGCTGCTCGCGACCCTGTTCCTCGATCAAGTCGCCTTCGACACCGGCAAGAGCATGCTCGACAACAGCATGCCCGAATCGATGGCGATCGGCTTCGCGCAGAACATGCCGAGCCTGCAGCTCCACACCTATTGGGGCTTCGGCACCTTGGTGTTCGCGCTGTTGCTCGCGGTTCCGACCTTCCTCATCAGTTACCTGGTCATGCGCACCAAGCTGCCGGGTTGGCGTGAGAAATTCGGCGAAACCAAGTTCGCCAAGGCCATGGGCGGGTTCTTCCTGTTCCGCATCCTCGGGAGGTTGTTGGCATGATTTCGATCCTGCGCAAAGGATTCATCCTCATGGTGTTCCTGCTCTTCCTCATGTTGTTGGGCACCTTGATCTTCGGCGGTGATCGTCTCTTCGGTCACGCCTTGAAGAAATACGGCCCGGTGGCCTTCGGGCAACCCGTCGCATTCGAGAAGGCAGAACTTTCGGTGCTCGGTGGCAGCGCTGGCATCGAGGATTTCCATGTCGGTACCACGGAGTACCCCTTGCTCGACATCGGCAAGGCTGCTGTCGACATCGGCACGATGGCTTTGCTCGACGGCCGCGTGCGCATCGAGAATGCCCAACTCGATGGCACCCTCCTCCATCTCATCGTCAAGGAAGACGGCACCCTCGCATTCGACAAGGGCCCGCCTCCTCCCGACGTCACTGATGGCAATCCCATGCCGCCGGAGGAGAAGCCACTCCCACCTGCCGACAAACGCGATATTGTCCAAATCGCGACGGAATACTGGGAACGCTATCAGCACTACAAGGAGTACTACGACAAGGTCGGAGGCTTCGGTGGTGATTCGGAAACCGAGGAGGAAGCGCTGGCTCGCGTGGCGCATCCTGGGATGCCGGATTATGTCTCCACCGCCATGCAACTTGCGGAAGGTGCAAGTGCCGGTGTGTTCTGGTTGGAGAATGCTGAGGTCAATGACTTCGCCTGGAAGACCACGGACTTGCGCAAAGGCAAGCCGATCCTGCCGGAGATCGAAGACTTCCATTTCCAGCTACAGAATGTAGGCACCCCACCGACGGGACTCACTCCGCAGGCGGTCTACGCCGGCAAGGGAGGCCTGAAGGATGGCGGCACCATCGATTTCCGGCTTGGACTGAGCCGCGATGGCTCCAACTCTTCCCTCGACTTCACCGCGGAAGGCCTCAAGGTCAGCTCGATTGCGCGCATGGCCAACAAGTCATTCCCCTTCCACATCAAGGGTGGCACGTTGGACTTCGGGACCTCCGCATTGGAGTTCAACCCGACCAACTTGAGTGGTGGAGTGCGTGTCGTCCTGAATAACACCACTCTGTCGGCGAAGAACGGTAGCCCCCATGTGCTGGGCGTCGCGCCGAAAGAATTCTGCACCTTGCTCAATAGCGCGCTGCAGGATCAACCGATTGCCTTCATGATTCGACTGGGCGGGACACCGTCGGATCCGACCTTTACCATCGAGAACGAGACCGATCTGGGCGACATGCTCGGCGGCGCGGTGAAGGCCGAGGTCGAACGTCGGGCGCAGGAGCTCATCGACGAGCAGAGCGGCAAGGTCTTGGACAAGGCTGCCGAACTAATCGATGACAAGCTCGGCGACAAGCTACCGGATGGCGTCGGCGATCAGCTCAAGGAAGGGCTGGGCGGCGCACTGGAAGGTGGGCTGGACGTCGGCGGGCTGCTGGGTGGCAGCAAGAAAGACAAGGACAAGAAAAAGAAGGACTAAGCGCCCTTCGCGAGGAAGGCCTGCAGCCGACTGTGGGCCTTCTTCTGCACCTTGGCGCGGAGCCAACCGGTCCAACCGAACAGCGCGCCAGACACCCCGAGGGCTTGGCGCGACCAAGCATGGAAGTCGAAGCGGTCGACATGTTCGATGATGCGGCCATCGCGGAAACGAAACTGCGCTTCGATCTGGTTGTGCACTTGGCGCTGCCCGCCAAAGGTGTAGTCCGCGACCCAGGAGGCGTGCACGCGATCGCCTTCGACGCGGACATGGGAGTACTGCACCTTCAAGTCCTTGCCTTGATGACAAAGCATGCGCCACATGCCGGAGGCTTCGGCGCCCTGCAAGTCGAAGACCTCATCCCGAAAATGTACTTCGGGGTGATAACAAGCGGTCATCGCGCCGGAATCCCGAGCGGCGAAGGCCTGGTAGAAACGTTCCACCAAGGCGACTTCACTTTCCACCCGGCATCTCCTTGATGTAGACGTCTTGCTTGGCGTATGGGATCTCGATGTTGGCGGCGGCGAAGCGCAGGTACACAGCGCGGAAAAGCTGATGCTTGACGTTGCCGCGCAACTCCGGCTCCGGGATCCAACACAGCAACTCGAAATCCAAGCTGGAGGCTCCGAAGGCGCGCATGCGCACGCGTGGTTCCGGACGCTTGCATACGACCTTGGGATCGATGTCGTCGATGGCCAGGAGTAGTTCCGCGATGACCTGATCGACATCCGATCCATAAGCCGCGCCGACGGGAACCCGAATGCGCTCCTTCGTATGCGGACCGCCGGTTTCGTTGGCAATCTTGGCACCACCCATGACCGCATTAGGCACGGTGATCTCGATGTCGTCGCGGGTGAGAAGGCGAGTCGAGCGCAGCCCGATGAACGTGACCTTGCCGCGTTCGCCACTGTCAAGGCGAATGTAATCCCCGACCCGATAGGTGCGGTCGGCCAGAATAAACACGCCGGCGAAGAGGTTCGACAACGTATCCTGCGCCGCAAAACCAACGGCCAAACCGACGATTCCTGCAGAGGCCAACCAGCCCGTGGCATCAACCTGCCAGATGCTAATCGCGCAGTAGACGATCAAGCCGAACAGCAGCAGCTTGACCAAGTTGTTGAACAGCGGGAAAGTCGAATCCTGCACCGCGTGGAAGCGCGACGGATTCTTCGATGCCGAACGCAACAGGATGCCTGCCATCTTGAACAGGAACACCGCCCACCCCAACAAGCCGAGCGTGAGCAGGGCGCGGTTGGTCACCCGTTCGACGGTTTCCTCCATCCCGAGCAAACGCGTGGCCACGGCGAGGCCGATCAAGATGACCGTGTTGACCACCGGCGCATGCAGAGCCGCGAGGATGGCGTCGTCGGCAAACGACTTGGTCTTGCGCGTGAGGGTGCGGAAGATGCCGGTGCAGAGCCAATCGAAAACCTTGGCGAGGATGATGGCCGCCGCCACCACGATGCCGGCCTGCGCCCAAACATTGGTGGTGATGGGATCCATCCAACCACCCAAGACCTGGGTAAGCAGACTGATTTCCTCATCGCCGGCATCGCGTTGCTCGGAGCCGGGGTCCACCTGAGGAGCTTCATCCCCCTCTTGGAGGAACATCATCATCGTGTAAAGCAGGTTCATGACGCTCCCTTAGCGTAACTCCAGCAGCGCCGATTGCACGGTTTCGACTTCGGAACCGCTCAGGGGTTGGCGCAGAAGGTCGAGGAGGACGTCCGCGCTGGCCTGCGCATCTCCGTCCAAGGCCAGGATGCTGGCCAACTCCATGCCGGCCTCCACATTGCTCGGTTCCAGCTCCAGGCACCGTTTCAAGGCATCCGACGCCACCGTGTACAGCTGCATCGCCACCGCCGTCTGCCCCAACTGACGGAATGCCGTCGCGCGTTGCGGATCGGCCTCGGTCAGACGCGTCAGCAATTCCAAAGCCATTTCATGATGCTCCGGCCGCGCACTGGAACGTGAGATCTGAAAAGTCGCTTCGGCAACTTCGGCCAGCAGCGCATAGTCCTGCGGCCAATCCGCGAGCATCTGCTGATACAGCGCGAGTGCATCTTCCTCGCGGCCACTCAACTGCAACGCATCGGCGCGCATCTTCTTATCGTCGATGTCCAACGAAGTCGCCAACATCAGACGATCCAGATAAGGCAGGGCCTCCGCGCCCCGACGTGCCGCCACCGCAGTCCGTGCACAAGCGCGCAGCATCGATACATCTCCTGGTGCCACGCTGGACAAATCGCGGTAAAGGGTGAAGGCCTCCCCCGGACGATCCTGCATCTCGAACACCACCGCCATCACGTAGCCCAAGGCCTCGGTCGCGCCATATTGCAGGATGCCCTCCCGCCCGACGCTCTCCGCAGCCTGCACTTCGCCCGCTTCCGCCAAGGCCCAAGCGTGCAACGCGATGACTTCCGAATCAAAACGTGCGGCACTGCGCACCTGCTGCAACTGCACGGCGGCGCGTTCCGCTTCGCCAAGGTCCAGAAAGCGCACGGCCTCGACCAATCCCTTGGACTTTTTCAAATCCGCTTCGCTCGGACGCACCCAACGTGGCAGATGCGCCAGATCCGGACGCACCGAATCCTGCACTGGCGGGATTACGGGCTGCTTCACCGGTTCAACGACGCCATCCTCCACCGCAACCGGTTCCACTTCCACTGCATCCGCAGCATTGTCCTGCACCGGCTCCACCCTCGGTTGAGGCGGCGCCGGCGGCGTCACCTGCGACGCATTGCGCGGCCCACGCTCTCCAAAAATCGCACTGCAGGAGATGCATATGGCGAGTGTCGACAACAGTCCGAGGCGAACCCATTTCATTTGCGGCCATTCTATCGCTACAATCCGGATGGCCCCATTCCCAATGTTGCGTACCGACATCAAAGCCGTTTTCCTCGACGCCGGAAGCACCCTCTTCACGCACCGTCGTAGTCGTCCCGAGACCTACCTAGCCATCGCGCAGGAGCATGGTCTGCCTGAGCTCGAAATCGACACCATCGAGGCGTCGATGCAGCACGCCTTCCTCGACCTGCCCGATACGGTCGACGGCAATTTCCGCTACAGCCTGGCTTGGTTCTGGGCTTTCAACCAGCGGGTCATGACCGAAGTCGGCATGCCGGAAGGCAAGCTCGAAGGAGCCCATCATGCGCTGCTCGAGTATTTCGCCGACCCGAGCACGTACACCCTGTTCCCTGAGGTTCCGGAAGTTCTCGAGACTCTTTCGAACCACAACATGCAGATGGGCGTTGTCTCTAACTGGTCGGAGCACCTTCCGGAGCTGCTGCAGGCACTCGGGATTGCCGACCACTTCTCCTTCATCGTGACCAGCGCCGATCTCCGCACCGAGAAACCAGGCCGCGCCATTTTTGAGCGCGCCTTGTTCCGTGCTGGCGTGGCGGCGGAAGAGACCGTCCATACCGGCGACCACTTCGAGCGTGATGTGCGCGGTGCCCTCAATGCAGGCATGCGCGCGGTGTGGCTCGACCGCACAGGGGAAAGTGGCCCCGACCGTGAAGGCGTCCCGGTGATTCCGGAGCTGAACGGTTTGATCGGGCTGCTGGAAGCCCAACCGAATGCCGTCCGCACCTGAGCCTGCACTCGAGGCGCTGCGTACGCGACTCAGCGAACAGCACCTCGGGGATCCGCAGCTGATCGAGCTGCTGTTGGCCGCGCTGTTGGCCAAGGGTCATGTGCTTTTGGAAGGCGCGCCCGGCCTCGGCAAGACGCGTTTGTTGCGTGCTCTCGCGGATGCGGTCGACCTGGATTTCCAACGGGTTCAAGGCACGCCCGATTTGATGCCGGGCGATCTCACGGGCGGCGACATCCTCGACCAAGTGGATGGCGTCGGCAAGTTCCGCTTTGAGGCGGGACCATTGTTCACGCAGGTTTGCCTGTTCGACGAGATCAACCGCGCCACACCGCGTACGCAGGCCGCGTTGTTGGAAGCGATGGCCGAGCAGCAGATCACCGTCGGCGGCACCACCCATGCCTTGCCGCAACCTTTCCTGGTGGCTGCCACGCAAAACCCGATCGAGCTGGAGGGCACCTACCCGCTGCCCGAAGCCCAACTCGATCGCTTCCTGTTTCATCTGCAGGTCCAAAGCCCAAGCGCCGAGACTTTGGTGTCGATTTTCCGCATCGAGACGGAAGAGCAAGCCTCCTCCCAAACCACCCCGGCCGACGCCCTGCTCCACGCCGCGGCGCACCGCGCCGTGCACCTGGACGTGCGGCGAGACGCAGGAGGAGAGCCCTTCGCGGAAGGTGATCGGCTGCTCTGGCTCCACGACATCGCCCTGCTCGCCGCC
>JBMYYH010000054.1:0-19206 GCA_049609225.1 Planctomycetota bacterium | reverse complement strand
CGCCACTCAAGGCGAGATTACCGCGCTCGTCCTCCGCGCGTCCTCCGAAGACATGACGGAATCCAAGTGAGGCCGGAAGCCCCGGAAAATGAAGGCCCCGGTAAGGGCCCTGTTGCACTGCGTGCATCATCCGGTGGGTAGAGCTTCCGGGTCGTCCCCTTCGCTATCGCTGGCATCAGCCTTCATGACCGGGCGCAGGAACTCGCCATAGAGCACACGTCCGACGGCGACCATCGGCACCGCGATGATCAAGCCAAAGATGCCCATCAAGGCGCCGCCGCAAAGGACGGTCAGGATGACGACGAAATCGGAGAGGCCCAGGCCGCGTCCGACCATGCGTGGGATCAGGACATAGCCTTCAAGAACTTCCAGGGCACCGTAAAGCACGGTGACGGTGATCAGTCCTGGGAAGCCTCCGCCGGTGATGCCACCATCGGCGAAACCGACCAGTGCCAGCAGGAAGAAACCGACCAAGGGACCGAGCACGGGAAGCAGAGACAGTCCGCCCAAGGCCAGGCCCAAGGAATACGATCCTGGGAAACCGAGCAAAAGCAAGACGCCGAAGGCCAGCACCCCTTTCACCGTGGCCACCTTGGTACGCGAGACCAGGTAGAGGCTCAGGATCTTCTCGATCTTCGGAAGGATGCGATCAAACTTCGGATACCAAGCTTCCGGGAGCTCGGAACGAATGCGTGCCAGCCAAGGGCCGCCGTCGAGCAGGAAGTAAAGGAAGATCGGTAACAGCAGGATGCCGGAAACAATGCCGAAAATGCCGCCAAAGAAACCGACCAAGCTATCTCCGGCTCGGCCCAACTGATCTTGCACCACCGTAACGGCCTGTTCTGGATCCAGGCTTTCTGGATCGAGGCTGTCCTTGGCCCAATCAGGCAGGTCCGCGTGCCAACTCAGCAACCGTTCCTGCAACTGCGTGCCGAGCATGCCGAGGTCGTCGACCGGAACCTTGTTGACCAACATGCCGAAGTCGAAGACCGCCGGCAACATCAACAGAGGTGGCACCAATACGAACAAGGCCACGCAGGCCAAGGCCGAAACCGAAGAGCCGAGTCGAATCCTCCACCGCCGATGGAAGGGATAGAAGACCAACATCAGCAGGTAGGCTCCAAGCAGTGGAGCCGTAACCGAACGCAATAACCAAGTGAGCCAGCACACCCCCAGGACCACGGCTGCGCGCGCGATGAGGTGTAGGACCGACTGCAGGTTCATGTTTCGCTAACGGATTCGTCTTCGCGGAAGGCCTTCTGGAAATCGAAGCCGTTGGCGAAATCCTGAGGCCGATCACGATCGGTCTTATTCAGGAGCCCAGCTTCACACATCTGGAAGACCAGCGTACCGAAATCCTCGGTGCCTTGGACCCCCCAGGAACGGAAGGCATAAGGCGCGAGCGGCCCAAACTCCTCCTGCGCATAACGACGCAGTCCAGCGAGCAGCTCTTGGGGAGAAATATGACGCCCTTCGCTAGGCTTCTGCCCCCTTCCTTCCAGGAAGATGGTGAAGTCTAGGGCTTCCAGGACGAAGAAATACGCGGCTTCGGCGTATGTCCTTCCACTTTGAATGCGGATCTCCCGGATGAGCGGTTGCAGTTTGCGATCGTCCATTTCTTTCCCCGGGATTTCGTATCGGACAGGCCCACGGAAGTTTGCCTGTCACTTGCCCAAGATTTTAGCAGACTGCAAATAATAGGAAATCGGATTAAGGATTTCCGCGCAGGGACGGGCGATTAGCCTAAGAAGGAATCCGCAGCAAATCCTGGAAAACCAAGTCCGGAGTGACCTGTCCGGATAGGCGTCCGAGGGCCTTGTCGAGGTGCCGGCACCAGCTGGCCTGGAAGTCGAGGAAGGATGCCGAGAGGGGTACCTGCGAAGAAACAAGCCAGGCTCTTGTGGCGCCGAGGAGCAGCAGCCCCAACTGGCGCTTTTCGGCCAATTTGGAGGCTGTCGGAGGGTGGCACCAGGCTTCTGGGGAGCCCTCCCCTGTGAGCCAGGCCTGGACGGCCGGATAGGTGTCGAGCAGCAGGTTGCGGTGGCTGGGATCCAGTTCGAGGATGGCCTCGCCGGAACCGCAGGCACGCAATAGAACTTTCCAGTCCTGGTCGGAAATTCCAGCTGCGGCCGACTTTCGCTGCATGGCCTCCGCCTCCTCCCGTGGAACCCGCCAGATCCGACAGCGCGAACGCATCGCGGGGCTGAGTCCGTGGAGTTCGGCGGCAGTGAAGAACAGGACGGTACCCGCGGGCGGTTCCTCGGTGGTCTTCAGTAAGGCGCCTTGCGCATCGACCGTCATGCGGTCGGCATCAAACAGAACCAAGGCGCGGTGGATGCCGATCTTCGGACGGTAACGTAACGCCGTCTCAACGCAGGGCACCCCTTCTTTTCGAAAGGCGATGTGTTCCACCTTCAATCCATCACTGCCGAACTCCTGCGGATCGAACAGCGAGAAGTCGGCATGTTCTTGAACGGGGCCGCGGGCGTCGAGCAGAGCCGCGGCGCAATCGAGGGCGACTTCCCGTAGCCGCGTGCGCGAGGCTCCGACCAGCAGGTAGGCGTCGGCCAGGTGGCCTTCTTGACGCTCCTTCAGGAAGCGTTCCTTCACGGACGCATCGCCTCCACCGCCTGCAGGATGTCGGCGGAGATCTCGGGGATGCTGCGATCCTGCGCCGCAATCAGGCGACTACGCTGCGGATGCGCTTCGGCATAAGCCAAATAACCTGCGCGGACTTGGCGTTGAAATCCAACCCCCCGTTGTTCAAAACCATCCGGCCCGCCTTCCCCACCGACGCGGGCGAAGCTGGCTTCTGGTTCTAGATCGAGGATGAAAACCCCATGCGGTTGCAGCGCGGCATCGACCACCAACTGATCCAGGGCGAGGACCCAATCGGCGCGACCATCTTGCCCTTGATAGGCGACGGTGGAAGGAGTGAAGCGTTCGCACAGCACATCGCGGCCTTCGGCCAGAGCTGGTGCGATGGTGGTCCGCAGAAGCTCATTGCGGGCGGCAAAAAACAGCAGCGCCTCCGAGCGTGGATCCCAATCCTCGCGGCTGGGATCGAGCAATAAGGTGCGTAGGCCTTCGCCCAGGCGGGTGCTGCCAGGCTCGCGCAGATGCAGCGGACGCCGCCCCTGAGACTCCAGTTCCTGCACCAACAATGCGGCCTGGGTGGACTTGCCGGAGCCATCCATACCCTCCAGGACCCAAAATCCTCCACTCATGCGCATATCCTAGTCGTGCCGGACTAGAAATCGAGGTCGCAAAACGGATAGTCTCTCTCCATGCCGCGCCGAACCTGGTCTCTCCTTGCCTGTGCCCTGCCCTTGCTGGCAGCTTGTGCCGCCCCTCTGCCCCCGCGCACGGTGCCCCTGGGCTTGGAACCGCCAGTGATGTCGCCTCCGGGAGACCTCAGTGCGGACCAGCGTCTGCAGTGGTGGCAGGAGCAGCTGCCGCGTCTGTCCTCGGAGGACCGCGTCGAAGCACGTCTCTTGATGGGCGAGTTGAACTTGGAAGTGCGTCGGTCGGCCGATGCCCGCGTCGCCTTCTATGAAGCCAAAGGCGGACGCATCTCCGCCGCCGAGCTCGCACGTGCCGAACGGGGCATCGGTTTGAGTTACTTCCTGGACGGCAATGTCTCTGCTGGAGTCACCCACCTCGAGCGCTCGCTCAGTGGACTCACTGGCCCGGCGATGGATGAGACGGCCTATCTGCTCGCTGCAGCCCGCGGCGAATCCGTCAGTGGTCTGTCCGACGCCGCCGGCGAACGCATGCAAGGCTTCCTCGCCGAAGCCAACCTCAAGGCCCCCACCGCCGAAGTCCAGGTGCAGCAGCGTGGCGCCATCGCTTTTGATGTTTCACGCTCACAATGGGGTGCGGCCAAGATGCACGCCAACTGGGATCGCATGACCACGCCTTACCGCATTACCGTGCACCATACGGCGATGCCCTTCTCCTCCACCGACCTCGGTGCAAGTCGCGCGGAAGTACGCACGGTGCAACGGCTGCACATGAATGACCGTGGCATGGCCGACGTCGGGTATCACTTCCTGATCGACCGTGAAGGGCGCGTGTTCGAGGGACGTCCGCTATATGCACAAGGTGCCCATAGTTCCGGCGACCACAACATCGGTAACATCGGTATCTGCCTCTTGGGCAACTTCGTGTCGGATCCGGAATCGGGCGCGGATCATGCTGTCGCCCAAGCGCCGACGGTCAAGCAGATGGAAACCTTGGAGCGTCTGACCGGTGAGATCTGCGAGGAATACGAGATCAAGGGGTCACAGGTCTTCGGGCATAAGCACTGGAAGAGCACGGCTTGTCCAGGGCCACACCTGATGGCGTGGGCGCAACGCTATCGCGCTCTCGCTGCGCGCTAGAACAAGCCGGAACAAAGGGCCAGGAGGCCCAGCGCCCAGCAATAGGGCGCGAACACATGCAGCTTGCCCTTCTTGGTGATCCACACCAGAAGGCCAAGCGCTCCGAGGCCGACCAGGAAACTGGCGCCTACGGCCAGGGCCAAGGTGGACATCTCGATGCCTTGACTGGTGTCGAGTTCCGGTAGCTTCAAGACCGAAGCGCCAAGGATGGCTGGGATCGACAGGAGGAAGCTGAACGCTGCGGCGGCTTCACCGGAGAGGCCTAAGGCCATACCGACCACGATGGTGGTGCCGCTGCGCGAGATACCAGGCATGATGGCGAAAGCCTGGGAGCATCCGATGAGGAAGGCGGCCATCCAACCCAGACGCGCGACCGGGCGGCCGTCGGTGGGAAGACGCTTGGAGTACCACAGGATCAAGCCGGTGAACAACAGCGCGGCACCTGCTGGGTACGGACTGCCGAAGACTCCATCCAAGTGATCGCGGATGGTGAAGCCGACCACCACCGCCGGTAAGGTAGCGACAACCAACTGCCCCAAGAGGCGTCGCTGGGCGCGTACATCAGGGCCACCGCCGAACACACCTGTGGCCAATGCCCAAACGCGTTTGCGGTAGAACAACAACACCGCCAACAAGGTGCCGACATGCAGCAACACTTCGAGGCTGGCGTCGGCGGCGAGGTCTTCGCCCCCTGGCAGGAACTCCTTGCCGAGCACCAAGTGCCCGGAGGAAGATACCGGAAGGTATTCGGTCAGGCCTTGTAGGACGGCCAGGACCAGAACCAGAACCAGAGGACTCAAAAGCTGTTCTTCTAGAGACTACGGGCGACGTCTTCCGGCTTCTCCCATGAAAGGTCGAAGGCTTCGGCGACGGGACCGTTGGTCAGCTTACCCGCGAGGGTGTTGGCAGCGGTAGCCAGCTGCGGGTTCTGCAGGACGGCTTCCTTGGGCCCAAGGTTGGCCAACTTCAGCACATATGGCAGAGTCGCGTTGGTCAAACCGAAGGTACTGGTGCGCGGGACGGCTCCCGGCATGTTGGCCACGCAGTAGTGCACCACCCCATCGATGACGTAGGTCGGCTCTTCGTGCGTGGTCGGCTTGCAGGTCTCGATGCAACCGCCTTGGTCGACCGCGACGTCCACGATCACTGAACGCTCCGGCATCAGCTTGAGGTCCTCCTCCAACACCAACTTTGGTGCACGTGCGCCTGGAATCAGCACGGCGCCAATCAGCAAATCGGTCTGCGGCAGAAGCTCGCGAATCGCCTGACGAGTGGAGAACACCGTGGTGACGTTGGCGGGCATCACCTCTTCGAGGTAACGCATACGCTCGAGATCCAAATCAAGGATCGTGACCTTAGCGCCGAGGCCACAAGCCATCCATGCGGCGTGGGTGCCGACGATCCCGCCACCGAGGATCATCACGTGGGCGGGAGCCACACCCGGCAGTCCGCCGAGCAACACGCCGCGTCCGCCTTGGGGCGCTTGCAGTGCTTTGGCACCTTCCTGCACCGACATGCGGCCGGCGACCTCCGACATGGGAGTTAAAAGCGGCAGGGTGCGTCCGACTTCCAGGGTCTCATAGGCGAAGCAGTGCGCTCCAGAGGCCAGCATGCCTTCGGTGAGTGGGCGCTCGGCGGCAAAGTGGAAGTAAGTGAAGATGGTCTGGCCAGGGCGGGCACGCGCGATCTCGACCGGCTGCGGCTCCTTGACCTTGACGATCATCTCGGCCTTGGCCCAAAGTTCCTCGACATCTTGCAGGACGGTCGCGCCGACAGCGGTGTATTCCGCATCGGGGAAACCAGAGCCATCACCGGCCATCGTTTCCACGAGGACCTCATGGCCTGCTTCGATGAGTGCTTGTGCCCCGGCCGGCGTCAGTGCAACGCGCGCCTCGAGGACCTTGATTTCCTTGGGAATGCCGAGAATCATGGGGACTCCTTGATGGGGAGAGCCCAGGATTCTAGTGTGTCGCCTTCCTGGCATCATCAGGAACCTCAGATTCCATGAACCCAACCGCCGACCGCCTGCAGGAGATCCGTCAACGCCTCGATGCTGCTGCCTCAGCCTCTGGCCGCGCTGCGGATTCGGTGCAACTGGTCGCTGTGGCCAAGACGGCCACTCCGGAAACGCTGCAGGAAGCTTGGGATGCAGGCCATCGCGTCTTTGGGCATAACCGAGTGCAAGCCCTCGAGGCCCATCGATTGGTCCTGCCCGAGGCAGAATGGCATCTTTTGGGCCCCCTGCAAGGCCGTAAGGTCCGTCGTGGCCTGCAAGCATCCAGCCTTTATCAGGCTCTCGGTGAGACCAAGACCCTCGAGCGCATGGATCGTGCGCTCGAGGAATCAGGCGTGGCGCGCTTTCCCACCCTGCTGCAGGTCAATCCGCATCCGGAGGACGGCCGCTATGGCTGCACCCCCGCTGACCTCGATGCCCTGGTCGACGCCACCCTGGCCAGTTCCCATGTGCAGCTCCAAGGTCTGATGACATTGGCCCAAGCCGAAGCCGATGATGCCGCCCTCCGACGTCATTTCAGCCTCATCCACCGTCATTTTGCTGCCCTGCAGACCGAAGGTCGCCTGCCCGCGGATGCCCTCCTTTCCATGGGCATGAGCCAAGACTATGAGACCGCGGTGGAGGAAGGGGCTAATCTGGTGCGCGTCGGCCGCGCCATCTTCCCGCCCGACCCAGAATCAAAGTGACGGTCCGTCTTCAATGGAGCTCCCCCGCCGAGGAACAAGGCGGCGCATTCACCCTTACGGGGGCACCCCTGTTCCTGGTGGTCTCTGGCTCCGGTGGCCTGGATCGCCTGCACCAGGATCCCGGCGAGCGCGATGGCTTCCTGGTCCAGGAGAACGGCGCAGGTGGCCTCCACCTGGAGGCACGCGGCAGCTGCGTGCTTGGTGGCGGCAAGGTCGAAGTCGAATTGGAGTTCGGCAACAAGGTCGAGGCGCAAGGACAGTCTGGGGTTTGGACCCTGGTCGCCGAGGGCAAGGCGGTTGTGGAAGATCCACTCGTCGGTACCGAACTTGGCGGACATCGGGTGGTCGCACGTCTGGGCAACGGTTCCATGGGGGTGGTGTACCGCGCGGTGCAGATCAACCTGGATCGCGAAGTTGCGCTGAAGGTGCTGGATCCCAAGGCTGCGAAGAGTTCGCCCTTGGCCGTCGCTTCGTTCAAACGCGAAGCCGTTGCCGCCGGACGTCTCTCCCACCCCAACTTGGTCCAGGTCTACGATGTCGGCCAAGATCGCGGTCTGCACTTCTTCTCCATGGAGTTGGTTCCAGGCGGAGACTTGGAAGGCAAGCTTGCGGAGCAGACCACCTTGTCGTGGCAAGAGGCTCTGGAGTATGTGCTCGATGCCACGGCTGCCTTGCAGTTCGCGCGGGAACATCAACTCGTCCACCGCGACGTCAAGCCTGAGAACTTGATGCTGACGGTCGACGGTCGCTGCAAGTTGGCGGATCTCGGTATGGCTGCTACCCGTGGCATGGTCGAGTCCGAGAGTGCGGGCGGTACTCCTCACTTCATGGCACCGGAGTGCGTCGGTGGCGGTGCGATCGATTACCGCAGTGACTTCTACAGCCTGGGTTGCACGCTTTATCGCTTGTTGACCGGCAAGACTCCGTATCAAGGTGCTGCCGTGCGCGACATCTTGCGCGCACACCGGGATGATCCGGTGCCGCGTCTGAAGGATGCGGGCGTGGAAGCGCCAGCGGGCGTGCAGGAACTGGTCGATTGGCTGATGGCCAAGGATCCGGCCGATCGTCCGCAGGATGCGCAGGAGATTCTCGATGAAGTCCACGACCGCCTGGATGGCAAGCGCTCGCGCGGGTTGATCCTAGGCTTGGGTGTGGTTGCCGTCGCGGCTGTGGGTGTGTCGTTGTTCTTTGCCTTGCGCGAACAACCCAATGCCGAGCCGGAACAGGTCATCGTGGAAGTGGAGAATCCAGATGCCGCGGCCAACCGTGAACGTGCGGCTCTGCTGGAGTTGCAATTGGCTTTCACTACGGCGATGGCGGTTGAGGAAGGAGAAGGACGGACCACCGCCTTGCAGGAGTTCCTGGCCACCTATCCGGATTCGGATTACACCCTGGAGGCTGAAACGGAAATTGAGCGTCTGGCCTCGTTGCCGGAGCAGCCGGAAGTGGATGTCGCAGTGGAAGATCCCTTCGCGGCGGAACGCGAGATCCTCGCTGCTTTGGAAGTGAGCCTGGCTGGACATCTGGAAGCCAAGGAGTTCGGGCAGTGCCTGGCCCTCCTCGCGACGTCGAGTCTGCCGGCGGAATGGTTGCCTCCTTTGCGCACTCGCGTGGATCAGGCAGCGACCACGGCCTTTGGTCTTTGGGGTGCCGAGCATGGCGTCGCACTGACGGAGGAAAAGTGGGCAACGGCGGAGGCGTCGGAGCAGGCCATGCGCGCTTCCTTCGCGCAGGCACCGGAAGTGCCAGCGGAATGGACAGCCTTAGTCGATGGCTTGACTGCGGCCCGCATGCTTTCGGAACAGACTGCTGCAGCCAGAGACTTCGCCTTGGCCCGCGCCGCCACCCTGGCCGCCATGAATCGGGATGTCCTCCCCGACCTCGACCGGTGGCAGTTTCAGAGTGCTGCTGTGCAGTTGCAGGCGATGGCCGATGCCTGCACGCATGCGGATCTGCAGCTTGCCTTGCAGCAACGGGTCAGCCTGTTGGAGCAGGCCGGCGCCGTGCAGGATGCGCTGTTCGAGAAGCTTAATACCTCGGACATGCTGCCGGTCAACGAGGCTTTGGAAGGACGTCGTGCATTCGTCACCGGAGCCAGCGCAGAAGGCTTGGCTTTGATGGTGCAGGTGCGCGGTGAACGCGTAGCGCGATTGGATCCGTGGTCTCTTTATGAAGACCCGGCGGTGTTGATACCACTGATGGATGCGGCCTTCGGCAAGGATCAACCATTGGCGCAACGTCAGGCGCTTCTTTTGGCCGTCGCCTCACGCAGCCTTGCGCGGGTAGTGGCAGGTTGGTCCTCCACTCCAGATGCCCAAACGGCGACCGACCTCGCTTCTTTGAGCCTGGTTTGGCAGCAGGCCCTCGCCGACGCCAACTTCGCGGAAGGCGATCCTGCCCAAGCCGAGTTGCAGGCCATCCAAGAGTTGATGGACCTTGCCAACCGACTTGCGGAAGGTGATCCCTATGGCGCCTATCTACACGCGCAAGGATTGCAGAACCACTTCTCGCTCTTGAGTGTGTGGAGCTCCGACGGCCGCGCGACTTGGGGCCTGTTGCCATGATGCCCGCGCGTCTGGTGGTCCTCGCTTCGGGCGGTGGCCGCACCCTAGAGAACCTGCAGCAACGCATTCTCGCCGGTAGCCTGGATGCGCGCATCGTCCTGGTGATCGTTTCGAAGGCCGACCTCGGAGCGACCCAACGCGCCCGCGACCTCGGCTTGGATGTCTTGGTGATCAGCCGCGAGTCTTATCCGGACCGCGAAGGACGCGAACATCGTCTGCTTGGAGCGATTCTGGAAGCGCAACCGGATCTCGTCATCCTGGCCGGTTGGTTGCAGTTGTTGCCGATCCCCTTGGAGTTGGAAGGCAAGGTTTTGAACATCCATCCCGCCTTGCTGCCGGCCTTCGGAGGCAAGGGATTCTATGGACACTTCGTGCATGAAGCCGTTTCCGCGGCGGGTGTCGCGGTGAGTGGTTGCACGGTGCACTTCGCCACCAGTCAATACGACCTCGGGCCGGTGGTGTTGCAGGCAGCGGTGCCCATCACTCCTGGCGAGGATCCGGAGGTGATCGCCAGCAAGGTCTTCGAGATCGAGTGCGAAGCCTACCCCGAAGCCATCGGGCACCTCTTGAGTGGCCGCGCGACTTGGACCGACGGCGAAGTCGTGTGGGCTTAAGCCAGCCTGGCTTACTGCAGCGCTTCCGGCATCTCCTCGAACAGACTTCCCACACCTAGGGCGAAGTTGATGCTGGAGACATAGGCGCGATCCCCTTCCAAGGAAGAGACCAGATTGCGACCCTCGGCATCCACCCACCAACGCAAGCCTTGGCTGCCCTTGGCCGACGCCGTCCGCGAGATCGAGTAGATGACCATGCCGTCTGGCTCGCCTTCCGGCAGGGCAACTTCTTCCCCTCGTTCCAAGGTCTGGCCATGCCCGAGCAGGGCTTCCACGAAGGCCGAGGACTTCGGTTCCAGATCCTTACCGGAGACCGCCCATCCTTCCGCGGAGCGACGGAAATCAGCCAGCTGTTCCCCAGCGACCACACGAATCGATGCAATCCGATCCGGATTGACCTGCAGGATACGACGACTGATGAGATCCTCGAGATCCATCTCGAGGAACCGGAAGTTCGGGATGTCGTAGGAGAGCAGGTAATCCCGCTCTTCCGACACCACGCCGACACGGTAGATCTCGAGCACGATCTCTTCGGAACCTTTGCGTAAGGTCAGGGTGCCCTTGCGACGATCTTCCGGAATGGTCGGCACCGGCTCTTCTCCGATCCCTTCCGCGCGGGCTCCCAGCAGGGACAGCAGGAAAGGCAAGGACCGTTCTTCCAGAGGCGACTTCACCGGTTCGCTGAGGTTCCAACCATCGGCGGTCTTCTTGACACTAAGGCGATCGCCTTCCACCGGCTCCCAGCTGAGGCCAGTGATGCCAGCACCTAATGAGTGCAGGCGGTGGTCGCGCCATTGCCCCAAGGGCCGTGCCACCTTGCGATAAGACGGAATGGTGAAGCGGAGTAGATCCTCCTCACGCTTGGCCACGCGCCAATTGCCGCTGGCCTCTTCGGCGCCGACGAGCAAGGTCTCGGTGGTGTCATCGGCGTAACGCGCTTCAATCAGCAGTGCCGGTGGATCCAAACCGAGGTCGGCATCACTTTGGCCCTGCCATTCTTCCGGACTCGCGGCCCAGTTGGTGCCATAAAGCACCTGCAGAGCAGCGGTCAACACGAAGGGTTCAGGACGGTCGCGCAATGGCTCCAGGATGTTCCATTCCCCATCTTCCTGGCCGATCACGATGGTGCGGCCATAACGAGGCTCCTCGAAAGTCAGCCGTTGCAACTGCGCGGGGTCGCCATGCAGAAGCGCACCTTCCGTGACTTCCGGAAGCTCCATGACGGGTTTGGCTTCGCCCTGCGATTGGGCCAGCCACCAAAGGCCTCCCCCTGCGCCGAGCAGGAGAATGCAAAGAAGGAAAAGGCGGGTTGGGGTCATCGTCTTCTTCTCCAGTAGATCCAGAATCCAATCAGGAAGGTCACACCAGGGATGCCGAACACGCTGATGTTATGGATACGTGCCATGGCGGCGCGTTCGGGCCGGAACGGAAGTTCGCCGAGTCCGACGAGCCCACGCTCCTTGTCGTTGCCGCCGTGCAACCATGCCAGCGCCCCGGCGACGAACTCACGATTGTAAGTCAATGCGGAACGCAGGACCTCCGCGCTTCCGAGCGTGACGACGCGCCCATGCCTGCCTTCGACGCCGGCACTCCAGCGTTCGGCGGCGACGGCCATGGGGACCACGCCCACGGGCTCACCTGGGTCCTGCGAGAAGAGGTTGCCTTGTGGATTCTCGATCCAAGCTAAGGGACCACTGCGCACCAAACGTTCTTGGGTGAAGTCGTTGCTGCCGGATTCAAAGGTCACAGGTCGGATGCCCACGAACAGCAGGAAGCGTTTGGCTTCAATCAACGGTCGCGTGATGGCATGTTGACTGCTCAACTGCTCTCCACTGATCTCAAGTTGAGCGTTGTCGCTTCGTCCGGTGATGAGTTCCCCGAGGACGCGGATCGGCTCGCATACCAGGCCATCGCCGAAACCGGTTCCGCGGTCGGCGAGCAGGGTGTTCCAGGTGTCGACGGCCGGCGCCGGTGCATTCGGCCCAAGCGCCAGCAGGACCGGGCGATCCTCGACCAACCACTGCTCCATCGCGGTGGCGTCGGAGGGCAGGAAGGGGCGTGGTTGTCCGGCGAAGATGAGAAGATCGGCCTCTTGGGTGAGAGCTTCTTCTGGCCCCTGCACCGCGACGACTTCCCAGTTCTCACGCAACAGGAGTTCGGCAAGTGGCAGGAGCGTACTCGGATCGGAGATCTCGCCTTGTCCATATCCCGTCACGATGGCAGCCTTGGGGACGGAACCAGCAGCGAGGCTGATGGCGGTATCCCCCAGCGCGGCTTCGACCCGTTCCTGCAGGATGCGTGCAGGGCTGCCGTCGGGTGTGGCGCGCAGGATCTGGAACAACTCTTCGAAGGCCAGGACCCGACGGTTGTCGTCGATCTCGAGGATCAAGGTCTCCCCCGGCTGACGTTCGAGGCGGTTGACCTCGCGTTCGCGGGCGACCAAGGGACTGCTTTGATCGAGGATCAGGACCTCGAGTTTGCCGCCGGAGCGGACTGCGGCATCGTCGATCAACGCACGCAGCAGTTGGAAGGCCTGCGGGTAGACGGTGCTGTTGAACCAGCGATTGCTCTCGTCTTCGGGCAGCAGGAAGGCCGTGAGTTTGGCGCCTTCCGGAAGAGCTTGCAGGGCCTGCACTGTGCGCTCACTGAGGCCGCCGTTGCGCGTGCTGCTCAAGTCCCAGCGAGTACGTAGGCCGGGGCGCGAGAAGGTGTACAGCAACAACAGCGTCAGCAGGAGGCCACAGGTTGCGGCGAAGGCTGTGAGGATGCCGAGACGAAGGCGTCGGCTCATGGCACCCACCTCCTGGAGACGAGGCGAATCCAAGTGAGGAACAGGAACAGAGCGGACATGCCCAAGAGGTAGACCAGGGCATAACTGTCCAATAAGCCGGCGGCGAATCCGCGGTCGAGGAAGTTCGGTAGATGCGCCAAACGCGCGGCAGCACCGAGGCCCCCTTCATGCATTTCGAATAAGGCGGGCACGAACAACAAGAAGTAGTTCAATGCCGCACCGCCTCCTGCAGCCAAAACCAGATTGCCGCCCCAGGAACTGGCCCAAAGGCCGGTTGCGAGGAATAGGAAACTGACCAGCATCGCGCCGAGCATGCCGCCCAGGATGCGCGCCCAATCCATCGGGGCGTCGTGCCATGCAAGCAGGAAGAATAAGAGCAGGATGCCGCCCCAGAACAACAGGAAGAACACACAAGCCGCGAGGTACTTGGCCAGGACCACCGCGATATCACGAATGGGTGCGGTGAGTAGCGGTTCCAGAGTGCCGACGCGATGTTCCTCAGCGAACAAGCGAATGCACAACAGCGGTGGGAAGGCCGGCAACAATAACCAAACCAGCAGTCCACTGCCGAACAGGTAAGGCGGCAGAAGGCCGAGGTCGTTCTGCACTGCTTGGGTATCCAGTGTGATGCGGAACATCAAGCCGTTGAGCAGGAACCAGAAACCCAGGAGCAGGAAGACGAATGGCGAAACCAGCAGGGAGAAGACCTCCCTCCTCCACAGCGCAAGGAAGGCATTCATGCGGAATCCTCCTCGACCAAGGAACGGAACAGCTGATCCAAGTCGGGGCGCACCTCGCGGAACTCCAGCACATCCAGACCTTGGGTGCCAACCCAACGGAACAAGGCAGGACGGGCCTCGGGATCCTCCATGTGCAGCAGATACCGATCCGGCGCCAACACCTCGAGGCGGTAGTGGAACTGTGTGGCACCGGCTTGCAACAAGGCCTCTGCATCGCTCTGTTCCTGCAGACGCAAGAGCAAGGATGCTTCCCGTTGCAGGTGCTGTTGCAGTTCCTTCATCGTGCCGACGGCGCGGGAATGCCCCAAATGGAGGATCTGCACCCGTGTGGCAATCTCCTCCACTTCCGGCAACACATGGCTACTGAACAGGATGGCCTTCCCCTGCCCCGCCAAGCCCACCAGGATCTCGCGAAACTCCTGACGCTGCAGCGGATCCAAACCCGAGAAGGGTTCATCCAAAAGCAAAGCCGGTGGATCCGCAAGCAATGCATCGGCAAGCCCTACGCGCTGACGGAATCCCTTCGACAAGGCTGAGAACGGCTGACGCAACCGCGGCTCCAAACCCAGGCGTCCAATGATTCGTTCCATCGACGCCTTCGCCTCCTTCCGCCCCAGCCCTTTCAGGCGCGCGCGAAACAGCAGATACTCCTTCACCCGCATCTCATACGGCGCGACGAAGTTCTCCGGCAAGTATCCCGTCTTCTGACGCGCGGCCAAGGAATCCTTGGTCAGGTCCAACCCAGCGATGCTGCAGCTACCGGAAGTGGGCGGCAGATAGCCACTCAACAGACGCAAGGTGGTGCTCTTTCCAGCACCATTCGGCCCCAGAAAACCAAGAATCTCCCCTGGAGAGACCTCCAGGTCCAAGTCGGCCAACGCGAGGTGGTCGCCGTACTTTTTGGTGAGCTTCTGAGTGCGAATCATGCGTCGCGTTGTTCTGCAAAAACGATGCCGAGGCAATAGGTTACGCGCGCCCTACCGCCTTTCCCAGACGCACATCCTTCGTGCGCTTCCGCACCCGGTGCTCGTTCATGAGAAAAGCCCCCCGGAGCAGGGCTCCGGAGGGCTTTTAGCAGGGTGATCCCCGCAGGATGGGCGGTCTAGTTCTTGACCTCGAAGTCGGCGTCGACGACATCGTCGTTGCCGGACTCTTCCTGGGCAGCTTCCGGACCAGGACCACCGGCGGCACCGGCACCTGCTCCATCACCATCTTCCGCGTAGAGCTTCTGCGCGACGGCCTGCAAGGAGGCGTTGAGCGCTTCGACCTTCTGGTCGATCAGGTCCATGTCTTCGCCTTTGAGTGCCTCCTCGAGGTCGGCAATCTTGGCCTCGACATCTTCCTTCTCGTTGGCGTCGAGCTTCTCGCCCTGCTCCTTCATGAGCTTCTGCGCCTGCCATACCGTCTGATCCGCGACGTTGCGCTTCTCGACGATTTCCTTGGCGGCTTCATCCTGCTCCTTGAACTTCTCGGCATCGTCCTGCATACGCTGGATGTCTTCCTCCGAGATGCCACTGGACTGCTCGATGCGCACCTTGTGCTCCTTGCCGGTCGCCTTATCGATGGCGTGCACGTGCAAGATGCCGTTGGTGTCGATGTCGAACTCGACCTCGATCTGCGGGACACCGCGTGGTGCCGGCGGAATGCCATCCAAGGTGAAGCGGTCGAGGGTGCGGTTATCCGCAGCCATCGGACGCTCGCCCTGCAGCACGTGAACCTCAACCTTCGGCTGGTTATCGGCAGCCGTGGAGAAGACCTCCTTCTTAGTGGTCGGGATGGTGGTGTTGCGCTCGATGAGGGTGGTCATCACGCTGCCCATGGTCTCGATACCAAGGCTCAGCGGGGTGACATCCAACAGCACCAGATCTTCGACATCACCGGCGAGCACACCACCTTGGATGGATGCGCCCATGGCGACCACCTCATCGGGGTTCATGCTGCGGTTCGGCTCCTGCTGGAACACTTCCTGGACGATGTCTTGCACCTTCGGGATGCGGGTCGAACCACCGACGAGCAGGACTTCGCCGATCTCGGTCGGCTTGACGCCTGCATCGCTCAGAGCTTGCTTACAAGGAACCTTGCAGCGCTCGAACAGGTCGGCGCAGAGGCTCTCGAACTTGGCGCGGGTCAGGTTCAGCATCAAGTGCTTGGGACCGGAAGCATCTGCGGTGATGAAGGGCAGGTTGATCTGAGTTTCGGAACCCGAGCTCAACTCGCACTTGGCCTTTTCGCAGGCCTCCTTCAGACGCTGCAGCGCCATCTTGTCTTCACGCAGGTCGATGCCGTTCTCTTTCTTGAACTCATCGGCGACCCAACGAATGAGGATCTCATCGAAGTCATCACCACCGAGCTGGGTGTCGCCCGAAGTGCTCAGCACCTCAAAGACGCCATCACCGATGTCGAGGATGGAGATGTCGAAAGTACCGCCACCAAGGTCGAAGACGGCGATCTTGCCGGACTTCTTCTTGTCCATGCCGAAAGCAATCGCTGCGGCGGTCGGCTCGTTGATGATGCGCTCGACCTCAAGGCCCGCGATCTTGCCGGCATCCTTCGTTGCCTGACGCTGCGAGTCGTTGAAGTAAGCAGGCACCGTGACCACAGCCTTGGTGACCTTGTCTCCGAGGTAGTCTTCGGCGCATTCCTTCAGATAGCCGAGGATGTAGGAGCTGATCTCCGGTGCGGAGTACTCCTTATCGGCGACCTTCACCTTGACGATCTCGCTGGCCTTGCCGACGACCTCGTAAGGGACCATCTTCTCGTCTTCGGCCACTTCCTCGTGACGACGCCCCATGAAGCGCTTGATCGAGAAGATCGTGCGTGTGGGGTTGGTCACAGCCTGACGCTTAGCAGGACCACCGACCAGACGCTGGCCATTGTCCTGAAACGCCACGACGGACGGGGTGGTCCGACCACCCTCTTTGTTGGGGATGACCTTGGTCTCTCCGCCTTCCAGTACCGACACGACGGAGTTGGTCGTGCCCAAGTCGATTCCGATGATTTTTGCCATTTCTACAGTGAGGGTGATAACCCTGCTGCAAATGGGCAACTGCTGTGCCAGCGACGCCCTGCCGAATTGGCAGGGATGCCAGGCTCAGGAATCCGAATCTTCGCTCTCGTATCCCTTCAGCTTGCGGTAAAGCGTGCGTTCGCCGATGCCAAGCTGCTTCGCCGCCTTCTGGCGGTTGCCCTCGAGTGAGGCCAGAGTGGCCAAAATCATGTCCTTTTCGACCTCCGGCAGGCTCTTACCGACCGGTGGGTAGGGAATGCCAGGCTCAGGGGCAGGAACGGCACTGCTGGCGGGGCTCGCTGCAGCCGGAGTAGCTTCCGCAGTGGGTGCCGGTGTCTCAGAGGCCTCCGAAGGCTCGGCCACCTCGACCGCGGGAATCTTGGCAAACAAGTCCCGTAGAGCAATCGGCAAATCATCCACCCCCAACACACCATCAGCGTCGAGCACCACCATGGTCTCGACGGCATTGCGAAGCTCTCGCACATTGCCCGGCCACGGATGCGCGCGGAAAGTGCGCAGCACATCTTCGCTCACCGTCTGCACTTGCTTCTGATGACGTTCGGCGAACTCATGAAGAAAGTGATCCAGTAACAGTGGGATGTCTTCCAGACGCTCCCGCAGCAGCGGCATCTCCACCGCCACGACTGCCAGGCGGTAGAACAGGTCTTCGCGGAACTCCCCCGCCGCGACGCGTTGTTGCAAGTCGCGATTGGTCGCCGCCACGATGCGCACGTCAATCGGACGCGCATCATTCGCGCCGACCGGCACGACCTCTCGGTTCTCCAACACGCGCAACAGTTTGGCCTGCGTGCTCAACGGCATGTCCCCAATCTCATCGAGGAACAGGGTGCCGCCATCGGCGAAAGCGAACTTGCCTTCCTTGTTGGCGTCGGCGCCGGTGAAGGCACCTTTGACGTGACCAAAGAGTTCACTCTCAATCAAACTCTCGGTCAGGGCAGCGCAGTTCACCGCCACGAATCGACGTTTGGAGCGCTGCGAGAGACGATGCAGTGCGCGCGCGATTAACTCCTTGCCGGTGCCGGATTCTCCCAACACCAACACCGTCGCATCGGTCGGGCCGGCCTGACGTACCAGATCAAAGACCCGCTCCATCGGCGGCGCATTGCCGACCATGCCTTCCAAGCCGAAACGTCGGTTGAGGGCTTTGCGCAGTTCGCGGTTGTCTTCCGCAAGACTCTGATGTTCGAGTTCCCGTTCGACCCGCGTGCGCAACTCGGCAAGATTGACCGGCTTGGTGAGGTAATCGGCCGCACCTTCCTGCATGGCCTGTACCGCGGTCTCCACCGAGCCATAACCGGTGATCAGGAACACCGACATGTCGGGGCGACGTTCGCGGATATTGCGCAACAGATCCAATCCATTGCCATCGCCCAGCATGAGGTCGGTCAAGACCACATCAAACTCACGGATCATCAAACGATCCATGGCGGCCTGGTAGTGGTCGGCAATCTCGACCAGATAACCATCCCGTTCCAAGGCCATCTGCATGGCTTCGGCGTGGTTGCGGTCGTCGTCGACTACCAGCAGACGTTTCTCAGCCAAGGGGATTCTCCTGCAACGGGAAGGTCATGCGCACGCGAGTGCCATTGCCCGGCGAACTCTCCACTTCCAAGACTCCGCCGTGGGCTTCGACGATGCGTCGGACAGTGGCCATGCCGAGGCCAGAACCTTCTTTCTTGGTGGAGTAGTAGACCTGGAAACACTGCTTCAAGGTCTCGGCGTCCATGCCTGGACCATCATCCACCACTTCGACCACGATTTGAGGTCCTTCGCGTCGGGTGATGAGCGTGAGGGTTCCATGACCACGCGGTTCCATCGCCTGTCGCGCGTTGATCATCAGATTCAACAGGGCTTGGCGGAACCGACCGGCATCGAGCAGAACTTCTGGCAGCTCCAGATCGAGGAAGGTCTTCACCTGAATGCCCAAACGTTCGATCTCTGGCGACGCGAAACGCACCACCTGCTCGATTTCGGCATTCAAGGCTTTCGGCGCGGCATCGAGGTTGTCGGTGCGGGCGAAACGCAGGAAATCCTCGAGGATGCCATTCAAACGGGCGACTTCCGACTTCAAAGTCTGCACCGTCTTGACCGTGCGCCGCGCCTTCACCCCATCCTCGGGCATCCAATCCTCCTCCATCAGGGCCAAATGCAGGCTGATGGTGCTCAGCGGATTCTTCAACTCATGGGCCAAGCCACCGGCGAGTCGCGCAAGAGTCTGCGGATCGACGGCTGGGGCGCGCAGGGGTTGTTCGTTGGGCATCGGAGCTTGTCGGGAGTGACGCGCGCCTAGGATAACTTCGCTGGACACCCCTCCGCTCCCCGAATCCCTCTGTGCCAGAACCTGTGCTTGACCTCCAGTCCGATGCCGACCGTGCCGAGGTCGTCCG
>JBMYYH010000053.1:0-19404 GCA_049609225.1 Planctomycetota bacterium | reverse complement strand
TTCGGATGCCAAGCGCACCTTGAAAGACCTCGCCGATCGCCACGACCTGGGATCTGATTCGTGACCTACGAGGTTGTCCTCACCGATACGGTCAGGGACGCGATCGAAGCACAAATCCTCTTCTACAAAGAAGAAGGCGTAGCTCTTGACGTGATTTCGAACTGGCTCGCCAAGCTGATGCAACGCATCGAAGACCTATATGAAATGCCGCATCGGTATCCAATCTCGGAAATCGTCACCGCGGTCTCTGGTTTGGAGACCCGGCGTCTCAACCATGGCGAGAATGCCTTGTATTACCGAGTGGATGAAAAGGCGAAGCGAGTTGAAATCATCGCTTTTCGCCATGGCCGACGCCGCCCGGGATTAGGTTAAGCCAGAATCCTTAGAGTGCCTTCCGCGGTGGCACCACGATGTTCGACACCAGGAATCCAAGCACCAGCGCGGTGGCCGTAATGCAAACCTTATAGGCCGCTTCCACACCTGCCGTCACGTCGCCCGCGGCGAGTTCGCCGAGGGAAAGGAAGCCGGTAGCACCGGGCACGAGGATCAGCATGCCGGGCAGGCGGACGATCAGCGATGGGCGGTCGAGTTTCCGTGCGAACACATTGGAGAACATGCCTGCAAGCAGAGCACCGAGGAAGATGCTGATCTCCAGGCTGAACTCCGCCACACCAGCGCGGAACGCCAGATAAGGGAGGAACACGGCAGCGACGGCCCACGGCAAATCGCGCTTTTCCACTTTGAACAGGATGCCCAGGCTTGCACCTGCAACCAACAATCCAAGCGGCTCCGCCCACCAGGGCATGGCGGTGGGAACCACCTCATCCAGCGCCGAAACTCCAAAAGCTCCGGCAAGGTGTCGGCCGAACATGACGCCGATGGTGAGCATCATCAAGGTCACCATTGCGCCGGCCAAACGTGCCACACCCGATGCCGGATGTTTCAATGCCAACTCCGTCGCGCCAATGGCGAGACTGAATCCTGGCACCAACACGATCAGACCAGCCAAGGTCGCGAGGTCGGCGGAAGCACCAAAGGTACTCGCCAACATCACCGCGATGAAACTCACGATCAAGGCGCCGAGTGGTTCGAACAGACGTCCGGCGGCGGCACTGAAGGTCGTCATCCAGTAGAGGATGCCGAGCCCCAATCCGGAACAACCGGCCAGCAGGGTCTCCGCGAATCCACCACCGAAAAACCCGACCGCAGCGGCAGCCGTCGTCGCGAAGGCAGCCAAAGTGAGCATCTTCGGATAGGGCGGTGGCGCATTCGTGATCGCGTCGACCCGATCGGATGCTTCGGCGATCGGAATCGAACCATCCAACACCTTGTTGAACAATCGATCCAACTTGGCCAACTTCGACAGATCCAATTCATGCGCATAGACCCGCTGCAAGCGCGCGAATCCACGCTCATCCGGCAAGTCGTAGGCATAAAAGATGGCCGACGGCGTGCTGAAGAAGCTCGCCTCCAATCCCAACTCCTTCGACAATAGGTTCAACACCTCGTCGAGTCGATTCGACGGTGTTCCGAAGCAATGCAGTGCTTCGCCCATCTTCTGCAGGAAGGCGATGCCCTGCTGACGGCTTTCCGGGTCCTTGAGTGGTGGCATGGCAGGTTCGGCTCCCATTTAAGGCGGGGTTCGCCGAGTCCAACCGCATATTCTAGACTGCCCACGTGGATTCTAGACCCACTTACCGTGAACTCACCCCCGCAGCCTTGATCGGCGGGGTCTTGGTGGGGGCGCTGCTCAATATGGGCATCGTCTTCGCAGGCCTCCAGATCGGCTTCACCATCGTCGGAAGTACGGTGGCCGCGGTCATTGGCTTCGGCATTCTGCGCGGCATCCTGAGGAAAGGCTCGATCCTGGAGGTGAATATCTTCCAGACCGTGGCCAGCTCGGTGAATACCGTGAATGCTGGTGTCATCTTCACCGTGCCGGTGCTCTTCCTGCTGGGGCTGGAAGAGCAACTGAATTACTACGCCCTGATGTTGGCGTGTATCGGCGGCTCAGTGCTCGGCGTGGTGTTGATCATTCCGTTGCGCAAACAGATCATCGATTACGAACGCCTGCGCTTCCCGGAAGGCACTGCCGTTGCAACCATCCTGCGTTCGCCTGGTGCCGGTATCGAGAAGTCGATGCTGCTGATGGCCGGTATCGCGGTTTCCGCGATCACCATCATCCTGGTGAAGTCCGAAGTGATTCCGGCGTACTTCGACCTCGGTCCTTCCCTCGGAGTCCCCGCGAGTTTCCGCATGGTCTTCGCCGTCAGCTTGTTGAGCATCGGCGCTGGTTTCCTCGCCGGACGTGGCGGCTTGGTGGTCCTCTACGGAACGCTGCTCAACTTCTGGATTCTGATTCCAGCCGCGATTCTGATGGGATGGATTCCAGACAGCCTGCCGGAGGGTGTGGATGTGAGTTCGCTGACGTCGCTGGCCCATGGAACTCCGGCGGAGGAGTTCATTGGTAAGTTCAGTCACTTCACTTCGCGACACCTCGGTATCGGCATGATCCTCGGTGGTGCCTTGGCCGGCATCGTGTTGGCGGCGCCCGCGCTGAAGGCTGCGCTCGGAAGTCTGAAGCAAGGTGGGGGGGAGTCCGGCACTGCCGAAGAAGTCTCAATCAAGGTCATCAACGTCGGCAGTGTGCTCGGCCTATCTATGCTGCTGTTCTCGACCAAGTTCGCCGGCGGCGACGATGTGAGTTGGTTGCAGGCCATCTTGGTGATGCTTGCTGGTGGCGCGTGGTTGTGGCTCGCCGGCTTGGTGGTTGCACAAACCACCGGACGCACCGACTGGTCACCGCTTTCCGGTCTGGCCCTCATCGCCATCGCCATCATGATGGGCATTCTCGGTACGGATAATGCAGCGATCGTGCCTGCGGTCACCGTGGGCGCAGCCATCTGCGTTGCCACTTCGATGTGCGCCGACATGATGGCCGACCTCAAGACTGGATATCTAGTCGGTAGTCGACCGGCGAAACAGCAAGTCGCGCAAATCCTGACCTGTTGGATCGGCCCCGCCATCGCGCTCGCTACGGTGGTGGTGCTTTGGAAGGCTTATGCCTTCGGCCCGGAGCAGGCCGGTGTGCTTTATGAGCGCGCGGAAGCTGCTGGCATCGAGGCGCTCGAGGCGCATCAAGATAAGGGCGGTTCGGTAAACACGCTGCCGGAAGGTGTGCCGCAGTTGGGTGCCCCGCAAGCCGGCGCCTTGGAATCCGCCATTCAGATCGTGCAGTCGGGCGATGTGCCGCTCGGCAAATACATCGCCGGCGCCGTGATCGGCATCCTTGCATCGATCCTGGTCTCGCCGGGCATCGGCGTGATGGTCGGCCTAAGCCTTTACCTGCCTTTCGAATACATGGCAGTATTCGGCATCGGCGGCATCCTGTCGCTGTTGCTGGCGCGTTGGAAAGGCGCGCATTGGACCGAGGATAAGGGTGTGCCGGTTGCGGCAGGCCTCATCGTCGGCGATGCCTTGGTCAACATCGGCTACGCCATCTTCGACGTCGCAAGCACCTTGTAGGAGAAACGGAACATGAAACTCATCGCGACTCTCCTTTTCATCGGCGGCTTCTGCGTCGCCACCATCGGCGGCGGCGGATTCGCCGAACCGCTGGAAGACAACGCCCTGATCCTCTTCATCGCCGGTTTGGTGCTGTGCTTGGTCGGCGGTTTGATCCTACGCAAGATCCAGCACGAGGAAATCCATGGCCAGGCATCGGATGGCATCAGTGAGGAAGGCTTGCTGGAAGGCCTGCGGAAACTGGATGCCGGCGTCGATCGTCTGTGCGCCGATGCTGCCGACCTCGATGGCAAGCAGCTTTGCGCGCGTGCGGATGAACTCCTGCAAGGCGGTTACTTCGATCTCGGTAGCCGCAACGAGGATTACATTCGGGTGCTCGGCAATGCCACCTACACGCGTTACTGGGATGGCTTCGCCGTGAGCGAACGTCTGCTGGCGCGCGCTTGGAGCATGGCCGCGGATGGAGCCTTAGAGGAAGCACGTGCGGAGCTGCCGGGAGTGCGCAGTCACCTGCATCGTGCCTTGAAGGGGTGATCCGAGGGCGTCGGTTCTCGGGGAAGATGCGCCTGCTCTCTGCAGTCGCACTGTTCGCCTTGATGGGATTGGGCATCTTTGCCCTCATGCTCAACAACTGGACCGCGATGGAGAGTCTGGACGACGCCACCGCGGAACAACGCTTCGCCATCATCTTGGAGGAGATGGTGGATCCGCGGCCCTATCTGACTCTTGCAGCAGAAGGCAGACTCGAGCAACATGCCGAGGTCTTGCCCGCTGCCCCCGCGGAGATCGCTGCCCTCGCCGTTGTCGCGTGGAATCCGACCAGCAAGCGTTGGATCCGCACCGACTTCCCGTTCTGGTTCGTGCGCATGAAAATGCAGGGCGGCATCACCGTCGGCGTGTTGCATGCGGCGCTTGGCGAGGATTGGGATCACTTGCAGCTGCGTCTTGATGCGAAAGACTTGGCCGCGCGCGGACCGGGATTGTTGCTGGATCTTCAGGAAGAAGATGGCCGTCGTTTCCTGTTGTGGAATACGGAGGGGGAAAAGAGTGGGGGATAGGAACTACCCCCTGCCGTCCCATTGGACCGTGGCGGAAGGTCTGGAATCCTATTTGGAGGAGAACGACTTCACCATGGAGTCTTACGATGCACCGAAGACACCGATCAACCTCTTTGGTGTGCGCATGTCCGTGCCGAATACCGAAAGGCATCAATGGGCGATTCGGCTGCATGATCTACACCATGTCGCTACCGGATTCGGCACCGACCTACGCGGGGAAGCGGAAATCTCGCTTTGGGAATGGCGCAAAGGCCTCGGCGGCCTCGGGTGGTATGTCGGTTCGATTGTCGTCAGCATCAGCCTTCTCGGACCCTTGATGGCACCGAGAAGATCCTGGAAGGCATGGCGCGCTGGAGCTGGAGAGCGAAGCCTGTTCGGACGCCAGGAATTGGAGTACGCGGAGATCTTGACCTGGACGATTGCCGAATTGCGTTCCCGGCTGGGTGTGCCTCCCGACGGACTGGCCATCGGGCGCCGCGGATTGCACAGCGGTGCTCCGAAGCAACAACCTGAGGCTTAGGCCCTGGCCACACGAGCAGCCTTATCATGCGGTTTGCCAACTCGGCAAAGTTTCACCCTGCAACGTAAATCATCATGCCTAGCCCCGTCGTCCATTGGGAGTTCTGGTCCAAGAACCCAGACAAGCTTTCCGACTTCTACGAAGATGTCTTCGATTGGAAGATCAGCCACATTCCAGACATGGCCTATCACATGGTCGAGACCGGCGGCGAGGGCGGCATCAATGGTGGCATCATGAAGCCGGATGACGGCCCGCTTCCAGGCAACATGGCGTTCTACATCGATGTCGATGATCTCGAAAAGTATGGCGAGAAGATCGTGAAGGCCGGTGGCAAGGTGATTGCCGAGGGCATGGAAGTGCCGGGTGCCGGTAAGTTCAGCCTCTTCGCGGATCCAGAAGGCCGTGTCCTGGGCCTGTGGCTGCAGGATCCGAACGCGCCGAAGAAATAATCCATAAAAGAGTGGAGGATGCCAAGCTAGGCGTCATACGAATCTAGCGATGTGTACTCCCCTCCTAGCCCTTCTCGCCCTTGCCGCCCAGAATGATGGCGGTTACTCCTTTGTCGGCCAGCCTGATTCCATGTTGGGTGGAGGTGTCGGCTGGACCGAAGACCTGAATGGCGATGGCGTAGCCGATCTGCTGGTGGGCGCTTACGGGCCCAACGCGGTATCGGATTCTTCCGGCATGGTGGAGGTGCGTTCCGGTGCTGATGGCAGTTTGATCCGCCGCGATTATGGTCCGGATGGATCGCACCTAGGCAAGTTCCTCGTCGGCATGCCTGATGTGGATGGCGATGGTTTCGGGGATTACGCGGCAGGCGTTGCCGGCTGGGGTTCCCTCGGCACGGCGGAATCCGGGCTGTTGGTCTATTCGGGAGCCACCGGCGCCGAGATTTGGCGCTTCGAAGGGCGAGTCACCGGCGAAGAGCTGGGCGAACGGATGCACAGCTTCCCGGACCTCAATGGCGATGGGGTGGATGACCTTCTCGTCAGTGGTTCCAATACACCCGATGGCAGCGGTGGCAGTCTGTTCCGCGGCGGCGAGATGTTGATCCTGTCAGGCGTGGATGGAAGCATCCTGCGCGAACAGATCGGAGGCGTGTGGGCCGAGAACTTCGCCACCGCCATCGGTCTGGCCGGCGACCTCAACCTTGATGGTTATGAAGATTACATCGCGGGTAGTTACAACAAAGGGCCGTGGGGCACGGTGGAAGTCTTTTCCGGTGCCGACGGCAGCCTGCTGTGGTCCATCCAAGGTTCCGTGAACACTGGCGACATCGGCCAGTTCGTCACTTCAACCGGTGATGTGAATGGCGATGGCTTGCCAGATATCGTCACTTCGATGTCGTTCTACGGCAATGGCCTGCAGTGTTATTCCGGCGCGGATGGCTCACCTTTGTGGACGGAACCTATCGAACGTCCGGCAGTGCGTGTGAGTTACAACATTTCGGTGCACCGAGTCGGCGATTACAACCAAGATGGCATTTCCGAGATCGGCGGTACCATCGGTTACATCGGCGACCCGCAGTTCTTGCGTTTGGTCGATGGCTCCAACGGCGAGACCTTGGAAATCCTTGGTATGCGTCGGGTGAGTGGTATGCCGGATTCCTTCGCGGAAGACTTCACGGGCCTGCCCGATATCAACGGGGATGGTTTGGATGATCTGCTCATCGGGCGGCGCGACTTCGCGGTGCGTCCGATCATCTTCCCGACTGGATATGTCTACAACGAAGATGGTGAGGCCTTCGTGCAATACATGCGGCCATTCCTGACATCCTCCGCATCGGAGTTGAGCGCAAGTGGGGGAGCCAACGTGGTCATGGATATCGACTTCCCAGCATCCGAAGCCGGACGTCCGTACACCATGCTGATGTCCTTCGCCGGTCGCTACGACGCCATCCTCGGCGGCAACCGCAAATATGCGCCGATGGAGCGTGATCTACTCTTCGACCGCATGGAATCTGGCTACATCCCCAGCCTCGGCAACGGCTTCCAGGGCACCCTCGATGCCAATGGAGATGCCACCACTCAGATGCTCCAAGGCAGCTATCTGTCCGGATTCGTCGGACGTCGGCTGCGCTGCGCCGCGGTCAGCCACAACGGCTTCCCGCTCGATCCAGGCCTGATTTCCAACGCGGTGGTGTTGGATATCACTCCCTAGGGGGCTTTCGATTGCACCAGGGCGTAGGTTAGATTCATGGAATGGATTTATGCCGCGCCCTGGCAGGCTTGATTCTTGTGGTTGCTGGGAGTGCCTGCGCTCTTCCGCATCATGAGGACCCAAGTCTTGGATACCTGGAAGAGAAGCTTTGGCTTGCGGCGGTCGAAGCTGGCATCGTGACGGAATGGCCGGAGCGATTGAAGTGGCCTTCTTTCCATTTAAGAGAAGTTGGCATCCATAGAGATTCCTTGATTCTCTTGGGGACGGAAGTACATTCGCAGGGACCGCATCATCTTCACCTGGAAAAAATCCTCGGCTTGTGGAGGCAAGGGCAAGTGGAACTCATTCCTCGCACCTGGCCTCAAGACTTCTCGATTGGTTCCGCGACTACCAAGGGTGGACTTCCTTTATATCTCGAACGGCTCAAATTCATCCGAGGAGACTCCCAATCGGTGCGGCTCGCAAGCCGGTGCATCATGAACCCCCTGGTCTCGCGAGAACCAAGGCAGGATTCCTTGGACGTGCATCGCAAAGGATTCACGCAGGTCGTTTCCTTCCACAGAAGTCATTCCAAGACATCCTCTTTCCCTGCCTACATCGATCCGGAAGCTCTGCCTCCCTATTTGATGGACTCCAGAAGGCTTGAGATGGAATGGGATTCTGGAACTCTCCGAAGCGTGACCGAATTCATGCCAGACGATTTTGATTCAGAACGGGAGAGAGTGGAAGTCCAAAAGGGAATCCGCGAAGCCGGAGAGAAACTTCCCATCATCAGGTCTGACCCTTTTCTGATGGTGCGATACCAGGGACCCTTTGCACAATCCAGCCGGGAGGAGTGGGAGGAGCTTCTTCGAGAACGGCTTGTCAATGCCTGGATTTTCTGGGGCGACCCTGTCGACCTGTTCTTCTTCCGGTGGGTAGAGGAGGAGGGTGGTGGTGTCACTGCTGAATTCATGCTCCGCATGGAATCCCACCCGAATGTGCATTGGAGGGCGCTCTTTCATTGGCAGAACGACGTTTTTCAGTCGTTTCGGATCGAAAGCGTCCGTTAAGAGGCCTCCCAGGCACCGTAGAGGCGAAAAGAAAACTCCTAAACCGTCTCAAGAGGGCCGTCGTGCGTCCGCCAATAAGGCAACATGCGACGCCCCATCACATGCGCAATCCTCATCGGTGCACTCTCAGGCCTCAGTCTGAGCAGCGTCGATGCATCCACTGTGACCGAAGAAGGTCCCAGCATGGCCACTTTGGTAGCCGGCGCCGAGCGGATCTGTGAGGTCCAGATTCTCGATGCGACTGCGGTCATGCTCGAGGACGGCACCATCGAGACGCGGTACAGCTTCTCGACTGTGACGCCGATAAAAGGAACCATGGCCTCGATCCAGGAAGTTCGAATTCCTGGCGGAGAGGTCGCCGGTAAGGGCTTGATCCTGCCCGGCATGCCTGATCTCCAAGTCGGAGATCGGAACATCCTTTTCCTCAGCGAACCCTCGAACCAGAAGCAATGGCGCATGCCCGTCGGAATGGAAGCTGGAGCCATGAAGGTCCAGTCCTCGTCCGTGGCGGGAGCTGCGCGCGTGTTGCGTCAGACCTCGGAAGAAGGGCACGTGGAGGTCGAAGAATATGACGCACTCCTCGCCGAAATCTTCGCCGAAGTTCAGCGCCAAAGCTGAACCTGCGGCATCCAAGATGCGCCCCCGTCGTTGGGCGCGCTTCCTCGCACTCGCACTCGCCTGCGGTCTAGGATTCAGCGCCGCGGACGCCTACGTGCGGATCCGCATCAACGGCAAGAACCTGGAGTGGACCAATCCGAACATCACTTGGCGGATGAACTCCGCGGGTTCGGACAACATCAGCGACGGCAGTCATGAAGCCGCCATCGAGCACGCCTTCCAGACCTGGGAGGACGTGACCGGTTCGAGCATCAACTTCACCCGCGGCGCCGACACCAACTCGGTCGATCCTTCCGGAAGCTCGAGCATCGTCGCTTTCGATGAGAACAACAGTTCGGGTTACTTCCCATCCGGAAGTGGCATCGTCGCGATCACGCCGATCTCGTTCAACACCTCGACCGGCGCCATCCTCGACGCCGACATCCTGTTCAACGGATCGCAGTTCAACTTCTCGACCGACAAGACGCCCGGCAGCTTCGATGTGCAGGATGTCCTGACGCACGAGATCGGCCACTTCATCGGCCTCGACCACTCTCCGGAAGTCTCCGGCACCATGTGGCCTTATGTGACTTCGGGGCAATGGCTGCACCGTAGCCTTACCGCCGACGATGCCAATGGTGCCGTCGCGATCGCCTCGGTGGGGACTCCGGCCAAACTGACCGGTACCATCCGACGCGCCACCGGTTCCGACCGACTTGCCGGCGCCGTGGTCAGCGCCGTTCGCACCAGCGACGGCCGCCTGCTCGGCATGGCGACCACCAACAACAACGGCATCTTCTCGATCAAGGGGCTGCCGGCGGCGAACTACTGGGTGCACGTCACTCCGTTGGAAGGCGGCATGACCACCGCCAACCTCACCGGCAATGCCACCATCGAGACCGACTTTGCTGCGGGCTTCTATGGCGGATATGCCGTGCCGACGACCTTCACCCTCGGCGCCGGGGCCACCGTGGACTGCGGCACCCTCGACATGGGGGATGACATCAGCCTGCGCGACAGCGCCAACAGTGCCCTGCTCTTGAAGCGTGGTCAGGCCAGCATCCTGACCATCTTCGGCAGTGGTTTCTCAGCCGGCGCGATGAGTCTAGAGACGAAGGCAGCGGGCCTGTCGATCACCAATGTCACCAGCGGCACCAGTTTCGTGCGCGGCACCGTCACTGCGACGGGTTCCGCAGCCTATGGTGCCTATGACCTCTACATCCGCAATGGTTCGGGCGATCTGGAAGTCGCTTCCGGAACCGTGGAAGTCATCCATGATGCACCGACCATCGTGGGTCTGGATACCAACACCGGCAGCATGGTCGGTGGCGAGGTGGTGACCATCACCGGCACCAACTTCCAAGATGGTTCCTATGTCCTGTTCGGCGGTGTCGAAGCGGCGGCGGTGAACTTCGTCAACGACACCACCCTGCGCGCAACGACTCCAGCCGCCACGCCTGGCCTGGTCGACTTGTCGATCCACGGACCGGATGGCCAACAGGTGCGCAGCAACAGCGCCTTTACCTTCACCGGTTCACCCGTCTTCAACGACATGTTGCCGACGGCCGGTCAAGATACCGGAGGCACCCGCCTTTACATCTCGGGCAATAACTTCAGCGACCAGACCGTGGTGCTGATCGATGGTGTCCAAGCCACCACCACCTTCATGACTTCCAAAGTCCTGCAGGTCGTGACTTCCGCACATGCCCAAGGCATCGTCGACCTCACTCTGCGCAACGCCGGTTCGCCCGACACCGTGGAGTCGAATGCATTCACCTTCGTCGACAGCCCCGATCCACGCATTACTTCCTTCACGCCGAACATCGGTCCGAAGGCAGGTGGAACCTTGGTGCGCATCTTCGGCGTTTCGCTGGCCGACATCGCCGAGGTGAAGTTCGGTGTGGATCCCGTCAGTGGTCAAGGCGGCAAGGTCGCCAGCTTGATCGACTTGATCAACAGCACCAACGTCGAGGCCATGACCGACGCCAACCCCAATGCCGGTAACTTCGGCTTGATGGTCCGCACGACCAATGGGCAGGGTGCCGTCGCCTCGGGTTTCACCTTCGAAGGCGGGGGCACCATCGCCGCCAGTGCTGGAAGTAGTGGTGGAGGAGGCTGTAGCGCCAATCTCAAGGAACATGGCCCCGTCGATTTCCGCGGTGACCTGCCAGGATGGGCAGCGCTGCTCGGCGGCTACCTGCTTTTACGTCGACGTCTGCGTCGTCGCGCGGTGCCGGTGAAGGTGCCAGTGCAGCGATAACGGGTAGAATAGAGAGGTGCACGACGCCTTGAACCTATGCCGCCGTCCAGCCCTTTGGGGCATGCTCCTGAGCCTGTCGGTGTTGCCGACCCTCGCCTCTTGTGGCGGTGCGGAGTCGGGCAATGGTGGAGGCGCAGAAACCAAAGTGGATCCTCTGGCGCAACGCGAACACCATCGCGAACGTCCGCCGGTGGTGGTGATCGGAGTGGATGGCATGACCTGGAATGTGGTGGAACCACTGTTCCAGGCAGGCAAGATGCCGCACATGCGCAAGTTGGTGGATGATGGACTTGCCGGCAACTTGATGACCGATCGTCCGCCGTACTCGCCGGTCTTGTGGACTTCGATCGCAACCGGCGTCAAGTTTCCCGAACACGGCATCCATTACTTCACGGAGGCTGCTGTCAGCGGTAAGCCGAAGCCGGGTGGATTGCCATACACCTCCAATAGCCGCAAGGTGCCTGCCATCTGGAACTTGGCGGGAGAGCACGGTCGTACCGTCAACTCGGTGGCGTGGTGGGTTTCTTGGCCGGCCGAACGCGTGCCGAATGCGCGCATCGTCGCCAGTTATGCGGCCCAAGCACAGGCCACCATCTTGTGGAAGCCGCTGGTCATGAAGGATGGGCTGCCCGGCTTGACCTATCCACCGGAGTTGCAGGAAACCATCTCCGACAACCTCTACGCCGGGCGTCCGAACGGACCTTTGGTGGAGGAGTACAACGATCAGTTCGGCGTGGTGCCAGAGGATTGGACCTTTGCGCATAAGCTCGACCGTTTCTTCCGCGGCGTGTTCCATGCCGACCGCACGCATGAACGCATCTTCCTGCAGATGTTGGAGGAGCACGGCGTTGCCGATCTCAACTTGGTCTACTACGGTCTGCCCGACGTCGCCGGTCATTACTTCTGGCGTTATCGCGCGCCGCAGAACTACAGCTATGGCATGCCGCCGGAGCATATCGAGCGACTCGGTGCGCACATCGATCTGGCCTATGAACAGTTCGATGCCTGGCTCGGCAATATGGTCGAAGCCCTGCCCGAGGATGCCATCATCATGCTCGTCAGTGATCATGGCATGGGGCCAGAGAACATCGACAACGCTGCCAACATCCAGTCCGGTGGTCACACCAATGCGCCTCCCGGGGTATTCGTGCTTTCCGGTCCTGGGGTCCAGCCGGTTGGATTGCAGCCACGTGGCAAACGCACGATCGGCGGCATCTATGACATCACCCCGACCATCCTCGATCTGCTCGGCCTGCCGAGTGGCTCCTACATGGTGGGAAATCCCCTGCGCACGATGATGACGGAGGAGTGGCGCAATGCCCATCCGGAGATCGAGCCGAAGGATTATCGGGTCGGCTACCGCCCCGCGACGGCACCCCTCATCCCGACCGAGGACGCCAACAACGTGTTCCTGGAGGCTATTCATCAGCTCGGTTATGTCGAATCCTCCGAGGAGATGTTCGAAGGCACCGCTGGCGACCCCGAGCCCACACCCGACGGCAAGTAGCCCTCCCGAGGTGGCGTCCGAACCGTTACCCTGCGTGTGATGTTCTCCCGCATCCTCCTTACGACGGATTTCTCCAGCCAGGCGGAGCAGGCCTATCCATGGGCGGCGCGTCTTGCGACCTCCAACAACGGCGTGATCCACTTGATCCACGCCCTCGAGGATGACCTCGTGGCCACGGCTCCGGTGTTCGCCAATTACATGGCGCCAGGCGCCCTGGACCTCGGCAACTACCGGGAGGAATTCCGTACCGGTGCGAAGAAGGCACTGGAGGAAGCCGCCGCCAAGCTGCAAGCTCTCGGCGCTAAGGTCGAAGTGCACTTGATCGAGAAGGGCAAGCCGTCGGCAGCGATCGTCGCGGCAGCTGAGGAATTCAACTGCTCGGTCATCGTCTTGAGCACGCATGGGCGCGGCGGACTCGCGCATCTGCTGCTCGGCTCCACTGCTGAGAAGGTGGTGCGTCTGGCCAAGGTGCCGGTGCTCACCGTGCATGAAGGCGATACGCCGCCGGAAGAGGACGAGGTCTAGGCATGTCCGGCGAATCCGAAACCGCCGACCAGCTGCGCACTCCCGTGGTGGCCTTCGATATCGAGGTCGCTGGCCTCGAGTGGGAAGAGGTCGATGAAGCCACGCGCCACTACTTGATGGCGCGCAAGACCCGCGGCAATGATGAAGATATCCAGAACCGGCTTGCCTTGATCCGCGGTTTGGGCCGTGTGGTCTCGATCGGCATGTGGAACCTGGATAAGGATCAGGGAGCGGTGCTGGTGCATGGCTCCGGTTGCAAGTGGGAAGACTTCGGTGAAGTGCCGGGCACCAAGGTGTTCCGTGGCAATGAGCGCGAGTTGCTCACCGAGTTCTGGCGTTTGGCCCAGGAATGGGGCACCGTCGTCACCTACAACGGCCGCGGTTACGACGGCCCGGTGCTGCTTACCCGCAGCGCCATGTTGGATGTGAAACCGAGTCGTCAGCTTGCGGGTTATCGTTACAGCGTGAAGGAGCATTGCGACCTGATGGAAGTGCTCAACTTCATGGGTGCGGCGCGTGAGAGCTATTCCCTGGACTATTGGTGCCGTCGCTTCGGGGTCGAATCACCCAAAGGCAAGATGGATGGCAGCATGGTGGCTTCCAAGGCTCGCGCTGGTCGATACGATGAGATCGCGGAGTACTGCCTGCGTGATACCCGCGCCACCGCCGACCTGTTCCAGCGTCTGCGCCCGACTTTGGTACCGCTGTTTCGCTAAGCCAAAGAATCGGCCTTGAGTAACCTCGCGAAGAACACGCTGTTCCTGACCGTCGGCAAGTTGCTGGGCAACTCGCTGTACATCATGTTCGGCTTGGTGCTGCCGCGCTTCGTCGAAACGGATTACGTCGGGGTCTACACCTTGATGGGCACGCTGCTGTTCTTCGGCGGCATGATGTCGAGCTTCGGCATTCCGCTGATCGTCACCCGGGAAGTGGCGCGCGCTCCCGAGGAGACCGCCAAGATCTACGCCGATGCGCGCTTGGCGATGTTGCTCGGTGGTTTGATCGCGGGAGCTCTCCTGTTCCTCTACATCTTGGGGGAGAGTCTCTACACCGGCAGTGACTTGGGGCAGCTGCCGATCCTGGTCGCCTTGGTCGTGGGCATCATCCTGGCCGACGCCCTCGGCACCCTCGGAGAAGCCTTATTCCAGGGTTATGAGCGCATGGCGATGCCGGCGGTGGTGGAAGTCATTACGGGCTTGTTCCGTGCTGGCGGTGCCACCATTGCGATGTTGGTGCTGGAAGAGGAGTACCGGGTCATGGGTATCTACACCATGTTCCTGGTCGGTTCGGCGGTGCGCGGTTGGATCCTGCCGGTGATGGTGCATAAGCGCCTGATCCCTGGAGTGCCGATCCCGCGTTCCACTCCCAAACGCGCCTGGGCGATGATCCGCCAATCCGGTTTCGTCGCGGTGTTCCGCATCCTGCGCATGTTGCGAAACCGCATCGACGTCCTGTTGATGGGTTTCTTCTGGGTCAGCCTGATCCCCAACACCGACGGCGATGTTTGGGCTGCACGTGGTCTGTATGGCCAGGCGATGCGCGTTGCCGCCATCTTCCTGACCTTCACCATGGCCTTCAACACCGCCTTGTTCCCACGCCTGTCACGTCTGACGGGGGGTGATGATGCGGTCAACGAAAAGGAAGCCACGCGCAATCTTTATGGTCGTGCCGTGCGTTGGCAAGCCTTCTGGGTGGTGCCTCTGGCCGCCGGCATCTTCTTCTACGCCGATACCCTCTGCGGATGGTTCGGTGAGAAGTATGTGAACGGCGATCCTGAAAACGGCGTGTTCTACAGCACCGCGGATGTCCTGCGCGTGCTGCTGGTCGCGATGGTGGTGGACTGCATCGGCGGGCCCGTCGGCATGTTGATGATCGGTGTGAAGGAGTTGGAAAAGCGCATCCCCAAGGTGGGGGTGACCATTCTCACTTCCAGCGTGGTGTGCAACATCATCCTGATCCCGCGCTACGGCATCGTGGGCGCGGCTTATGCCTCGGCGATCACGGCCGTCTTGGAGTTCATCATCAAGATGTTCCTGGTCGGCGGCTTCTTCGGCAACCCGATTCCGATGCTCCTGCGCACCCTGCCCTATTACGTCGCGACGGCGGCGATGATCGGCATCCTGTACCTCCTGGATCTGCAGCAATCGGTTTGGATTGGCGCTCCTTTGGGCGTCGCATTCTATGCAGGAATGTGTCTTTTCACCAAGCAAGTCGACCCGGCCATCGTCGGCATGGTCAAGCGCAAGCTCGGAAGGGCTTAAGCGCATCTCGGGGCATCCGAAAAGCTGCTAGGAAGAGTCACGCACGACCCGCTATCCTGCTTCCTGCGGGGGCGTCGTGTCCCCACCCTCACGCATGAGCTCGACCCCTCGCAAGCGCGTCATTTTCGCCGGTATCGACGGCGCCACCTGGGACATCATCAACCCGATGATTGCCGAGGGCAAACTGCCGAACCTCGCTGCGATGGTGGAGGCTGGTTGCACTGGCCCACTGACCAGCACGGTGCCGCCCAACAGCTCCCTGGCATGGACTTCGTTCATGACCGGTGTGCATCCCGGCAAGCACGGCATCTTCTTCTTCCGCGAGCAACGCCATGGCAGCTATCAGCGCCCGGTGGTGTCGATGGATTCGGTGCAAGTGCCAAGCGTGTTCAAGCTCGCCGATGAAGCTGGCAAGAAGGTCTGTTCGGTTACGGTTCCACTGACATTCCCGGTCGAGAAGTTGGACCACGGCGCGATGATCGGCGGTCTGCTGACTCCGGATCGTCATAGTGATTTCATCCATCCGCCGGAGTTGCGTCAGGAGTTGGAGCAGGCGATCGGCGATGTGCCGGCCGACAACGAGCCGGAGATGCTCTTCCACAGCGCGAATGAAAACGCCGCAGTGAAGAGCCTTTACCACGTGATCGAACAGATCACGCGCATGGGTGAGCACCTGCTCGACAAGCACGATCCAGACTTCTTCTGCCTGGTCTACCGTCAGGTCGACCTCACTTCGCACCAGGCTTGGTGCTACCAGGATCCGGAATGGCAGAAGGCCAACCCGGGCAAATGGGAAGCACGCAAGGATCTGCTCGCAGAGGTCTACACCGCCGTCGATGCCGCCTTTGGGCGTTTGCGTGAAAAGGCCTTGGCCATGGATGGTGATGTGGTCTTCGGCACCTGCTCGGACCACGGCTTCGGTCGCATCACGTACCGCTACTACATGAACAAGTGGTTGTTGGATAACGGCTACCTGGTCTTGAAGTCGTCGGCGGGGGCGATGAAGCGCAAGCTGTGGATGCAGAAGAAGTGGAATGGTCTGCTGCGTCGGACCGGCATTCTGCGCAAGTTGACCGAGAAGGGGCGCAAGCTGTCGAAGGGCCAAGAGGCGACCATCATGGAAATGATCGATTGGTCGAAGACGCGCGCCTACTCCAGCTTCTCCGGTGGAGAAGACATCGTGCTCATCAACTTGAAGGGTCGCGAGCCGGAAGGCATCGTCGAGCCTGGAGCGGAGTACGAAGCCTTGCGTGAAGAGATCATCGAGAAGGTGGTGCAGATGCAGGCTACCGATGGCTCCAAGGTCATCGCGCGTGCGTTCAAGCGCGAGGATCTTTGGGAAGGCGAGCAACTGCACGTCGCACCGGATATCCAGTGCGTGACCAAGGAGACTGCCTGCAACATGTCGCCGCATCCGCTGCACTCGGTGGTTGCCGAGCCGGCGGTGGAAGGGCGTCCTGCGATGCACCGCACCCAAGGTGTCTACGGTTGGGAAGGCGCGGGCATCAAGAAAGGCGAGCGCGTCACGGGACCGCAGATCGCCGACATGGCTTCGACCATGCTGCACTTGCTGGGGCTGCCGGTCGAAGACTACATGGATGGTTCCGTCATGGAAGATTGCTTCACCGAGGAATATCGTGCGGCCAACCCCGTGCAAACGCGTGAGGGCCATGTGCAGCTCAAGCCGCGTGCCATGGGTGGCGATGTCGCCGACGATGACGAGAAGCTGATCGAGACCATGAAGGCGCTCGGTTACATGGAGTAGAGCTTCATGGGGCGCATCTTTCCGTGCCCGCTGCGTCGACCGCAGAACATCCTCACCATGCCTGAGGTCGGGGAGTTCCTGCCCACGCAGAAGCCTGGATTCCTGCATGGTGATCCGCGTCCGTGGATGCCAGGCGCGTTCCAGGCGATGGAAGCCAATGGAGGCATGCCGCCGATGCCGTGGACCGAGGGCCATGACCTGCTCATCGCCCCGTATCCCGCGCCCGGCCCCGAGACCGACTCCCTCCTGCGCATTCTCGACGACTTGTCCGATGGCTTCCGCGTCGCCCTCTATGAACGCGATGTCGCGGTCTGGCCCAACCTGCTGTTGAAGTCCGGCCATGAGGAGACTTCCCTCGATTTCGACGATGCAGCCGCCGGTCTGCGCGGTTACCGCTCCGCCTTCCGCCATGTCGGACGTGGGGGTGCCGAAGCCTTCCTGATCCTGCCCGCCGCACGCCTGCGCCATCTCCTGCAGGGGTCCTGGCGTGCCGATTTCCGCCCCGACCGCTCCGACGCCTTCCAATACCGCCATCATCTGGCCACCGCCTTGGATTACCAGCGCTCCTTGAAGCAGCTGCAGCCCAAACTCGACTGCCCCAATGGCGCTTTCAAGCCATCGGAACGCGTCGCGGTGGTGATGCCGCACTTCGATGATGATGTGCTGCAATGCGGCGGCGCCATCGCTCAGGCAGTGGCCGCCGGCAGTGAAGTGCGCATGATCTGGCTGACCGACGGACGCAAGGGCATCAGCACCGTCAGTGAAGAGGAATCGGCGCGGATTCGTCACGAAGAGGCCAAACGCGCGATGGAGGTGCTGGGCGTGACCGATCTGCACTTCCTCGATGCGCCCGAGACTCGTCTTGCCGTCGGCGGGGCGTGGACCGGCAAGCTGCAAGGCCTGCTGCGTGATTTCCGCCCGACGCGCGTCCACACCACCTGGTGGGCGGACAATAACCTCGATCACTTCGAGGCCAACCGCGTGCTCCAAAAGGCGTGGCCGAAGGAGCTGGAGGGCGTCGAAATCGCCGCGAGTGGTCTGTGGCAACCGCTGCCGCTGGCCTCCGGGCTGCCGCTCAATGCAGACCAGCGTGCCCTCAAGGACGAGGCCTTGCGCGCCTATCCATCGCAGATTACCGAGGTGGATTATCTGCGCGTCGACCGTGCTCTGAGCACCTGGTATGCCCGCGAGATGGAGGAAGATTGGGCCGAGGCCTACTGGCGCCTGCCTGCCGACGACTATTGGGCTGCCTTTGCCCGCTCCGGCGCCGGGAAACGCCTTTTCCTGTAAAGGCTTCGCGTTTATCCTGAGGCGCGCTGAGCACGGAGAAGCACCGTGTCGGCCATTCCACCATGAAGACCTGGCTCCACCGCTCCGTATCCCTCATCGCCGGCGCCGCATTGGCCAGCCTGGTCGCGAGCCTTTTCGGCAGCGGTGACCTCGGCGTCGTCGCTTTGTGGATGCCGCTCCTCGTCGGCAACCTGATGATCAGCTGCGGTCTAGGCATCGTCCTGATCGTGGTGTCGTTGATTCCCGGCCTCGGCGATCGCCTGCCAAGCCCCAGCGGTTGGATGTGGGGCAGCTTCCTGCTCGGCATGGTCCCGACCTTAGGTGGCCTGGGCGTTGCGCCGGGCATGTTCCTGCCGATCGGCGTGGTTGCCGTGGTGCTCGGCATGTTGCTCTCCACCAAGATGCCGACGTGCAGCTTGCGCCTGCAATCCACCGTCGCCACCTTGCTTTGCGTGCTTGCAGTGTTCAGTGGTTATTGGAACCACAAGACTCTGCGCGACGCCAACCGCGCCAAGAGCCAGCCAGTGTTGCCGGCACCAGCCCTTGATGTCGCTCTCGAAGCACCCGACATCATCCTGATCTCGCTGGACACCTTCCGCTCCGACATCCTCTTGGATGAGCGCGAGCCGGCCTATGAGTTACCGTTCTTCGATCAGTTCCGCGCCGACGGCAACTGGTGGGACTATAGCTACAGCTCCAGTAACCAGACCTTGCCGGGGCATGCTTCGATGTTGTCTGGTCATGATGCGCTCGCCAGTGGTGTGCGCTACAACTTCAATAACCTGCCTTCGTCGACCGAGCTGCCGATGGTGTCGCAGTATCTGCAGGAAGCGGGTTATCAAACGGCCGGCGTGATCTCCAACGCCTTGATCGCGGGAGACATG
>JBMYYH010000052.1:0-20209 GCA_049609225.1 Planctomycetota bacterium | reverse complement strand
GCGAGCAGCGCCATTTTCTGGAGGGGGTTCATGCGTTGGCCTCAGGGAGGGAATCGAGCAGGCCAAGAAGGAGGATTTCCTCTTCAGCCGAGATGGTGCGCACATCGAGTAACACACCTTCTTCCTGCACGCGGCCAAACACGGGTGGCTCGGACATGCGCAGGTCTTGCGCTAGCGAGGCGGAATCCTGCCCCGCACGTCGGAGCAAGACGCCGGCACTAGGCAGGTCTTCGGTTGGGGATGCGCCGGAACCGACGCGTCCGGCACAAGGCACGACGGAGACTTCATATCCACGCCCCAACTCTTGGATGGTGGTCGCAAGTTCGGTAGCACGGGCGGTCAGCTGCTCTTCCGACATCGACAGACGCTGTAAGGCTGGAATGCGCGAAAGGGCTGCATCGGCGCCTAAGGCGTGAATGGTCAAGGTGGCTTCCAATGCCGCAAGGATGGTCTTATCCAAGCGAATGCAACGCGTCAGCATGTCGCGCCGCAGACGCTCGACCAATGCGGCCGCACCGACGATCAATCCCGCCTGCGGTCCGCCCAACAATTTGTCGCCGGAGAAGGTGACGATATCGCACCCTTGCTTCAACGCATCCTTCACCGGATGCTCCTGCTCCAACCCGGTCAACTCGCGCCCGACCAAAATGCCGGAACCCAAGTCGTAGACCAGGGGCAATCCCTTGGCGTGGCAGATGTCCGCCAGCTCCTGCATCGGGACTTCCTTGGTGAAACCTTCGATGCGGTAGTTCGATGGATGCACGCGCAACACGCAGGCGACCTCCGGATCCTCCAGCGCCGCCTCAAAATCCTTGGCGTGCACCCGATTGGTGGTTCCGACCCCCACCATCTCAGCGCCCGCGGCTTCGATCACTTCTGGCATGCGGTAACTGCCACCGATCTCCACCAACTCCGAGCGCGCGACCACCACTTTGCGGCCCCGTGCCAGCGCCGACACTGCCAACAGGACGGTTGCTGCGTTGTTGTTGACCGGCAGACCGGCTTCCGCACCCGTCACCCGGACCAAGAGCTCAGAAACGGGCCGATCCCGACGCCCACGGCCGCCCGTCTTCCGGTCAATCTCACAGATCGACGCCCCTGCAGCCTGGGCAGCAGCCTCGATGGCCTCGCGCGACCAAGGCGCCCGCCCCAGATTGGTGTGCAGGACCACGCCAGTGGCATTGATGGCGCCACGCAGCTGCAGGCTCGGCAGCACCGACAATCGGCCTTCGACCTCGGTCCAGAAGGCGTCGTCCACGGTGGCTTGCAGGTTTCCGGCCTTGCGTTGCCCGCGGATGCGTTCGAGCGCCCAGGAACAGGCCTCGCGGCAGGCCTCCAGACCGAATGCCTCCCATCCACGGGTGCGACATTCCTCCAGCAATTCATTCATCGCTGGGATGCGGGGAGGATTCTCGGCGGCGGGCATCCTAGAATCTTAAGTGTGAGACGCACGGCTGTCGCGGCGCAGTTCCGCTGGAAACTGCAAGCTACGGATTCGGGCCGCCGGGATGCCCTGGCCCAGGAGATCGGAGTCCGTCCATTGACGGCTCAGCTGCTCCTGCAACGCCAGATTTCCGACCCCAAGGAGGCACAGGCCGTCCTCAAGCCGAGCCTGCAGAGCTTGCCGGACCCTACCCGGATCCCAGGCTTCGAGGGTGCGCTGAAGACCCTGGAACAAGCCATCGCCGCCAAGCATAAGGTGCTGATCCACGGCGACTACGATGTCGACGGCACCTGCGGCTCGGTGTTGCTGTACCGCATGATGAAGCGGCTCGGTCTGGAGGTGGAAGTCTTCATCCCCGACCGCGTGCGCGATGGTTATAGCTTCGGTGAGAACAGCCTCGCAGCGATCCGCGATCATCAAGCCAAAGTGGTCATCGCCGTCGACAACGGCACCACCGCGATTGCTCCCCTCGCCACCTTGGCGGATGAGGGTATCGAGGTCATCGTGGTCGACCATCACCTGCCCGGCGAAGAACTGCCGCGTTGCGCAGCCTTGATGAACCCATGGGTTGGCCCGGCCCCGGAAGACGGCGGCCCCTTCCAACCTTTCTGCGGAACTGCGGTCGCGTGGTTGTTGTTGTGGGGTGTGTTGCGCCACATCCATGGCGATGGGCAACTACCTGAGAAGGATCGCAAGTTCCTGTTCGACGCTCTCGGTTATGTCGCGATCGCCACCATCGGTGATGTGATGCCCCTGCGTGGACCGAACCGCGCCTTGGTGCAACATGGTCTTGCCACCTTGCAGGAGTCGAGCTTCCCCGGTTTGCGTGCCCTGGTGAAGGCAGCCGGCATCCGCAAGACTCCAACTGCTGAAGACATCGGTTTTCGCGTCGGCCCGCGCCTCAATGCCGCCGGACGTCTGTTCCAAGCTGAAGTCGCGTTCCAAGCGCTTGCTTGTGATACAGCGGTTGAAGCGGAGGCTGCATGCGCCAAGCTGGAAGCCATGAACTTGGAACGCCGCGAAATCCAGGCGCGTCAATTCGATGTGCTTGCGGGCACCGTCGAAGAACAGTTTCAACGCGGTGATCCCGTGGTGTTCACCGGGCATTCCGATGCGCACTTCGGCGTACTCGGCATCGTTGCCAATCAAGTCATGGAACGCACCGGCCTGCCCACTTTGCTGTGGGCCGAGTGCACCCCGGGCGTAGCGCGTGGCAGTGCGCGGGCTCCGGAAGGCCATCACTTGATGGAGATCATGAAGCATGCCGAAGAGCATTTCACCGGCTACGGTGGACATGCACGTGCGGCTGGTTTTCATTTTGATCCGGAGAAGGCTCCACAAGTGGCGGCAGCCCTGCGCGAAGGCGCGGCCAAGGCCGCTTCCAAAGGCAAAGTCGAACTGCCCGAAATGGCCATCGACGGAGAGATCTCTCCCGGCGAGATCGACCTTTCCACCCTGCATGAATTCGATCGCCTGCAGCCCTACGGCGAGGCCTTCCCTGAGCCCGTTTTCCTTTGTTGCGGCACCAAGGTCGCCGCAGCACCTCGTTTCCTGGGTGATGGCTCGCATGTCGAGTTGCGCTTGGAACGAGATGGTGAAGTCATCCGCTGTCTCGGTTGGCGCCAAGCCGATCGCGCCCGTGAACTGCAAGTCGGCGACCGCCTCGATGTCGTGGTCAAGGTCGGCATCAATGATTTCCGCGGCCGCCGCGACGTCGAATGGACCTTGCGCGATTTCCGCTCCTCCCCTGAATAACACTCCGTGACCCGCATCCCCATCCTCGCGCAGTTCACTCGTCTGGCACGTCGTTGCTACGACTGGATGTTGGCCTTTGCCGACAAGCCTTACGCCGGACGCGCACTGTTCGGCTTGAGCTTCATCGAGTCCAGCTTCTTTCCAATCCCGCCCGATCCACTGCTTTGCGCGATGGGTGCAGAGAAGCCGGAGAAAGCCCTGCGTTTCGCGTTCTTGACCACGGCGGGTTCAGTACTCGGCGCCATGTTCGGTTTTGCCATCGGCATGTTCCTGATGGACACCTTGGGGGTGTGGTTGCTCGACCTCTACGATCCAGAAGTCGTCAATGACGAAGGCGTGACCGAACGCCACACCTGGTCGAAGATTGAGGGTTGGTTCGACACATACGGCTTGGCCGGACTGCTGATGGCCGCCATCACGCCGATCCCCTTCAAGATCTTCACCATCGCCAGTGGCGCAATGGGCATCGCCTTTTTCCCCTTCGTCGGCGCCTGCATCATTGGCCGTGCCTTCCGCTTCTACCTGGAGGGCTTCCTGCTGAAGCACTTCGGCAAGCCCATCCTCAACTGGATCGAGAAGTGGTTCGACTTGGTTGCCATCCTCTTCACCGTCTTGCTGGTCGGTGGATTCGTGTTGATCAAGTACCTGTAGCCCGGCATCAACATGAGCAAAACCGAAAAGCCTCGCCTGCTCGCGATCGACGGCACCGCACTGGCCTTCCGCGCCTTCTTCGCGATCCGCAACCTCACCGACGGGCAAGGGCGTCCTTCGGGTGCGCTGTATGGCTACATCACCTCGCTGTTGCGGGCGCTGGAAGATCATCCGGCCGCGGAAGTCGTCGTGGCTTGGGATGGCCCGGAAAAGACCTTCCGCCATGAGTTGACCGACGACTACAAGGCCAATCGCGAAGACCTCGATGAGGATCTACGGGTGCAGTTCCCATGGATGCGGGAGGTCACCGATCTGCTCGGATTGCGCAGCATCTACATGCCCGGTTTCGAGGCGGATGATGTGATCGCAAGCTTGGGTGCGCAAGGCGCCGCAGCGGGCAAGGAGGTGCGCATGTTCACCAGTGACAAGGACCTTGCACAGGTAGTTTCGGAAACGGTGCTGCAATGTCCGCCACCGAAGTCTGGTGCCCCCGCCGTGGTCTTGGGTCCTGCGGAAATCAAGGAGAAGTATGGCCTCGGTCCGGAACGCATGGCCGAATGGCAATCGCTGGTTGGGGATAGCTCCGACAACATCAAGGGAATGCCGGGCGTCGGGCCGAAGAAGGCGACGATGCTATTGCAGAAGTATCCCAATGTGGAGGAACTGCTGGAACGCGGCCCCACCGAGGAGAAAGGCAAGCTGGCAGAGAACCTCGGCAACTTCGGCGATTCGGTGCGATTGGCTCTGCAGTTGGTGACGATGCGCACCGACCTCGACCTCAGCCCCTTCGGCAGCATGGAACCGGCCGAGCCGGAGTTCGACAAGGTCCTTGATTTCTGCAATGACCATGGCTTCAACACCCTGGGCACTCGCTTTCAGGAGTTCCAAGGTCAAGGCGGCCTGCCCGGCAGTGCATCGCGCGACGCCGAAGCCGAGCCCGAGGTGGAAGAGTCCACTGGCGGCAGTGCGCAGTTGTTCGCGGAGGGTGCCTATCGCCTCGTGCGCACCGATGCGGAGTTGGTCGAACTGCACGATGGCTTGAAGGCCAGCGGCGGATTCGCCTTCGACACCGAGACCACCGACATCGATCCGATGCGTGCGCGTCTGGTGGGCATGTCCTTCTCCTGGAAGGCCGGCGAGGCTTGGTATGTGGCGGAGAACCTGCCGCAACCGGTCAAGGGCCCCAAGGGCGAGACTGCGGTGGAGTATCTACAGCCCTTGCTGGAGGATGCGTCCCTGCCGAAGTTCGGGCAGAACACCAAATATGATGCGCATGTGATGCGACGTCACGGAGTGACCATCCAAGGCTGGGAGTTCGACACCATGATCGCCCACTTCCTGGTCGATCCGCTCTCGCGTCACAACTTGGATTCGATGGCGCTGCAGCATCTCGGCATGCGCAAGATCCCGACCAAGGAGTTGTTGGGCACCGGCAAGAATGCCTTGACCATGGACTTGGTGCCGGTCGAAGCGGTGGCGGAATATGCCTGTGAAGATGCCGATGCCACCTTCCAACTGGTCGCACCGATGCGTGCGGGACTGAAGGAAGTCGCGGCGGAGAAGCTTTTCCATGAGGTGGAGATGCCGCTGGCCGGCGTGCTCGAGCGCATGGAAGCCGAAGGCATCAAGGTCGACAAGGAACGTCTGATGGAGATGCGCAAGACCTTGGGCAAGCGTCAGGCGGAACTTGAAAAGACGGTGCATGAACTGGCCGGTGATCCCTTCAATCTGAATTCCCCGAAGCAACTCGGACCGATTCTGTTCGAGAAGTTGATGATTCAGGATGAGGCGGGCGTGAAACGCGTCGGCAAGACCAAGACGGGTTACAAGACCGACGCCGCGACGATGGAGAAGTACGCTGGCATTCCGATCGTGGATGCGTTGCTGGAGTATCGTCAGATCACCAAGTTGATCGGCACTTATGTCGATGCCTTACCGACCTACGTGCATCCACAGACGGGGCATATCCATTCGAGCTTCCATCAGGCCGTCGCGAGTACGGGGCGCCTGAGTTCGAGTGACCCGAACCTGCAGAACATCCCCATTCGCACCGAGGCTGGGCGCGAGATCCGGCGTGCCTTCGTGCCACGGGAGGAAGGTTGGGTCTTGATCGCAGCAGACTATTCGCAGGTGGAACTGCGCGTGGTCGCGCATCTCTCGCAGGATCCGGCCTTGATCGCCGCATTCCGCGAAGGCGCGGATGTCCACGCCCGCACGGCATCCCTGGTCTTCGATGTCCCGGCGGATGAGGTCGATGGCGAGATGCGTTCACGCGCCAAGGCCATCAACTTCGGCATCCTCTACGGCATGGGACCACAACGTCTCGCGCGGGAAACGGGCTTGAGCTTCGGCGAAGCACGCGATTTCATCGACATGTACTTCACGGCACTGCCGGGTGTCCGCAAGTGGCTGGACGCGACCTTGGAAGAAGCGCGCGACAAGAATGAAGTGCGCACTCTGCTTGGGCGTCATCGCCCCACCCCCGACGTCAACTCCAGCGATGGGCGTGTGCGCTCCGCAGCGGAGAATGTGGCCGTCAACACACCCGTGCAAGGCTCGGCCGCAGACCTCATCAAGGTGGCCATGCTCAAGGTCGATGCGCGCATCAAAGCCGAGGGGTTACGCGCGCGCATGATCCTGCAGGTGCACGATGAATTGGTCTTCGACTGCCCCGTCGGGGAACAGACGCAACTGGAGAAGCTGGTGGTCGAGGAAATGGAAGGCGCATGGCAATTGGATGTGCCGCTTAAGGTCGACCTTGGACACGGACCCGACTGGGCGACGGCGCACTGATGGACGTCTCCCCCCTCGTGCTGATCGGTCTGCTGCTCTCCGGTGGAGTGCTCGGTGGACTGGTCGCGCGTGTCCTCAAGCTCCCTACGCTGTCTGGCTATCTCGCCGCCGGCATCCTGTTCCACATCGGCAGCACGCGTGGCTTGGTCGATGGCGCGACGCTGGAGGAACTGCGTCTGCCAGTCAACGACCTGGCGATGGCCTTGGCCTTGTTCGTGCTTGGCGGTCAGTTTAAGTTCGGCAAACGCCAGTTCCGCAACTTGGTACGCAGTTCTCTACTCGAGAGCCTGATCACCTTTGCGGTAGTGTTTGGCCTCACCCTGCCGGTTCTGGGGGATATCGCCGGCGCCATCCTGATGGGTGTGCTCGCGATTGCCGTGGCCCCGGCCACCACGCTAGAGGTCCTGCATGAATACGATGCCAAAGGACCGACGACCAACCTGATCAAGCAGTTCACGGCGATCAGTAACGTCTGGGCGATCTTCTTCTTCGAGGTCGCGCTGCTGGCATTGATCGCCTTCCGAGGCGGCGAAACCAGTTGGGTGGATCCGTTGTGGGACATCTTCGGGTCCCTGCTTTACGGCATCGCCGCCGGCCACGCCTTGATCCTGCTGCAGGAACGCGTCGGCCGCGACAACTATGCGGTACCGCTGCTGGCGGTCATCTTCCTGACCATCGGCCTGTGCAACCTCACCGAGGTGCCGCACATGCTCACCTTCTTGGTGACCGGCGCTGTGGTCGCCAACCGCTCGCAATTGTTCCCGCGCATTACGGCGGCGATGGATGTGTATGCGCAACCAGCCATCGTGCTGTTCTTCGTGCTCAGCGGTTCGCACCTCAACTTCTCGGAGCTCGCGAAGAACTGGGAAGCCGTCGGCCTCTATGTGCTCGGCCGCACCCTCGGCAAGATTTGGGGCACCCACTTCGGGCGCTTCGGATTCCGCAAGATGGATGCCAACATCCGCGGCGGACGTCCTCCCGTAGGCCTGGGTTTGTTGTGCCAAGCCGGTGCGGCGATTGCCTTGGCAGGCTATGTCGAGCGTTTCTCTCCGGAGCTCGGCGAGAGGCTGTTGTCGATCATCCTCGGAGCCGTGGTCATTTTCGAACTGCTGGGTCCGATCTTCGTCAAGCGTGTCGCAGTATTGGCGGGTGAAGTGAGTCTGGCCAACCTGATGTCGCACACGGCGGATCGGGAAGGGCGTCGCGGTTGGCGCAACGTCTTCCGCAGCACCTTCGGCGGTTCTTCCGTCTCTAAAGGCAGCAACGCCGACGACCTCCGCGTAGAACGCTTCATGCGCCACACCGAGTCCTCCCTGGCGCGCAATGCCACCATGGGCAAGATCCTGCGCTTCGCCAACAGTTCCCCCTTCAACCACTTCCCTGTGGTCAACGCGAAGGAGCATCTGGTCGGAGTCATCACCCTCAATGACCTCAGCCAGATCGCTTATGACAAGGCTACGGCGGCGCTGGTCACAGCCGAGGATGTTGCGACCTTGTCCGCCGAAGAGGCCTCCCTGCCCAGCGATGCCACGCTGAAGGAAGCCCTGTTGTTCTTCCGCAGCTTCGACGGCAACACCGCCGCCGTGGTCGAGACGGCAGAAGCTCCCCGCTTCGTCGGCATGGTCGAACGCACCGAGGTCCTCAACCTGGCCCGACGCTTGTCCTTGGAAGTCTGAGCCAAGCCTCCTCCTTCCCTTGGGCACAGAAGAAAGCCTGGAGACCATTAGGCCTCCAGGCTTTCTTGATGGACGCAGACTATTCCGCCGCGCCGGAACCCACCAACATCTTGGTCAGCTCGCCAAGATCGAGAATGGTAGGCACCGAGGGATCATCACTGTTCAGCGTAACCCTTGGAATGTGCAGATTCTTTGCCGCATCCAAAGCCAGCAGGATGTGACCACCCTTGGTGTTCAGCGCCTCATTGCGCAGTTCATTGCGCAATGCTTCGGCCTTCTCCACCGCCAGATGTCCATTCGCAGTAGCGATCACCAGTTCGGCATCACCCTCCGCCATGGTCTCTGCGGCATAGACTTCGGCCTCGGCACGAATCGTCGCCAGGAGGACGTCGTACTCGGACTTCTTCTCCTGGATGCGCTTTTCCCAATCCTGGACCAAGGCCAGTTCTGCTGCAACGATCTTGCGCTCCTTCACGTTCACCAGCTGTTCCTGTTCGGCCACCGCGGTCTGCGCGACGTCCAACAGGGCCTTCTGACGCAGGAACTGCTTCTCTTGCAGCTGTCCTTCGTAGCCTTCGCGGAAACGGAAGCGACGGATAAGGATCTGCTCGGCTTCGCAATGGAACTCGGCCAAATCCGCCTGCAGGATTGGAAGCGCATCTGCGACCAACTGCATGCGGTTATCGGTGATTTGGAGATCTTCCGATGAGAACTTCACCAACTGCTCGCGCAGAATCGATTCCACCTTGGAAACGACCCGTTCCCGGTAATCCATCTTCATCGCACCCTTCACGATCTGCCATGCACCGCCATCCGCGATGCGATAAGCGACCGTGATGTCGTAGGTGATGGTGTTCTGGTCCGAAGTACGGAACTCGAACGGTGGAAGATAGGTGACCGTTGGACTCGGGGTCGCGTCTGAGGTCTCCGTGAAGTGAATGAAGTGGGTGGTCGCCGGCAGGAAATGCCATTTGTGATAACCACTCACACCAAGGCGGAAGCCCGTCTCGTGGTCGGCCTCAATGATGCCGCCACCCCATTGGCTCTGCTTCACACCGATGGTCGCTGGAGGAACGCGCTTGAATAACAGGGCGACCATCAACGGAATCAGAATGAGAATGACGAGGAAAACTACGAGCTTCTTCATCGCTGGGACCCTCCTGCAGCACCTGCCGCCCCAAGATGTTCGATCCTCACAGGTGAGGGATCACGACGGTAAGGGATGATCTCGAACTGGATCATCGCGAATTTTCGAGCCAGTTCCTCGCGCACGAGAATCTCACCCTGTTTCGCCAAAGCCTCCACCTTGGCTTGAAGACCTTCGGCTTCCTTGCGGGCTTTGGTCTCGACACCACGAGCAAACTGCAGACGCTCACGTTCTGCTGCTTGCCCATCTGCGACCAGACGGATGCGGTAGGCATCAGCCGTCTTGGTCACGCGGACGGCATCTTTTTCTTCACTGATGCGGTCGCGTTCGAGGTTACCGAGCAGGAGCTGATACTCCGTCTCCTTGTCTCGCGCAATTTCTGCAAGACGACGCTCTCGTTCCCGGTCCAACTGATTGACCCGTCCTTTGAGCTTCTCGACTTGCTGTTCGGCAGTTTTACGATCCTCGATCGCCTTCTCGTATTGAGGATCGAATTTCGGCTTCGGCGTGGTGATCAAGATGACATAGATGCCATGCGGCTCAAGCATCTGGTTAAGACGTTCCTTGGCCTTGTTCTTCGGGGTACTGAAGTCTTGGGCCGCAGCGATTTCCTCGGTGGAGAAACGACCAAATTCATCACGCAGAACAGAGCGCGCATACGACTTGACCCAGTTGCGCTTGAATGCTTCTCCCGGACCGGAATCATGGAGCACCACATTGGCCTTGCCGGTAATGATTTGGTACTGGATTTCCAGCGTCTCAAACCAGAAGTTCGAACCATCCTTTGCTCGCACGGTCAATTTACGCACATGGTTGGCATCGATGTCTCGTTCACCCTCCATGACGAATTTGTTCGGCGACTTATCGAAGACAAATGCCTGCGAGACGAAGGGCAGGAAGATCTTGTAACCCGGACGATCGACAATTTCATCATCGCCCGTAAGGTAGTTCACGATCACAGCCACTTCGGTGTCGTCGATCTCGACGAAACCACCCTTGCCGGAAACGATGGCTCCAATCAGGAAGACCACCACGGCGACCACCAGCACTCCAATGATCAGGAGCGACTTGGGGATCTGCGGCATGTTCGGCAGGCTGGGTGTATTGCCGCCTCCAGGCGGCGATCCAGAGGAATTCGGAGGTTTCGGAGGACGCGGCGGGCGTCCGCCTCCTCCCATGTCAGGGAAATCGGAGGGGGAACTCATGATTCTAATTACGCCCAGGATAACGACTTTGAAGGAGATATCCCGCCCGCCTATGCTCCACCGCATGACTTCCTCGGAACGCCGCAAGGCGCCCCTATTGCCACGACTCGCTCTGCTCGGCCTTGCCGGAGCTTCTCTTATCAGTCTGCTCGGTGCCGAAATCGCCGGATTCAGCATCCTTACGCATTTTCAGCTGTATTTCTGCGCGGCCTGGGCGGTGTTCCTATTGGCCCTGCGGATGGCACCCAAACTTCGTGGAGCCTTCTGGCGCCCCAATCGGGTGGTGACTTTGGGCGCGATGTTTTTCCTCGGGCATGTGCTGTTCGTCGCAAGCATGTGGCTGCCGCCGTCGCATCCCGACCTGGAAAAGCCGGATGAAGTCGACATCGTGTGGTTCAACATGATGTTCAGCAACCAGGCCCTGCGCACCCTGGAAGCCAGGCTTCAAGCCGACCCACCGGACCTGCTTTGTTTGGGCGAGGTCAGTCCCAAGACCCAAGTGCAGCTCGAAGGTTATCCCTTTCAACTGCGCTCCCCCAAGCACGACATCCTGATCGCCTCCAAGTACCCCTTGGAGCACGGCAATCTGGTTCCCGTTCCTGGCTCGGGGCGTGAACAGGTGGTGGCTCGCGTGGCCGTGGGCCGACGTCGGTTCCGGATCATTGCAGTGCACTTCCGCCAACCGGTCTACCCCTCCCACTTCACCGAAGTGAAGCAGGCGAAAGTACTGGCTCTGGAGGAGACCGAAGCGATCCTCGTAGGTGACCTCAACACCACGGCTTGGGCGGCGCAGTTCCGCCAGCTCTGTCGCGACACGGGGATGCAACACGGGCGTCAGGGTCGTGGCGTGATGGACACTTGGGCCTTCGGCAAGGGCCGTTGGGGTCCACTACCGATCGATCACATGCTCTATAAGGGAGCGATCGACCTCACGGAGTTTGAGGCGATGGAGTGGACCGAAAGCGACCACAAACCGATCCGCGGCACCTTCCTAATCGGCGGTAAACGCGGCCGCAAGATCAGCGGCGACGACCTCGGGGTCGAGGCGGTCGGTCATGGGGATCTTGAGGATGCCGGGGAAGGAACGTAGCCACGTCATCTGACGTCGGATCAGCACATGGGTCTTGGTGACGCATTGCTGTAGAGCTTCCTCCAAGCTGCAACGTCCTTCCAAGTGATCGATCACTTGGCGATAGCCGATGCCTTTACCAGCAGTGCGTCCGAAGCCGACGCCTTCGCGAATGCCTTGCACTTCCTCCAGCAGACCGGCCTCCACCATCATGCTGAAGCGCAGTTCCACTCGGGCACGTAGCACTTCCCGCGGCCAATCCAATAGTGCCGTCGGGGCGGTCAACACCTGCTCCTGCGACCACTGCGATTGCCAATCACTCAGAGCACGCCCGGTCTGACGCCAGGTCTCCAAAGCCCGTTGCAGACGTCGGGTGTCGTTGGGATGAATGCGCTCAAAGGCGGCGGGATCCACCTGCTCCAACTCGGCACGTAAGGCTGCCACTCCGGCCTCGGTCTGCAGTTGTTCCTCCAAGGCCGCACGCACCTCGGCGGAAGCCTCTGGCACTTCCAGCAAGCCGAACATCAGGGCCTTGAACCACATCGTGGTCCCCCCGACATACAAGGCCGTCTTGCCCCGGGTCGCCAACTCCGTTTCCACCGCCTGCGCCGCCTCTACATAACGCTTCACCGAGTATTCCTCACTCGGGTCCACCACATCGATCAAATGATGCGGCACCTGAGCCATCTCCTCACGCGACGGTTTGGCCGTACCGATATCCATGCCGCGGTAGACCAACATCGAATCCAGCGACAGGATCTCGGCGTTGAGATGCTCCGCCAATGCCAACGACACCGCGGTCTTCCCCGAAGCCGTCGGCCCGAGCAGGAAGTACCGTGGTGTGGCGCTCATCTCAGTCTTGCGGCAACAACACCGCTACCGCCGAACGCTTCGGCAGGAACAGTTCCTCGGCGCGTTCGACGACTTCCTCGAAGGTAATGTCTCCGAGCAGGTCCAAGGTCGAAAAGGGACGCACGCGTTCCAACATGGCATTGAGGATGCTGCCTGCAAGTGCAGAGGGAGTCTGCAGACCACTGACCAGACCGCCCCATGCTGCGCGCTTCAGGCGTTCGTAGTCTTCTTCGCGCAGGCCATCGGCGATGCAATCGGCAGCTGCCTTGCGCACCTTGGCGACGAAGTCTTCGGGGTCATCGGTCACTCCCGAAAGCACCACATGCCCCCAGTCTTCATCACTGGACCAGTAGACGTTGAAACTGTCGTCGATGACGCCATCGCGATAGAGCCGCTCGTGGGTCTCACTGGAGGAATCAAAAACCAGATCCAACACCAAGCTCGACAAGATGCGTTGGCGCAAGCGTGCACGCCCATCCGCCAATCCTTGTGGTTCGCGCCAACCGACCCACACATGCGGCCGCGTGACGGCGAACTTCTTCTCGAGCATCTCCTCCGCCGGATGCCCTGGCTCCTGCGGATACAACTTCTCCGCCAAGGGGCCATCGGGGGCATCCAACAGCTCATCCAGACGATCCAACACCGGCTGCGGCTCGAAATCGCCGGCCAGAGCCAGGCGCATCGCGCGTGGACGGTAAAACCCATCGAAACAAGACTGCAGATCCTGCGCGGAGATGCGTCGGACATCTTCGACCGAACCACCGGGCTCGATGCGGATGCCATGGTGCGCATACAAGGCCTCATGCAACAGGAAAGTGCCATGGAAACCGGGGTGGTCGCCATACATCCGCACTTCCTGCTCAATGATGCCGCGCTCCTTCTCGACGCGCTCCTCCGTGATCAAAGGATGCTGCACGAAATCGACCAGCACCTCGAGGCAATCGAGGAAGCCGTCGGTCGTCGTGAAGTGGTAGTTGGTGGTGCGGAAGCTGGTACCGCCGTTGAACTCGGCACCGAGGCGTCCGAAACGATCGAAGACCTTCTCTTCGCGTCCTTCGAACAATTTGTGCTCGAGGTAATGCGCGCTGCCGGAAGGCACGTCGATGGCTTCGCCGGACGGCATCCGAAACCGCATATCGGTACTGCCGAAACGCAAGCCGAAGTAACCGCTGGCGCTGGCAAATCCAGGAGTGCGGCAAAGGGCGATATCCACACCGTTACTGCTCCGTGCGAAGGTCACCTCTTCGCCCGCTTGTTCATGCTTCAGGGTCTCGAGAATCTTCATGCTTCGACCTCCTCGGCCACGGCCGGTGCCGTCTCTTCGGCGGGCGCCAACAGATAGACCGTATCCGCCTTGAACCGACGTGCCGCCTCCGCGACTTCGCCGGGCTCCAACTTCTGCAACATCTCCGCGCGTTCCGCCGGCGTCCGACGTAATCCGGCCCAATGCTCGCGCAGGTGGTAGTTCGCCAGACGCGCTCCCGCATCGGCCAATCCACGCAGGCGATCCAAACGGTTGATGATGGCGAAGTGCATTTCCTCCTCGGTCGGACCGTTCTTCTGCAGATCGTCGAGTTGGATACCGACTTCTTCCCGCACCTCTTCGAAGGCGCCGGCGTCGATGCCAGCCGAAACCGTCATCAAGCCTTTGCGTGCACGCAGCATCGAGTAGATGCCATAAGCCAAGGACTTCTCTTCGCGGACGATGCGGAACAGACGTCCGTGGGCGCCGCCACCGAGCACAGCGCTGGCCAAACCGAGCGCTTCATGTTCGCGGGCAGTTTGCGGCTGTTCATAGCGATAGCCGGCATGGAATTGCGCTTGCTCCATCGGCAACTCTTCGCGGAACTCGCGCGGCGCCTCCGGCATGGCATTGAGGATCGGCGGCAGATCGGTGACATCCTTGCGATGCCCGAACCAATCCTTCAACCAAGTCTCGACCAACTCTGGATCACATGGGCCGACGACGATGGCCGTCACATGCGAATCAGCCAGCAGCTGCAGACGCGCAGCTTCCAACTCCTGGGCGGTCAGGCGATGGATCGCTTCTTCGGATTCCCAGGGCAACAGGCCATAGGGTTCGCCATGGCACATCAACTCAAGGAAACGCTCTTCGGCATAGGCCGAACGATCATCCTTACGTTCGCGGATGCGCTTCAAGGCAGCGCTGCGCTCGCGCTCCAAGGTTTCGACATCGTAAGGCGAGCCATTGGCACCACGTCGCGGGCGATCCAACAAGCCGCGCGCCAGGCCAAGCAGGCGTGGCTGCACCAACTCTTCCGGCGGCAAGAAACGCTCACCGACCCAACTTAGGTTCATGGTCACCCGATGCGATTCCCCCGCGCGATCGGCATACAGGCTGCAGCTGGCACCAAAGAGATCTTGGAGGCTACGCGTGACCTTCAGACGACTGGGTAGGGCATCGCTGCCCTGGGCCAGGACCTCGGCCAGCAAGGTGCGGGCGGCGCGGCCCTGGTCGAGCGGCGTATCGAAGGTGAGGCTCAGCTGGGCACGTTTGAAACGCGGCTCCGGCAAGCACAACAGCTCGACCCCGGGTGCCGGGGTGCGGAGTTCAGGAATGGTCTGCAAGAAGGCCATGTGATGCGTATCCTAGGAGGTCCAGGTCGTCATTCCGATGCTGATTTACCTACTAAGCTTGTCTCTGCTCCAAGAATTGGAGCCTCCCACCGAAGTCCAGGAACCGGAGCCCGCTCCAGTCACCGAAACCGAGGTCCCCGCTCCCGCTCCTCAGGTGACGGTCGAGGAAGAAGTCAGCGCCCCTGTGGTGCCGGCCCAAGACACCTCCAAGGAGGCTGCGGCCCTGCTCGAGAAGGTCGCAGAAGCGCAGTTCCCGAAGGCAGCCGGCCAGTACGTCGACACCATCGATCTGGGGGTGGTGCTGCATGAGCGTGGCGAGCATCCGCGCGATGTCAGTTTTGCGGTGTTCTACAGCCAGCGCGGTGGCGACAAGCTCGAACTCATCATCGACGATCCCGATCGCGGCACGCGCGTGGCCAAAGGCTTCTCGGAGCGCGATTATTGGTTGCGCGAAGATGGCGGCGACAAGGTGCTGCTGTCCGGTCATGAATACACCGAGGACCGCAAGTCCATCGATGAGGCCATGGACCTCTGTTCGGATCTGCTGCTGCTGGTCGACGTCCGCGGACTGCAGCGGCGCGACAAGCCCACCGCCCTCACCACCTTGGAAGACGGTACCCGCATCCTCAGCGGCCAGATGCGTCGGCCGGATGGATTGTTGTGGGATTATCGTCTGGCGATTCCGGCCGATTCCCTGCACCCGAGTTTCCTGGAGGTGCAGCATGTGCTGGAAATGGAAAAGGTGGATAGCTCGGAGTCGTCGGATCCAATCATCCCCGAGGTGCTGTATCAGCGTTTCGAGATGATCGGTTACAAGGCCTTCAAAGGGCGTCAAGCGCCGCAGATCATCGACATGTACTACAGCCCTGAGGAATCGCTGATGCCAGCGCGCTCGATCGAGCTGCACCGTTTCGAGTGGGCTGCCAAGTAGGGCTGCCGTCTAGCGGCGATAAAAGGCGCGTTCCAAGTCTTCCAAGCTGAGGAAGACGCGGACGGGGCGGCCGTGCGCGCAGGTGCGGTCCTGCGGTAGATCGGCACCACGCTTTAACAAGCCTTCCAAGGCTGCCGCATCGACGTGGTCCCCTGCCATCACCGCACCGCGGCAGGCCATCGAGAACAGCATCTCTTCCTGCAGACGGTCAGGGGTGGCATCGCGGAAGCTGGTAGCGATCTCGAGCAGATCCTGGACCAACTTCTCCGGTCGCAGGCGTGTGAGACGTGCGGGAATGCCGCGAATGGCGAGCGTGGTTTCGCCGAAGGCCTCGATGTCGACGCCGAGTTTCACGAAGGTCTCGCGCTTATTCAGCAACAGATCGAGTTCCCCGCGCGAGAGGTCGACCAGGGCGGGCACCAAGAGTGGCTGGGTCAGCACTTGGCCCTGGCGCAACTCCTGACGCAGCTCTTCCAGGTTGACCCGTTCATGCAGAGCATGTTGGTCGATGATCTCGACGCCGCCCACCACCGCGCGGAACAGGTAGGTGTTGGCCACTCTCAAGAAAGCGCCTTTGCCGCGATCCTCCTCGGCCACCTGTAAGGGCAGCTGTGGGGCGCCACCGGCAGCCACTCCCGCGGCAAGCGCGGCCAGACTGGCGGCGTCAGAGAGGACGCCAGAGCCTTCTGCGGCGACCTCGGCACCTGGCATGCCGGGCGATCCTGCAGGTGCACCCGGTGGATTTTGCAGGTCGGTGGCGCGTTGCCAACTAGGCGCAGGCATGCCGCGCCCCTCGCCGAGGATGGAACCCACGCCACCGACGGCGCGAGTCGCCCAATGGGCCTCCGCCAAGGTCTTGCGTAAGGCATTGACCACGGTGCCAAAGACCAAACGCTCATCGCGGAAGCGCACTTCGGTCTTCTGCGGATGCACGTTGACGTCGACCCGATCGGGCGCGATGTGCAGGGCCAAGAACAAGGTCGGGTAATGACCGATCGGCACGAACTCCTTCACTCCCTCGCGCACCGCACGCAAGAGTCGAGCATCGCGGACCCAACGTCCGTTCAGGAACAGGTGCACGCGGCGCGCATCCCGGCGTGCGCTTTCGGGCGGACCAATGCGGGCCGTGCAGGAAAGCGGATCGCCAGGGATATCCAGCGATACCATGTTCTTCGACAAACCCTTGCCGAAGACGGCGGCGCAGCGGGCTTCGAGATCATCCTCGGGGAAGACTTCGAAGGCGAGGCGTCCATCGTGTTCGAAGCGAAAGCCGACGCCTTCATGCACCAGCGCCAATCGCTCGACCCAGTTTTGCGCATGGGTCGCTTCGGTAGCCGCGCGTTTCAGGAACTTACGCCGTGCCGGCAACTCCGCGAACAAGTCTTCCACCACGAAGCGCGTGCCTTTCGGCGAGGCCGCATCCACCACCGCTTCGGCGCGCCCGAACTGCACTTCCATCGAAGCACCAGCAGAGCTGTCTGCGGTGCGTGAGACCACCTTCAAGCGCGACACCGATGCGATCGACGCCAAGGCTTCGCCGCGGAAACCCAAGCTCGCGATGGCCTCCAGGTCCGACGGTTTCGACAACTTCGAAGTCGCATGCGAAGTCACCGCCAAAGGCAGATCCTCCGGCGCGATGCCACTGCCGTTATCGCGCACCTCGATCCGACGCGCGCCCCCTTCCTCCAGCTTCACCTCGATGCGCGTGGCGCCGGCATCCAAGGCATTCTCGACCATCTCCTTCACCACCGATGCGGGACGCTCGACCACTTCGCCCGCAGCGATCTGGTCGATCACTACCGGGTCCAACCGATGAATGCGGCTCATCCCGTCCTCCGACGCAGGGTACGGAAAGCCAAGAACTCCAAGGCCGAGGTGCTATCGCGCCATCCCGCCATCTTGACGTGTTCTTCAGCCTCAACCAATGCCGCCAGCACCGTATCCAGATGTTGGTGATTGGCCACCTGCAGCCGCTGCTCCATCCGACGCACCACCGGCATACTCGGACGCGATCCAGCTGCCTGCAGTGCATCTTCGATGCTGCTACCAGCTTGAACGGAATCGAGCACTTGCACCGTCTTCTTATGTTCGCGCGTGATGGCTGCCAGGATCATGCTGAAAGCATCGCGCGCGGAAACCCGGCGTCCATCCCAGGAGCGCAAACCTTGGCGCGACAACTTACCCAGCAGACGCAAGGTGCGCGCGCTATCTCCGGTGAGGATGGCATCCGCGAAATCGAAGGCCGAACCTTCGGCACTATGCGCCGTGACTTCGCGCACTTCTTCTTCGCCGATCGAAGGCAAGCCGAGCATCTGGAAATGCTCCAAGGCCTGCACCAGATCACCCGGACGTGCGCCCGCCAGCTGCACCAGCAAACCGGAAGCGCCGCGCTGTAATTGCAGACCACGCGCCTTGCCTTCCGCCGCGACGAACTGCGCGGCTTCACTGGCATCGGGATCCGGCTTCCATGGCGGTGGATCGCCATAAAGGCCGCGGAAACGCACCTTCTCGATTCCCTTCTTGCGCGTACCCGCGAGTGGCTTCATGCCTTTGGTGGCATTGCCGGCGGCCTGCACGATCATCCACTCCGGACCATCGTCGGAAGTTGCGGCCGTGAGGATGGCATCGGCGAGACGCGGCCAACGATTGATGGCCTTGGCGGCGCGGCCGAGGATCAGGGCCTGACGATTGGCGAACAGGGATTTCGAGCCGAGGAAGGCGTCGATCTGGTCGGGTTGAAAATCGGGGGAACTGGCGTCGAGGTCGAGCAGGTCCAGGCCTTCCTGGGCGCGACCGAACTGGCGTGCCGCAGCGAGGATCTGTTCCCCGAACCAGGTTTCTTCCTCACCACTGGTGGGCGGCAAAAGCAGCAGAAGCTTCGGCAAATCCCCCTTCTGGGCACGCGCGCACAGCTCCCGGCAACTGGTACCCGGGTCAGGCTGACGTTTCTTGCGCGTGGCGGCGCTCATGCTTCCAGGGTAGTTGCGGAGAGGTCGAGCCACAAGGCCACGAAGTACACCACGCCGACCCAGGCGTTGATGCGGAAAAAGACCACCGGCACGCGATGCAGACGTTCCCCGCGGAGCAGCCAGTGTTCCGCCACCAGGATCGCTGCGAGCAGCCCTAGGCCGAGGAAGTAGGCGCTGCCTGCGTGGAGTCGTTGGCCCACCCACGCCCAGGCCAGAACCGCCAGGAGGTAGCAGACCATCGAGGCGATGCGAGTCAGGTCCGTACCAAAGCGCGACGGGAAGGAATGCAATCCTTCCTTGCGGTCGTGTTCGATGTCTTGCATGGAATAGAGCAAGTCGAAACCAGCAACCCACAACAACACACCAAGGCCAATACCAAGCGGCGCCAGCCAATCCCCTTCGAAACCTTTGGAGACCGCCAACCACGCGCCCGCCGGTGCAATGCCTAGGGCCAACCCCAGGCCGAAGTGGCAGAACCAACCAAAGCGCTTAAGTTTGGAATACCCCAGCAGGACTCCCAGCACCGGGATCGCCAACAATCCACAGAGTGGCGACAGCCAAGTCGCCGCAGCCAGAAACAGGACGCTATTGATGACGGTGAACAACACCGCATAACGCACGCTCAAGGCACCGGTGACCAGTTCCCGATTGGCGGTGCGTGGATTGCTTGCATCAAAGCGCAAGTCGCTGATGCGGTTGTAGGCCATCGCCGCACTGCGCGCGCAGACGGCTGCAATCAGGATGGCGATGAGATCCGTCCATGGTGGCAATCCTGCAGCAGCAATCCAGGCCCCCGACATCGCAAAGGGCAAGGCGAACACCGTGTGCTCGAACTTGATCATGCGCAGGGTCGTGGTGAGATTGCTCATGCTTGCGGACCGATGCCTCCATCCCAGGCGGGGATCGCATCCTGCGGGATGCCGCAGACGTTGAGAATCTTGGCGCAAAGATGATCGACCAGTTCCTCGATGCTTTGCGGTCGATGATAGAAACCAGGAGCCGCCGGAAGGATGGTGGCACCAGCCCATGCGAGCTTCGACAGGAGGTCCAGGTGCAGGCGCGAGAGTGGTGTCTCGCGTGGAACCACCAGCAGATTCTTGCCTTCCTTCAGAGCGACTT
>JBMYYH010000051.1:0-20338 GCA_049609225.1 Planctomycetota bacterium | reverse complement strand
ACGCCGGGGCCGTCGACCGCGACAGGTTTCTCACAGAACACATGGCAGCCGGCATGGACTGCGGCCGAGAGATGCATCGGGCGGAACACTGGAGGCGTTGCGAATAGCACCACATCCACTTCGTCGATGACCTTCTGATAAGCATCGAAGCCGACATGTCGGCGCTCCTCTGGCACATCGACGCGGGCGCCGAAGTTCGCCATGAGTCCTTCATGGCTGGAGGCAAGACGGTCCGCGAACAAATCACCCATGGACCACAAGGTCACGCCAGGGTCAGCGGAGATGGCTTGCATCGCAGCGCCGGTACCGCGACCACCGCAACCGACGAGGCCGACCTTCAAGGTATCGAGTCCGCCGGCAAAAGCCTTGCTGCTGAGGAAGGGAAGAGCAGCGGCGCTGGCGCCGGCGGCTTTCAGGAAATCACGTCTAGGGAGGTTCGTGCTCATCGTTGGGTCTCGGGGTTCGGCGAGGGTCCGTCCAGGGTAACAAGCCGGATGCCGGCGAAACCGCCATCGGACATCCACCAGCTGCTCTTGGGCCATTGTGGATCGCGTTGCTGCCAGCTGATCTCGTAGGTCGCGCGAGCTGTAGGCCCGATCTTGGAGGCGTCGTCGAGGAAACTGCCGCCGAGGACCACGCCTTTTTCATGATCACCCGCGACCCACTCGGCGACATTGCCGAACATGTCGTGAAGGCCGCGTGCATTGGCGGCCAAGGTTGCCACGCTATGGGGTTTGCCCTCTGCGTTCGCGGCGAACCATGCGACTTGAGTCATGTCGTCCGGTGCAGGCCCAGCGGCGGTACGCCACTCGCTTTCCGTAGGAAGACGAAACCTCCGCGCGCCCGGAAGGGAAGCCCAGCGGCAAAACTCTTGCGCTGCATGCAAGGTCATGCCGAGCGCGGGCACACCATCGTGACCAAAACCACGCGTGACCGGGAAGACCGAACGACTCGGGCCCGTGATGCCGTCGACCTCGACTTGTTCCTCTTCGCGCAGGAAGAAGAGGTCGTAGACCTCCCAGGGGACTTCGGTGGTGGAAACCCAAAGGGTGCTGCCGTCCTCCATGGTTACGGGAGCGAAGTCCATGCCGATGCCAGGCGCGAATTCATGGTGCATGGTCTGCGCTGGACTCGCTGGGATTTCCTCCGGAGGTGCGCCATGGGTGCCTGATGCAGCGGGTGCTTCTTGTTCCGCACCGGTTCCCTCCGCACTGCTTTCGACCGGTTCCGCCTCGAGCCGGGGCGGCGCGTCGCAGACGGCCAGAATGCCTTCGACCAGATGATCGCGGAACCAAGACGCGCGCCAGATCTCGGCGCGGTGTCCAAGGGCGGTGTAGAAGACTCCTCCCTTGCCGACGGCTCGTTCCCATGCCAAAGCAAAGTCCCCGTCTGTGCGGTGGATGGATTCCAGGTCCATCGGTACTGATTGGATGTCGAGACTCAGGAGCACATGCTGTAGATCGCGATCGTACGGCGCCTTGAACTGATAGATCTCATCCAGGATCGTGAATCCTGATTGCAGGCTCGTGTTGGAAGGATGTTCAGCATCTTCCACGACCACTTGTACCTTTTGATGCCAAGGGTGGCCGTCGAAGTAGCCGCCGAGCATTTCGCCGAAGGCCGGCCATTGATAGAAGGTATCGGTGGCGCAATGGGATCCGGCGAGGACCCCGCCTTGTTCGACGAAGTGCACCAAGGCCTTCTTTTGACCCTCATCCATCGGCAGTTCCCCGGTGGTGTAGAAGAAGACGGCGTCGAAATCCTTCAGGCCCACGTCCGAGAACCGGTCGTAGCCGCGATCGATCGTGACCTTGAAACGATGGTCCGCCTCAGCCCATGCCATCCACGAACGCTCCACCAGCGAGAAGCCCTTTTCATTCGCCTTCGCGACCGCATGCTCATAACCCTGCGAATCGACATGCACGAGGATGTGACGCTGCTGCTTCTGCGCGACCAGGAAGGCAACCAAGTCATCCAGCTGTTGTTGCTCCAGATGGCCGGCCTCCAACAACGGTTTGGCAAGCGCTGGCATGGAAGAAACAGGCAGTGCATTGCCGTCGGCATCCAACTGGTCGAATCCCTCCACGATGATGTTGCTCGGATTGAGGATGGAATCCATCAACTCCTCTTTGCTTCGCTGCAATCCGATTGAAGACAACTCCGGGCCCGCAGGATTCGGACGCCCTGGAGGAGTCACTCCGCGGACCGAATGACAGCGTGTGCAGATGAGACTCGCATGACCCGTAAAGACTTCCTTGCCGCGTTCGATGGCATCCATGTCCTTGGCGGTGAGGAAGGGCAGGTCCTTGCCGACGAACCAATCCTCTGCCCGCGGACCGTAAGTGCGCGACTCATTGAGGACGGGGTCGAACTCCTGTGGGCGATCCCAATCGCGGATGTAGTTCCGCACTTCCTTGCGCAGGGCATCATCCTTGGTGGACCGAGCGAGGTTCAGGAGGTTGGCGGCGTGTTCCGCTTGGCCGAGTCGGTTGTTCGCGGCGGCGGCGCGACGCAACATCGGGCGCGGCAACTTGCGTTTCTGCTGCATCGACTGGGCCAGGGCGGGCAAGGCCTCGGTGAGGTCCAAGTCGTAGATCGCGATGGCAGCTTCCGACGCGATGCGAGTATCTGCGTGACTCAGGAAAGCCGTAAGAGTGGCAGCGTCCTTTCGGTAACGCGCTGCCAAGACACCAACGCGCGGGTCCCCTTGCCAATCCTTCAGGTCGGCTGGGGATTCGGAAGTTGCCCAAGCAACCGCCTGCACCAAGGCGCGATCCTTCTTCCCTTTGCCCGTAAGCGCTGCTTGGGCAATGCCAGCAGGCGCCTTCCAAACACCAAGGAGTTGCACCGCGGCCAGACGCACTTGCAGCGACTCGGATTGCAACAGGAATGCGAGTTCTTGATCCTCTAGACGGATCCCCGAGCGCTCCATCGCGCGCAAGGCTTGGATCTGAATCTGCTCTTCTGCATGCGCGATCAAGTTGTGCAGGGCTTGGCGTGAACCCTCACTCTCCGGCAGCATGCCTAGGCCCCAAATAGCATGGCATCGTGCGCGCAAGGAGGCTTCTTCCTGCATCGCAATCAGAAGCAAGGCATCGAGGTCACTGCGGCGGGCGATTTCCCATTGCGCCTCAAAGCGAACGCGTCGGTCGGCGTGATCCAGCAGTTGTTGCAGTTCTGTGATTTCACGCTCGGCACAACCCGCCGCAAGGATGGCAGCGGTCTGCTGCATCAAGTTGGCATCGCCATTTGCGGAACGCGCACGATAGATGCGACCAAAGCCTTCGCCGATCCAACCCCGAACCCAATCGCTTGCGACCATGGTTCCATCCGGAGCGAAGGTGACGTCGGTGGCGAGAATGCTCCACCAATACTCCTCTTCGGAAGCGCGGACGAAGCTTGCGCCTTGGGGCTCCAGAGTGAAGCGTCGGATGCCGCTGTAACTGGTACCGCCGAGGAAATCGCAGACGAAGAAACTACCCTGTATCTCCGGTCCAAGACCCACGCCCGGATAGGCCGCCAAACCGCTTGGTCCGGAAGTCATGTTGATCAAAGGCGCGTTCAGGAAGTAGGGATGCTCCGGCATCTCCGACGCCGGTTTCCACCAACTCTCACTCATCCATGGACCGCGGTCGGGAAGATACTGGAAGTTCATGCTCCAACCGCTGTCGCCTTGCGGAAGAACATGCACCAATCGTGCACGGTCACCGGCATCGCAGTTGTTGTCGACGGTGAAGAGATTGCCGAAGTCGTCGAAGGCGAGCTCTTGTGGATTGCGTAAGCCTGTCGCGAAGACCTCCAACTCGGAGCCATCGAGGTTGCAGCGGAAAACCGCACCCCGACCCGGCTCCGCAAGCAGCTCCCCTTCCTGGTTGATGACGTGATAACCACGGTCACCGATGCTGAAGTACAACTTACCCATCGGCCCGAGCACTAGGCCATGCATATCATGCCCGCGGAAAGCGACGCGCACTCCATAACCATGATGCAAGGCCACGCCACTCTCCGCGACACCGTCACGGTCAGCGTCGGTCAGCTTCCACAGTTTCGGGATGCAGGTGTAGTAGACATCATTGCCGACGGCCAACAGACCTGAACCGGTGCCGTCGACCAGGTCGGAAAAGCCATGCGCGAAGAGTCGGCTGCTTTCCGCGACGCCATCACCATCTTCATCGATGAGGAGAGAGATGCGATCATCTCGGTCGGTCCATTCGGTCGCGAACTCAGGATGATGCTCCAAGGTCATCGCGGCGCGCTCTTCGACGGTCTGCAGGCGCAGATCATCCTCCAACCATTCCGGGAAGGTGCGGTTATCGGGAACGCCCTCGGTCTCCTGGCGATAGGTTTCGGCCACGTAGATGCGCCCTTGGTGATCAATCTCGATCGCCACTGGATTCGCCAACAGCGGTTCGGCTGCGACCAGCTCCACGGTGGTGCCTTCCGGTACGCGAAAATTCGCGATGGCCTCTTGGGCGGCATCACTCGCGGCTTCCTTATGCGCAGGGAGCGGCTCCGCCGGCGGGTCGTATGGAATCGGTTCCTGGGCCTGGCATGGAGCCACGGCGCACAGGGTCAGTGCAAGGGATGCGGGGAGCAACAGCAAGGGTACGACGCCATTTCGGCGTGTCCGATGCTACTCCCTGTTCGGTTTCCTGGCGACCTTATCCGCCACCGCCCGCGCACGCTTCAACACCGCATTCACGCCGACGCCATGCAGTGAATCTCCGGCAAAATGCAGCCCGGAATGCTCCTCTTCCGCACGATCAAAGGTCGCGACGCGATCCAAGTGCCCCATCGTGTACTGCGGAATGCCCCCAAGCACACGACGCATCCAAACCTTGTCGGGATCGCCCTTCACACCGAGCAAGGGTCCAAGCGGATCAAGGCATGCGGCCTGAAGTGCTCGGTCGGACAGGTCAGCGGCTTCCGGGTCATAGCTGCCGCCGATCAACACGCGTAGTTGCACTTTGCCCTCAGGAGATTGGTCGGGGAAGATCGAACTCGCATACTGCACCCCAAGCGGACGGAATCCCTGTTCGCGCAAGGCGAGGAATCCAAATCCATGCAAGGGGTTCTCGACTTGATCACGATCGTATCCGGCGGTGACCACATGCAAGGATGCACCGCGGATGCCGTCGGCCGCCGCTTGAAGTTGCGGCACGGTTTCTCCGAGAAGTCGTGCGGTGATGTCGGTTGGAGTGGTGAAGACGACTTGCGGCGCGCGCGCCACTTCTTCGCCATTCCGTTCCAGCACCCAGTCCTCGCCGCTGCGCACCACGCGGTCGATCGCGCTCGAGCCGACGTAACCTGCCCCCAAAGAAGCTGCGGCCGCATCGGTCAGGCCAGCCATGCCTTCAGGGAGACTGCAAAGATTGCCGGTAGAAGGCGGCAAGGCACCACTCTTCTTCAGCGCCTTCTTGTGCTTCATGTGCTTCAGGGCACCGCGCACGCAACTGCCCGACTCAAACTCCCAGCCGGCCATCAGGGGGAAGGCCGCGTGCACCGAAAGGTCCCGTGCATTGCCACCGAAGATGCCAGACACCATCGCTCCGAAGAAGGTCTCCGCAACGCCAATGCCGAAACGTCGGGTGGCGAAATCGTGAATGCTCTCTTCACCTTCGCGGCGTGCCTTGATGAAAGGCTCGCAGAACAGACGCAACTTGGAGCGCATGCTCAACAAGGGAGTGCCCATGAAACTGCCGGGGCCCGAGGGCAGTACATGTAGCTTGCCGTGCTTCAACAACAGGCGTTCCTTCTGGGCGTCGGCGGCGGGCAAGGGGTTGAGCTTCAAGCCCGCAACGAAATCATGCACCGCAGCTTCCTTGTCGAGCCAACCGAGTGGGCCGAGTTCTACGACGTAGCCATCTTCTCGTACCGTCTGGACCTTGCCGCCGGGAAGTGCACCTTGTTCATGCACTTGCACCTGCAATCCATCCCGATGAAGAAAGGAGGCTACGCCTAATCCGGCGAGGCCACCACCGAGAACCAGGACACCGGTCATGTTCAGGACTCCTTGGAAGGCAAACCGCCTTCCTCCAATACCAATGACCGCAGGATCGCGGTCAAGCGCGCGTCGACATTGAACACCGGTACGCGTGTGTAATGTTCGACGCCGGCAGCGATCGCATCATCGCGCAACATCATGTCGATCTCGAACAAGGTCTCGATGTGATCGTTAACGAAGGAAAGGGGCAACACCACCAGGTTCTTCTCCCCTTCCTGGCCGAGGCGCTTCAAGGTATCGATCGTCGCGGGCTCGACCCACTTCACCGGGGTGGCGCGCGATTGATATGCCAAGGTCGTCTGTTGATCCTGTGGTAGACGCGCGCGCAAACCCGCCACGCTTTCTTCCACTTCCTCGACATATGGATCTCCCGACTTCACATAGCTGACGGGAAGACCATGCGCCGACAGGACCAGATGCGGCTTCATGGGATGCGCCGCTTTCGCCTCTTCCAAGGTTGCCAAGGTCATGGCGGCGATCGCATCCAGGTAATCTTCGCGGCCACCCCATCGGGAGATGCGCGTCACGCTGGAGGAGGCAACGCCCACTTCTGCGCAAGCCTTCTCAAGGTCGGCGAAACTGGCACCGGTGCTCGCAGTGCTGAACTGCGGGAACATCGACAGGGCGATCCAATCCGTCACGCCGTCTTCTTGGCCCTGCTGCATCGCCTCCAGGATGGTCGGCGGCGTATAGGCCATGGCGGCGTAACAGCGAAAGTCGCCATCGTCGCGAAGGGCTTCCGCCAGAGCTGCAGCCTGAGCGATCGTGGTGTCGTTGTTCGGGGAACCTCCGCCGATCTTGGCGTATTGCTCGCGCACTTCCGGAGCGCGGCGCTTGGCGACCAGGCGCGACAACGGCCCACGGAACCAGGAGATCGGCGCCGGCAGACGCACGAGGTTCGGGTCGGCGAACAAGGTCTGAATGTAGGGCTCCACTTCCTCGAGGGAACGTGGGCCACCCATCTGCAGAAGCAGTACACCGACGCGTTTCATCGATCAGACGGTTTGCGAGTAACGACCTTCTTTGACCTGTTCCTCGAGGTACCGATCGAACAGCATGCACACGTTGCGCAGGAAATGACGCCCGAGGTCGGTCACGACCAGTTCTTCTGCACTACGTTCGACCAGGCCATCGGCTTCCATGTCCTCCAAGGCATGCCATGCCTCCGGGAACTGTTCCGCCATACTCTGGCCTGAAAGCCCTTCGACTTCGGCGAAGGCAATGCGTTGGTTGCACATCAGGCGCTCGATGATGATCTTGCGAACTTGATCGTCCTTATCGAGGGCATGGCCTTTATGCACGCCACAATGGCCGGCGTCGATCGCATCATTCCAGCGGTTGAGCTTGCTGTGATTCTGCGCGAAGGCATGGCCGACTTCACTGATGGCAGTCATGCCGAAACCGACGTAGTCGCTCGCCGGCTTCACGGTGTAGCCCATGAAGTTGCGATACAGACGATGCTCCTCCACAGCCTTGGCCATCTCATCGCCCGGAAGCGCGAAGTGGTCGAAGCCGATCTCGACATAACCCGCTTCTTCGGGCAGGCGTCGGGCGGAAGTGCGAAGGAGTTCGATCTTGAGCTCCGGCTCGGGCAGACGCTCCTTCGGCATCCGTTCCTGATGTGGATGCAACCAGGGCACATGCGCATAGCTGTAGATCGCCAAGCGATCCGGCTTGAGGCGCACGACCTGATCGAGGGTGTAGTTCCACGTCTCCATGGTCTGGCCAGGCAAACCGTAGATCAGATCGAAGTTGACGCTATCGAAACCGAGTTCACGCGCCTTCAGCAGCACATGCTCGGTCTGTTCCAGAGACTGGTGGCGGTTGATCAACTCCTGAACTTCAGGGTCGAGATCCTGCACTCCAAGGCTCATGCGCTTGAAGCCGAGCCGCGCCAAAGTCTCGAGCTGTTCATCGGTGGTGACCGGTGGATGCACTTCGATCGACAACTCGGCATCGGGCAGGATGTCGAAGGTGGTGGCGATCTTCTGGAACAGGCGCTCGATGTCGGCGGACGGCAGGTGCGTGGGCGTTCCACCACCCCAATGCATGCCACTGACCTTGCGTCGGTTGGGCATCCGCTCGGCGACGGCATCGATCTCACGGAAGAGGCGATCGAGGTAGGCCTCGAGCACGTCGTCGCGCTTGGAGATCACCACATTGCAGGCGCAGAACAAACAACGCTTCACGCAGAACGGCAGGTGGACGTAGATCGCAAGCGGTTCGTCCGGATGACTGTCGGCTTCCGCGAGTGCAGCGAACCATTGCTCCTGCCCGAATGCCTCACTCCAGACCGGAGCGGTCGGGTACGAGGTGTAGCGCGGGCCAGGGCGGTCGTACTTCTTGACCAGCTCCTGCGGCAGCTCACTGGGGCTGGAGGGCGTATCCATGGACGGTGTCCTTCAAGACCTGCAGGTTTTCGATCGGGGTCTGCGGCAGCAGTCCATGACCGAGGTTGAAGACATGGCCGCGACGTCCGGCGTTGGCATCCAGGATGGCGCGTGCGGCTTCTTCGACCACCGAAGCATCGCCCAACAGCGTGCCCGGATCGAGGTTGCCTTGCACGGGCATATCCCCGAGCTTCTCCCGTGCCGTCGCGAAGGGCATGCGCCAATCAAGACTCACGCCATCACATCCGGACTCGGCCATCACCTCGAGCAGGTGCGCGCCATCCTTGATGAGGTAGAGCAGAGGCACTTGCCCCTTCAGTGCCTTGAAGATGTGCTGCACTGCGGGCAAGGCATGCTTGCGGTAGGTGCGCTCATCGAGCAGACCGGCCCAGGTATCGAACAGCTGCACCGCTTCGGCGCCGGCATCGATCTGCATCTGCATGTACGAGATGGTCATGTCGGCCAAGCGCATGAGCAGGTCGTCGAAGAAACCATCGGCGCGGTAGACGGCAGCGCGGAGACGCGCATGTTCGCGACTTCCACCGCCATCCAGAAGATACGAAGCCATGGTGAACGGTGCGCCGGCAAAACCGAGCATCGTGCATTCCGGCGGCAGTTCCGCGCGCACCAAGCGAATCGCTTCGGCGACATGCGCAAGGCCATCGCCGTCGACCGGCTTCACGCGGTGCAGGTCTTCTGGACCTTGCAACGGTTTCTCGAACACCGGGCCTGGCTTGAAGTCGATGCCGAAGTCGAGCGGCATCAGGGGTGTGAGGATGTCGGCGAAGAGGATCGCGCCATCCCAACCGAAACGACGGATCGGCTGCAAGGTCACTTCCGCTGCCAACTCCGGCGTACTCGCCATCTTGACGAAACCATGCTCCGCCTTGAGCGCACGGTACTCCGGCAACACGCGACCGGCTTGACGCATCAACCACATCGGAGTGCGCTCGACGTCTTGCCCACGCAGGGCACGAAGGAGGATCTTGTCGTTCATCGGCTTTGAATCAGTGCGGCATCAAAGGCGGCGGCGGCCTCATCGAGGTCAGCCGTCGTCATGGCAAGGCTCAGGAACCCGACCTCGTAAGCGGAGGGTGCGACGAGCACCTTGCGTTCCAACAACGCGTGGAAGAAGCGCGCATAACGCTCGGCGCCTTCTGCGGGAATGTCGGCAAAGGCACGCGGGCTTTCGGTGGCACCAAAGCAGAGCCAGAACAAGGAACCGTGACGCACGAAGGCCAGCGGTGCACCCGCTTCGTTTTCCCGTGCGACTAAGGGTGCAATCCGCGCTTCCCATTCTTGGCCAAGCTGCTCGAGCTTGTTCCAACCATCTTGTTGCTCCAGGGTGTCGAGCGCAGCCAGGCCAGCAGCCATACCCAAGGGGTTGCCGCTCAAAGTGCCTGCCTGATACACGCCGCCTTCCGGGCTGACGTAATCCATCACCTTCTGCGAACCACCATAAGCACCCACCGGCAATCCCCCGCCGATGACCTTGCCATAGGTGACGATGTCGGCCTCGATGCCTGCGTACTCGCAGAATCCACCCGGCGCGATGCGGAAGCCAGTGATGACTTCATCGACCACCAAGAAGGTTCCGTACTCGCGCGTGATCCCGCGCAGCACTTCCCACCATTCCTTGGTCTGCGGCAACAGTCCGCAGTTGGCCGGGATGCCTTCGACGAACACCGCAGCGGTCTGTTCACCATTAGCGGCGAACCATGCGCGCAGTGCATCAATGTCATTCAGCGGCAACACGCCGGTGTCGGCGGCGACGGCAGCGGGCACCCCCATCGACGAACTCTCGCCGAAAGTCGCGAGGCCAGAACCTGCTTTCACCAGGAAGCTATCCGCATGACCGTGATAGCAGCCGTCGAACTTCACGAAACCATCCTTGCCAGTGATCGCACGTGCAAGGCGCAGTGCCGACATCGTGGCTTCGGTTCCGGAGTTCACGAAGCGCACCTTCTCCACCACGGGCGACAAACGACAGATGCGTTCGGCCAACTCCGTCTCGGAAAGGCAAGGCGCGCCGAAACTCGTACCCTTGGCCGCAGCTTCCTGTACCGCAGTAACCACGGGAGCAGGTGCATGTCCAAGAATCAACGGTCCCCAGGAACCGATGAAGTCGAGGTAGTCTTCGTTGTCGGCGGTATGCACGCGGCAACCGGAAGCCGACTCGAAGAACAAGGGTTGCCCGCCGACGGAACGGAAGGCGCGAACCGGCGAGCTTACGCCACCGGGCATCACTTCATTAGCGCGATCGAACAGCGCTGCCGAAGTCTCGAATGGGAATTCTGTGTTCATGACAACCATCCCTGTTCCGCGACACGACTCGCGTGGTAGGTGACCACCAGATCGGCGCCGGCACGGGCCATGCTGCCGAGGACCTCAGGCACCATTTTAGACTCCTCCGCCAAGCCTTCACGCACGGCCAACTGGACCATCGCGTATTCGCCGGAAACGTTGTAGGCCACGACAGGTACGCTCGAGACCTCGGCCACGGAGCGGAGGATGTCGAGGTAGGCGAGGGCCGGTTTGACCATGACCATATCGGCGCCCTCTTCCAGATCGAGCTGGACCTCCCGCAGCGCCTCGCGGGCATTGCGGTAATCCATCTGATAACTCTTGCGGTCGCCGAAACCAGGCGAAGAACCGGCGGCCTCGCGGAAGGGACCGTAGAAAGCACTCGCGTACTTGGCCGAATAAGCGAGGATGCCGGTGTTCTCAAAGCCGGCGGTATCCAGCGTGTGGCGGATGACGCCAATGCGCCCATCCATCATGTCGGAAGGGCAAACGAAGTCGGCGCCGGCTTCAGCAAGGACCCCGGCCATGCGTGCCAATGCCGTCACACTGCGGTCATTCACCACCTCTTCCCCTTCGACGAAACCGCAATGGCCGTGGTCGGTGTAAGGGCACAGGCAGACGTCGACCATGACGCTGAGGTCATCGCCGAATGCGGTCTTCAACAGACGCACTGCATTCGGGACTTCACCTTCCGGATCCAAGGCCGCAGTCGCATCGCCATCCTTGTGTTCCGGAACGCCGAACAACATCACCGAACGCACGCCGTTATCCAGATCCCGCTCGGCTGCTGCGACCAGGCGGTCGGCGCTTAAACGTGCAATGCCCGGCAGACTCGCGACCGCTTCTTCGCGATCGGTTCCCGGTACCACGAAATGCCCTTGCACCAACTGCCGCGTGCGCAGTTCACCTTCCGCCAGCATTTCGCGCAGATTCGCATTGCGACGCAGACGTCGGGGTCGGTGGATCAAGTCGAGGGCATGTTCACGCATGGCTCAAGAACTCCGCGAGGGATGTCGGTGTGGGCTGGGCAAGTTGCCCAAGCACGGGGAACTGCAGGACATTCGCTGCAAGTTCGGTCGTCGGGCCGATCGCTAGGACCGGGTGCACATCGCGTCGGTCGACGCGCAGGGCAAGGCTTTCTGCACCGCTAGGCGAGAAGAGCAAAATCGGCTGACCTGGAGTGGGGCTTGGCCCATCCAGGATGTGATTGCGATACGCGACGATGCTTTCCAGGCGTCGGCCGGCAGCCTCTAATCCAAGACGCAACTCCGGGCGCGGACGTTCGGCGCCGTAGAAGACCGTGCGCCCATTCACGGGATGGGACAGGAACTCGGAGGCCAAAGAACTGCCTCGCCGTTTCGACGAGACGTAATCCGGTTCGCGACCCGGCACATCTTCGGTACCGCGTTGTAGGCGACGCGCCGATCCCGGACCGATCACTCCATACTTGCAATCCGGCAACTGCCCCACCTCCCGAAAGCTGTGGAGGAGAAAACTGATTGCGGCTGGGCTGGTCAGGAACAGGCAGTCATCGGAACCGAGCGACAGCAAGGTGGCGCGGTCCTCGTCTCCGAGTGGAACCTCGCGCAGGTCCAGCAAGGGCAGGCACTTCGCATGCCAACCTGATTCCATCGCCGCGGCGATCCACTTCGAGCATGCGTCCGCGGCTCGCCCGAACCAGATGGTGCGCGTGGTCACTGTCACACCTCCTCAGGCCGACAAAGGGCCTGGAAGGCGGCTTCCACCAATCCATCGATTTCAGGGCCGCGCATTTCCACACAGGTGAGCGACATGGCAACTCCTGGCGTAGGTTCCGGAAGGTTGCCTTCGGGATCCGTCGGGCCGAGCGCGGCCACGAGGCGCAGTTCTGCATCCTCCCGAGACGCAGTAGCGCCTAGTGGCAAGCCGCAGCCGCCACCGAGTGCACGGAGCAGCGACCGTTCGACTTCTACACTCTCGGCCCCGGCGGGATTGTGGATCTTCGCGAGCAGATCGCGCGTGCGCACATCATCCTCTCGACATTCGAGAGCAAGCGCACCTTGGCCGGGAGCCCCAGGCCAAACCCACGGATCGAGTTTCTCGACATGGAAGGCCGTGAGGTCCAGGTCGAGACGACGCAATCCAGCTCCAGCGAGCAGGATGGCATCGTATTCCCCATCGGCCAGTTTCTGCAGGCGCGTGGGAACATTGCCGCGCAGCAGACGATCTTCGCAATCCGGCACGAAGTGGCGCAGGAATGCAAGGCGTCGGGCGGCGGAGGTGCCGACGATGGCACCGTTCTTCAAGGGCAGTGGGCCTTCCCGGTCAGCATCCACTGCATCGGGGCGGATCACCAACCAATCGCGCGTTTCTTCGCGCACGGGAACCGCCGCCAACACCAAGCCCGGTGTCTGCGATGCGGGAAGATCCTTCAAGGAGTGCACCGCGTAGTCGGCGCGGCCCTCCAGGACCGCATCTTGAACTTCCTTGGTGAACAGGCCGATCGAGCCGACGTCGGCCAAGCGTACGTCGGTACGCTGATCGCCGATGGTCTTCACGATCTCAAGCTGGGAAGCAAATCCCGTGGCTTCCTGAACCCGGTCGGCAACCCATCCGGACTGCGTGGTCGCTAAGTCGCTTCCACGCGTAGCTAGACGCAACGTATCCATTTTTAGGACTCCTCGTAATCCACTTCCACGCGGAGGATCTCAGATTCCTCGCGGGTCTCGGCAGCGGCGCGACGCCCTTCGGTGCGCATACGCTTTAGAAGCAGTTCCCCCATCGGCATCTCACGCAAGGTCTTGCGCAAAGCCACGAGTGGAACCTGAACCGTCTGATCAGCAAGGCGTAGAGCAAACTGCTCGAACAAGGCGAGGTCTTCCGGCGCGAGGTGTGAGAGACGTGTTTTGGCCCAACGCGCAGCCTCATTCCGGGCACGCTCTTCGACCGACGAACGCAACTTGTTGGCGATCGGGCTGAGGTGGCGACGGAAAATCTTCTCGCGGAAGTGCAGCCCACCTTCGCGCAGCATCGGACGCACGCGGCGGCGCAAGGACTGCGCAACTTCTTCGTTGGCTTCGGCACGCGCGCCGACTTCCAGGACATCCAATCGCTGGAAACCATGTAATGCGGCAATCGCAGGATCGGAATCCGCCGGGACGCCGAGGTCGAGGATCAAACGCTCCTCGCTTTGTTCTGGAAGCCTCTGCATCAATGCGGCATCCAGAATGAAATCCGGAGCTGCGGTTGCTGTGACTAGGTGATCGAAGTCGAGCGGGTTGTTCTGGAAATCCTCGAGGGATTGCCAAGTTCCGCCGTGCTCCCGGCCGAGTGCTTCTGCAGTAGCGACGGTGCGATTCACGAAGTGCAGAGCAATCTTATTCCAACCGGCAATACGCGACGCCAAGTCGCGGGTCATCTCGCCACTACCGACCAACACGATGCGCCCGCCTTCTCCATGAAGGCGTTTGCGCAGGATGTCTGCAGCGACTTCCGAGACGGAAGTGGGCAGGCGCGAATAATCGACCTGCTTACGAATCCGACGCGAAAGCTTCAGCGCCTCATCGGCCAACATGCCGAGCCACTGCTCGCAGGCACCTTGGTCGCGGGCATGCTGCACGGCTTCGCGGAACTGACCGACAATCTGTTCATCTCCCAGGACCTTGCTATCGAGGCCACACAACATCGCGTTGAGGTGACGGTGGGTGGCATTGCCGGAGAGTGCAAATCCAGCGGAGTTGGCCAGATCTTTAATCTCAGATGCGTTGAAACCCGGGCCGGCCTGCTCAGCGAACCAAGCGCCAAATGCGCTCAGAATCTTATCGGGAGCCTGCATCGCATGGCTGACCCAATACGTTTCCACCCGGTTGCAGGTCCGCAAGTGCACGATTTCGTCCACGCCCAAGGCAACACGGAGCTCTTCCAGGCTAGTCGGCTCGGTTGAAAACTGGCCGATTTCGCTCGCAGATGCCCGGTGATGGGTAATTCCGACGACTCCGAATCTTTCCATGGGTGGTCCCTTTGACGGGTGAGGCTTATGATAGCTCCCGTTTTTTTGGTGGAACGCCTATTTCTGGATTTTTCTACTTTTAAGTAGTTATTAAAGTGTTATTCCCTCGGAAATGCGAAAATTGCGGGGCAAGCTTGCAGGGGGGCCTTCAAATGGCTCGTTTTCGCTGAATTGATGTCGTATTCTTGCATTTTTTGCATTTCTATCGGCGCATTCCTGTGGAACCGGTATTCTTCCAGCGTTCCCAACACCCCAAACCACCTTTACGGGACCCACCATGACTACCTTGACGATGGATGAAGCCGCAAACGCCCGCGAGGCTTGCTACGAAATCACCCCAAACATGGGTCGTGATCACATTCTCGCGCACATGCAGAAGTACAACGTTCGGTTCCTGCGTCTGCAGTTCACCGATATCGCCGGTACCAACAAGAACGTCGAGGTTCCGGCCAGCCAGTTCGAGAAGGCTCTCGATGGCGAAATCATGTTCGATGGTTCTTCCATCGAAGGGTTCACCCGCATCGAGGAGTCGGACATGCTGCTGCGTCCGGACTACTCCACCTACCGCGTGGATCCATGGCCCAGTGAAGGTCAGTCGCACACCAACCACGGCCTGGTCGCACACATCATCTGTGATGTCTATGTGCTTCCCGATGGCGTGCCCTTCGCCGGTTGCCCACGCGGCATCTTGAAGAAAGTCTGCGCCGAAGCCGCCGAGCTCGGTTTCGAGATGAACGCCGGCCCGGAAGCGGAGTTCTTCCTGTTCCAGCGTCGCGCCGATGGCAGTGCCACCACCGACACCCATGATTCCGCCGGCTACTTCGACCTCGCCCCCACCGACCTCGGTGAGAAGTGCCGTCGCGAGATCGTGATCGCCTTGGAGCACCTCGGTTTCGAGATCGAAGCTGCGCACCATGAAGTCGCCGCGGGTCAGCACGAGATCGACTTCAAGTACGGCAGTGCACTCGAGACCGCCGACCGCCTGTCGGTGTTCCGTTTCGTGGTTCGCAAGATCGCACGCGACATGGGTCTGCACGCCACCTTCATGCCGAAGCCGATCTTCGGCGAGAACGGTAGCGGCATGCACGTGCACATGTCCCTGTTCTCGAATGGCAAGAACGCCTTCTTCGAGGAAGGTGGCGAGAACGATGGCATCTCTGACCTGATGCGCCACTACGTCGGGGGTCTGTTGGAGCATGGTCGCGCACTGTGCGCCGTCACCAACCCGACGGTGAACTCCTACAAGCGTCTGGTGCCGGGCTATGAGGCCCCGACCCACCTCGCTTGGTCGATGCGCAACCGTTCGCCATTGATCCGCGTTCCCGCCCGTCGCGGTGTCGGCACGCGTTGTGAACTGCGCATGCCCGATCCGAGCTGCAACCCTTACCTGGCATTCGCAGTGATGTTGGCTGCCGGACTCGATGGCGTCAAGAACAAGACCGAGCCACCGAAGCCTGTCACTGGCAACGTCTACACCATGAGCCAGCGCGAGCGTGCACGTCTCAAGATCAAGAGTCTGCCCGCGAACCTCGGCGACGCCGTCAACATGCTGGAGAAGGATGCTGTCATCAAGGATGCCCTTGGGGAACACGCCCTCACGCAGTTCGTGCACGCCAAGCGCACCGAGTGGCAGGAGTACATCGCGATGGTCCACCCATGGGAGGTCGATCGCTACCTGAACCGCATGTAGATCCTTCCACGGTTCCAAAAGGAAACGCCTCTCGTCGCAAGACGAGAGGCGTTTCTTCGTATTGGCTTTCGATCAAGCCGGCTGATGGCGTGCACCCAACTCGATCGCACGCTCCAATGCGAATGCGAAAGGTTCGGGATCGGCTTTGCCGGTACGCGCGATGTCGTAGGCAGCACCATGCATTGGACTGGTCCGACGCACATCTCCACCGACGAACACCGTGTATGCAGTTTCGCGTGGCAGCATCTTCAGGGGCAGGAAAGCCTGATCGTGATAGAGCGCGACGATGATATCCCACTCACCACGCGTTCCTTGCGAGAACACCACATCAGGGACTTCCGGGCCGCAGGTCTCAAAGCCCCACTGCTCCTTGGCCATCTCGATTGCAGGCTGCAGGATGCGCGTTTCTTCATCGCCAAAGGCTCCACCTTCGCCCGCATGCGGATTCAATCCCGCCAATGCGATGCGAGGCTCTGCGATACCCAAAGTATTGCGAGCGGCCTCGTGCGCGAGACGGATCTGCTTCGCGACGAATTGCGGATCCAACTTCTGCAGTGCTTCCCGCAATGCCATGTGCCGAGTGGCCACCAACACGCGCAAGGAACCGCCACAAGCAAGCATGCCGTAGCGACGCGAGCGACAGGCCTCGCCCAACATCTGGGTCTGCCCTTCAAAGGGATAGCCTGCAAGGTGCACGCTCTCCTTATGGATGGGTGGAGTTGCCATCGCATGCGCCGTGCCTTCGAGGCACAGGCTCGCACCGCGCAGGACCGCTTCCACACTCGCCATTCCGAATGCTGCCGAAGCACGCCCTGGTGGATCATTGGGGACTGCAGCCTCCAACTCCAACACCGGCACAGGTCCATCGACTGGCATCGCGAATCCCTCCGACGCCTGCGCGACCGAGACCAACTCGATGTCGATGTCCATCGACGAAGCGACGTTGGTCAGGGCTCGGTGATGCCCAACGATGATTGGTCTACAACTCTGACGCAGTTCCTTGCGCGCCAGTGAATGAAGAAGGACCTCGGGGGCGATGCCCCCGAGGTCCCCTTGAGGAACCACGATGTTCGGTTCCATTCCTTACGGCAGGTAAGTGACGGTGACGATTTCACCGACAATGACCACGTGCACCGAAATCGGCGCGGCAGTCGAATCGCGATCCGGCGTTGCGATGATCCAGGCATCGACCACAGGCGAGATGGAGTTGCACAGCATGCGCAATGGCATGCGGGTCAAGCTCTCGTCGATGACCGTATCAAGGCTGCCGACGTTCGAGTTCATCACGATGTGTCCGCCGAGGAACTCATCGGGCAACCAAAGCTTGGAAGTAATGCTTTCCAGGCGCCCATCTTCCCGAGGGAAGACTACGTAGCCACTGTGCGAGATGCCGAAGACATCAAAGTTTGAGCCACGGTTGATCTGGCCTGTGGGTACGCCTCCTGCAGTGAGGATATCTCCGTCTAGGTCTGCATCGCCAATGAAGCCGAGCATCGCATCGTTGTACGGGAAGTTCGCACGACCGGCATCAATGAACATCATGTCGAGGTCTGGTGAGACCTCCACAGGCAAGCTGCCAACGACTGGGTTGTCGCCGTGTTCTCCGGAGTGTGGATTGCTTTCGCCAGGACTCTGGGCATCGAGGGCGAGGATGGACAGGCCCCCCAGAAGCACGGTGAGCAGCACCGGCTTGAGTCTCTGGTTCATGGAAGTCCTAAAGTTCATGGTTCCGTTATGCGGCGAAGAACGCCGGCTCGAGTTTCTCCAGGTGGACGCGACAGGTCTGGTCGGACTGGAGGGTCGCGAGAAGTTCAGGAGAGCCCTGAAGCCACTCGACCACCATCGGCCAGAGGTCGTCGTAGTCATTTCGAATCAGCCCAAGGAGAGGAAGGGCTTTCTGTGGTTGGTCGAGCGAAAGATGCTCGACCGCAATGTTGTAGAGCACAAAAGCGAATTCCGGCTGATGCTCCAACAACCCACTTGCCACGACCCAACGGTAGTAGCGAATGGCGCGCTGGTGGTTCTCAGCGCGGTCGTGAATCATGCCGAGTTGAATGGCAGCATGAGCACGGTTCAGAAGACGGTCGGTGTTCAGGAACACCTCGAGGAATTCGGCCTCTGCCTTCTCTGGGTTTTCCTCGGCTTGGTAGACGAAACCGAGATAGATGCGCGCTTCGGCAAACCGAGGCTTTAAACGCATGGCTTCCTCGAGGAACCCGCGGGCCTTCTCGAGGTGATCGGCAGACTCGCCGACCAGGTGTGCGAAGCGTGAAGTGCAAGCACCACTCTCTTCGGCCATGGATGCGACCTCAGCGGCCTCACCTTGTTCGAAGGAATCGATCTTGACCGGCTCTTCAGCGATCCGCATCAGGTACTCCCCATCGGTACCGGCCAGGGCATATGCCTTGCCGAGTTCATAGAGAGTGCTGGCAAGACGACGAATGATCTCGGAGTCGGTGAGACCCTTGAACATGTCGTTGCCAGGAAGGCGGCGCAAGCGACGCGACAGCGAGCCGGGTACGGCCATGTCGCGGTGTGCCAGGGCCTGCAGGCGAATCGCATGGAAGAACTCCGCGCAATCGGTACAGGCTTCGAGGTGGGCGAGTGTGCGGCGTGCATGACGCTCAGGCACTTCGCCATCAAGCAGCGCGCTCAATTCGCGCTGGAAGCCGGCGCAGATGAGGCGCGGCGAGGACTGCACGTTGCGAATCGCATCGTGGAAGCCAGCATAGGCCGTGTGATCGGACTCTGGCTGATGGAAGCTCATGCGCCTCCCTCCATTTCCGATGCTGCCTTTGGCTTCAGGCTAGTGAAGCTCGAACGCTTCGGCGCCGCATTCTCGACTGCCGGAGCCGGTGCAGACATACGGCTCTGTGCCGCATCCACCCGGCCGGCGTCGGCGCCGGTGTTGTTCTTCTGGTTGTCGTACGCGGTCTCACCGGCCGCGAACTTGCGCTTCATGATGGTGAAGATCTTGCGACGTGCGCGGAAGATCCGCATCTTCAGGTTCTCGACGCGAACATCGAGCTTGGCCGCGGCTTCCTTGTAAGGAAGTTCATCGACCTCGACCAGGTAGAGAGCGCGCTTCTCACGCGGAGTGAGACAACGATAGGCTTCCTGGTAGAAGTGCAGGTAGAGCATCCAGGCGCCAATCAACTCATCGTTGGTTTCGCGCTGCTGGGTCTCCTGCAGTGGAGTGCGACCATTCAGATCCTCGGGCTCGAGGTTCGGAAGATCGGTCTCGCGCTCGCGGTCTGGACCGGTGAGCGACAAGACGTGGTTCCGCTGTGCCTTGCGACTGTGCTTCAAGGTGGTGTTCCGCACGATGGAATGAGTCCAGTTGCGGAACGCCGACGGCTTGGTGCTGTCGAAGTTCTTGGGGTAGCGGTAGATGTTGAAGAAGACCTCCTGCAAGATGTCGTGTGCATCGACCGCAAAGAAACTGCGGCGCAGGTGGTGGTAGATCAGGCGCAGGACTCCTTCCTGGTTCAACTCGTAGAGCAGTGCAAAAGCCTCGTTGGATTGATGATCGGCGTAGTAGCCCATCAACTCGGTCGAGAGACGATCGCGTTCGCGGGTGTTCAATTCACCGAGACGCTCGCTGAATTCGAGGAGGCGCTCATGACCGACTTCTTCCGCAAAAGCCTTCAGCCGGCTGGCGAAGCTTGCGATTTGTTCGGTGCGTAGGGGGGCGAAGGTCATGGGTCTTCGGTTGGGCTATGTTACCTCTGTACGGCGGTAACCGCTGAGGTTCCAAGGATTTGCGGATTTAGCCCAGGCTGCATGGGCAGCCAATTGAGAACTATAGTGCGCGTGTGGTGCGGATGCTTTGTGGGTGAATTGTGGAGAAGGTGCGGAGTACGGGAGTTCACAGGCTTCAAGGCTTGTGCGTTCGCTCCAAAGGGGGCACCGAGATGCTCGCGGATTTTGCCCAAATTTACCTCAAAAAAATCTAGCAGAAC
>JBMYYH010000050.1:0-20435 GCA_049609225.1 Planctomycetota bacterium | reverse complement strand
CTGCTGGATCGGGATCTAGGCGTGTTCTTCGTCGCGCAGGGTGCTGGTGGAGTTTGGATTTCGAATCGGGAAGTGATCCGCATCACTCCTTAGACTCGACCGACCAGGTCAAGTCTCGATAATCGAAGCCGGTCTCCACCGTCGGTTTCACGACCTTGAAGTAAGGCGATAGGTCGAAGTCGCGTGGGACGAAATGCGTGGGGTGTTTCTTGCGCAGGCTCTCGTCGTCGTAGAGCGGAAGGATGGGATAGTCCACCGCCTGGAAAGCTTCCACGATAAGCGAGGAACAGATCGCCTTGGTCGGTTCCCCACTACCAAAGGCCAGCAACTTCCGACGCATCCGCCGCGGCACTGGCGGCGTGGGCAAGAGATAACGCATCAGGTCGAAGATGTTCTTGAGGTCGTACTTCAACCCGATCTTGTCGACCATGTATTGCACGACGGAATCCCGATGCTCCTCCGTAAGCCCGATCGGCCGACAGATGCGCACGTTGTGGTCGACGTATTTCGACAACGGTGTGGCCACCACTCCCTCCACCAACTCCGCCTCGATCAAGACGCGCGGTTCCGGCTCGGTCGGTTCCTGATAAACCGGACCGGCATAGAAGGCCGCGTGCGACCAGGTGGATTGGGTGAGGTACTGGATCGCTGTGCTCATCCGCGTCTCGCCCTCCACCAGCAGGACATCGCCCGGCCGAAGGGCATCACGCAACATCGTGGCATCCTGCAGGGTGAAACGCTCGTAGTTGCGTTTCGGCTGCGACAGAAAGGTGGCCAGATGGCGTCCGAGGAAGCGGGCGGGTCCGTGCACGCTACTACTGTAGGATATGCCGCCAATGGCACAGGGCCTCATCCTCGGACTCAATCAGTACACGCACTCCGCCGCAGCTTGTCTGCTGGATGGCGAGGGCAAGGTGTTGTTCCTTGGTGAGAAGGAACGGCTCACGCGCAAGAAACATGATGGCGGCGATGTCGCGGAGTTGGTCGAGCATGCTTTGGATAGCGTGGGTGCCACGCGTGAGGATCTGGCTTTGGTGGTGGCGAACAACCACCTGTTCCGGATCGATCGTTTTCATGAGACGGTGGCTTGGGATACGGCGCTGTATAGCTATCGCGAATCCTATGTCTCGCCGTTCAACCTGCTGCCGGGTGTACCGCGGTTGGAGTTGTCGCACCACCTCGCACATGCGTGGTCGGTCATGCCGATGACACCGTTCGACGAAGGCCTGATCGTGATCATGGATGGCATGGGTTCGACCCTGCATGAGATGCGTCTGCCGGGTGAGGGTTATCGCAGTGAGTTGGATCTAGCTGAAGCGGATGGATTCGTTTCGGTGCCGGCAGGTGTGGAAGCTGGTGAATCGGAGCACGCGAGTTTCGGATGGCGTGAAGGCGAAAGCGTGTTCACCTTCCGAGGATTGGAGTTGAAGCGTCAGTGCAAGCGGTGGATCGCGGAACGTTCGCCGATCCTGTTGCACAACTATGGCTTCGAGAACATGGAATCCCTTGGGGCGGTTTATTCGCGTGTGGCCAGTCATGTGTTCGGCGATTGGAATACCTGCGGCAAGGTCATGGGCTTGGCGCCGTGGGCGGAGCATTGGGATCAAGGCGGCACGCGTCGCCCTGTGATGCAGGGCCCACTGGAGAATCTGCAGGTAGATTGGGAGCGGATTCGCAAGGAACCGGCGCCGAATGCTTGGAGTGAGGAAACGAATCGTCCGAAGTACGCGCGCTTGGCAGACGACACCCAAAAGGACCTCGAGGACATCACCTTGGAGTTCCTGAAGCGTCAGAGGGAGGCCACGGGAGCCAAGCATTTGGCTTTTGCGGGTGGCGTCGCGCTGAACAGTACCTTGAATGGGCGGATCCACCGAGAAGCTGGATTCGAAGAGGTGTTCATTCCGCCGTATCCGGGCGATCAGGGCCTGGCGGTTGGATGTGCGTTTTTTGGATTGGCGCATCTGCAGGGCAAGACGTCGGACAAAGCAGTACCGCGCACTCCCCTTTCTCCCTACGGAGGCCGGGAGATGGGTGCAGCGGAGATCAGCGATGCACTGCAGGAGTACGGCGCATGGTTGGAAGAAGCGGACTTGGGGCAGGATGACCTATTGGAAGTCGTCGCGGATGCGCTGGCGGATAATCAAGTCGTCGCATGGTGCAGTGATCGATCGGAGTTCGGACCCCGCGCGCTCGGCAATCGTTCGATCCTCGCGGATCCGAGGGATGCGAAGAACATCGAGCGCATCAACCTCGCGATCAAGAAGCGGGAGGCATTCCGTCCGTTCGCGCCGACCGTACTGGCAGAACAAGCAAAGGATTGGTTCGACGGCGTGACCCCTTCGCCCTACATGTCCCTCACGGTTCCCGTGAAGACGGAAAAGCGTGGCAAGATTCCAGCCGTCGTCCATGTCGATGGCACGGCACGGATCCAGACCTTGGAACAGGATGCGCATCCGCGGTATCACGATCTGATTTCCCGCTTCGCCGAACGAACCGAGATTCCGATGGTGCTCAACACTTCCTTCAACATCAAGGGAGAGCCCATTGTTGAAACTCCGCGCGAAGCCGCCTGGAGTTTCCTGCGCGCCGAACTTGATTTGTTAGTGCTCGGCGAGCGCTTGTTCCAGAAACGCAGCTTTCCCGATCCGCTGCGTGGCGGCCTGATTCCACACGCTTTTGAGGGTTTCAGCGCCGAGGTGGTTTCCGATGCGCAAGGGGAATCCGTCAGCACGCGGGTGATGGCGCGCGGCAGCACGCACGATATCGAACAGCTCGATTTGGGCCTGCTGGAGGCCTGTGACGGCCAAACGCCGGTGCAGGACATCATCACCCACTTCTCCGACGAGTGGGAAGTGCCGCACCCGGAGTTGATCGAGGGATTGGAGCGGTTGTTCGCCCTGTGCCTGATCCACTTCGAAGAACCGGCCGAAGATTGAGCGCGCCGCCGGCGGCTCGGAGGAAGCAGTACAATGTGGGGCAACCACGCCTAAAGGAGGGCGTCATGAGCGAAGAGAAGAAGATTCACATCACCGCCGAGCCACAGGCCATTCCCAGCAACTGCCTGTTCCGCGTCGACCGCAGCCTGCATGTCGGTTCGATTTACCTCAGCGATCCCGTTTGGGCTGCTGAGTGGGCGCCGCTCGCTGCTGCCTTGTTTGATGCGCTCGAAGACCTCAAAGGTGTGCGCATCTCCGGCACCGAAGTGCTGATCAGCATGAAGGAGACTCCGCAGGATTGGCGCACCGTGGCCCGCAATGGTGGTGCCGCGATTCGCGCTTATCTTGAGCAAAGCAGCGAAGTCCTGAAGGAAGGTGCCATCGCTGCGCTTTCTGGGCACGACCTCATGCGGTTCCAAGCACAGAAGGTGATCGACGACACTCTCAACCCCGGCCTCGCCTCGCACGGCGGTTGGGTGGAGATTCAGGCCAGCGAAGGCAAGGATCTGTACATCTCCATGGGCGGCGGCTGCCAAGGCTGCGGTTCGGCGGCGATGACGATGAAGCAGGGCGTCGAAGTGGCGATCCGCAACGAGGTGCCGGAAGTCGAAGGCATCCACGACGCGACCGACCACGCGGCGGGCGTCAACCCTTACATGTAAGGCGAAGCCTGCGGAGTCCTCAGGGCTCCGCGCATCCTGATGCCGCAGGCCTTATGCTTGCGGCATGGCCAAGGAACCCCTGGTCCCGGACCCTGAAAGCGGCCCGCGGCGTTGCCCCAACTGCACCGCGGTGGCGACGCATCAGTTTTGCCCCCAATGCGGGCAGGCAACCAAGGGTTTGCGCGCATCCTTTCGTGCGCTGATCGCCGACTTCTTTACCGTTTGGTTCGGCGCGGAAGCCAAGAGTTGGCGCAGCCTCAAGATGCTGTTCCGGCGCCCAGGCCAGCTCACCCTCGAGTATCAAGAAGGCCGACGCGCACGTTATGTCGCGCCACTGCGCCTTTATTTATTCCTGAGCATCGTCCTGTTCCTGGTGGTGAAGCTGCAAGGCCATCTTGCACCTGAAAAAATCTTTAGCACCAACATCGGCAACTCGGGAGACCAGTCTCAGCTTCAGGCCGATGAATTTGGACCGTTGGAAAAGGGAGTCCGCGAAAGTTGGCTATCCGAGGATTCCTGGTGGCAATCTCCCATCCGCGAGCTCCTGATCGAACGGACGCACCGCTTCGATCGCATGAGCGAAGAGCATATGGAGCAGGCCATCTCCGCCGAGGTCGTCGCCAACCTCCCGATAGGCTTATTGCTGGTCTTGCCATTCTTGGCCCTCTACCTGCGCATCCTTTGGTTCCGATTCGGCGCGATCTATTTCGATCATTTCATCTTCGCGCTGCATTTTCAGTCCTTCCTGTTCGCGCAGATTCTGCTCTACGTTTTCCTGCCTATACCTTCCTGGGTGGGAGCCCTGATCTTCGCGATTTACAGCCCAATCTACCTCACTCTCGCGCAGGTTCGCCTCACCGGTCGCTCCCCCTGGCGCTGCATCTTCAACGCGGTCGTGCTCGGCCCCATGCTGTTCTTCACCCTGATCGGCATGTTCCTTTTCCTGATCCTGTTCAGCTTCCTAACCGTCTAATCCGTAACGGCTCGCCCTCCTACCCCATGCACCTCCGCCTCGCCCTGCCCCTGCTCGCACTCGCCGCCACCGGCACCTTTCTGCTTGCCCTCAGCCAAGATCCGCAGGAACCCAAGCGCCCCGGATACACCGATACGCCGCTCATTCCCGGCCAGACCTGGCGCGTGCATGATCCCGAGCGCCCTTATCCGCCGGTCGTCAAACCCGGCAAGACCGCTGCCGACGCCCCCGCCGATGCCGTCATCCTGTTCGACGGTACTTCCTTGGATGCCTGGCAAACCCACGATGGTGAAGACCCCACTTGGCAACTGATCGATGGCGTCATGCAGGTCGCAGGCAACGCCAGCGTGATCACCAAGCAGAAGTTCGGCGATTGCCAACTGCATGTGGAGTGGGCTACTCCCGCCGACCGCAGTGGCGGTTCTCAAGGCATGGGGAACAGCGGCGTCTTCCTGATGAACCTGTATGAAGTGCAGGTCCTCGATACCTATAACAACAACAGTTATGCCGATGGCACCGCCGCTGCCCTCTACGGCCAGAATCCTCCCGACGTCAACGTCTGTCGCCCTTCCGGCGAATGGCAAAGCTACGACATCCTGTTCCGCGCACCCCGCTTCGATGCGGATGGCAAGCTCGAGCAGAAAGCGCGCATCACCGTGATCCACAACGGCGTGGTCGTGCATTGGGATCGTGAGTTGCTCGGACCCACCACCCACCGCAATGTGCCACCGCAGAATGCGCATCCCGATGCATTGCCGATCCAGTTACAGAACCACGGCGACAAAGTGCGGTATCGGAATATCTGGATTCGTCCGCTGGACCGGCAGACGCACTAATGCTCGCCTAAACAAGAAAGCCACGGCATCCCATCCAGGATGCCGCGGCTTTACAAACGGACTCGCCTTAGAGAGTCGTTGTCAGTGGCGTGGTCAGGATGCCACCACCAAGCGGGAACAGTTCCGCGCCGTGCAAGTGCACCGTGGTGCCGGCCATACCTGCGGGGAGGTTCACCGTCATCGAGGCGTTGCCGGCTGCATCTGCAACAAGCGGCGGTAGCTGGTTGAAGGGCGGGCTCAAGGCCAAGGTGCCCATGTCGATCGAAGTCGGGCCGGCGCCGGCGAGCGAGTAACCGAGGATGATGGTGCGACCCCACTGCGAACCGGAGACATCAATGCTTCCGGTCTGACCCGCAGTGAAGTTGGTCACGCTCAACAGGCGCTGAGGGTGCACTTGGATCGAACCGACCATGCCGAAGGCGCGGTGCGGGGTGCAGTGGTAGCGATAGAAATCCGCGAGCACCGGGTTGGCTGCCAGGAAGGCGCCATCGAAAGTGACGCTGAAGGTGTTCGGAGCCGAAACCAATGCGGACTGGAAAACACCATCGTCGGAGACCACATCATGGGTGCCACCGCCGACCCAAACCCAGGTCACGGTGTCGCCAACGTTGATGTCGAGATCGGCTGGTTCGAACACGAATCCGAGCGGAGCGACTTCAACAATGTGGTTGTTTTGCGCGGTTGCGGCAGAGGAAAGCAGTAGGCCGGCCGCGAGGAGGGCGACAGACCGAAGGAGGGAGATTTGAGGCATGGGTATGACGTCGCCCAGAACGAAAAAGCCCCGGCATTCCTTTCGGAAGTACCGGGGCTGAAAAGTCGTGCGACCTTTCGGGGGGGGTCGGTTCGGACTCTAGAGAGTCGCGGACAGGGGAGTGGTCAGGATGCCTGCACCCCCACCGAACATTTCCGCGCCATGCAGGTGCACGGTAGAACCGGCGAGGCCTGCGGGAATCGTCACGGGCATGCTGGCGTTACCGGCGGCATCCGCGGTGAGCGGTGGCAACTGGTTGAAGGGTGGCGACAGGGAGAGCGTACCCATGGCAATCGAGAAAGGACCGTTGCCGGCGAGCGAATAGCCGAGGATCACGGTGCCCCCAGGGTTCGCGCCGGAAACATCAATGCTGCCAGACAGGCCAGCGCCGAAGTTGGTGACGCTAAGCACACGAGCATCCATCACTTGAACGGAACCGACCATGCCGAAGGGCCGGTGCGGGGTGCAGTGATAGGTGTAAAGATCGCTACCGACAGGGTTCGACGCGACGAAGGCGCCATCAAAGGTGACGCTGAAGGTGTTCGGAGCCGAGACCAGTGCGGACTGGAATGCGCCGGCATCCGAAACGACATCGTGGGTGCCGCCACCGGCCCACACCCAAGTCACGGTATCGCCAACGTTGACGTTGATGTCTTGTGGTTCAAAAGTGAAGCCGACGGGTGCGACTTCCACGATGTGGTTGTTCTGTGCTGTAGCAGCAGAAGAAAGAAGCAGTCCAGCAGCCAGGATGGCGGTGGACCGAAGGAGGGTTTTTTTGCTCATGTGTCTGAAAGGATTCCGAGGGGGAAAACCCATATTAATCGAATTCGAGGGAATTTGGTGCAATCCACGGGAAGATTCGCGGCCACTTTTTCCATGCAGTTTTCCGCCCGGCGAAGCCTACCTTATGGCGCTAGACTCCAGCGGTGAAACTTGCGGATGTCCTGCCCCGGAAAGCCCTTGGGGCCTTCCTCTTGCTCCTCAGCGGTGCCTGTGGTGGCGCTGAGGGAGATTCTTCATCCTCGGGGCAGGCGTCCGACAGTGCTCCGACCTCCGCCGAGATCGACGCGACCCTCCAAGCCCGCTCCCATCAAGGCCTGCTGGAGTTGCCGATCGCCGAAGATCGAGCCTGCGCCGCCTGCCATGCGGACATCGTCCAACAGTGGAAATTGCATGGCATGGCCGACACGCTTGGACCTTTGGACTTGGAGCGTCAACCAGCCGCCCCTGATCCGCGATGGTTGCAGAATCAACAAACCGGTTATGCCTATCGCATGCAACCGACTTCGGTCGATGCATCCGTGACGCCGGCGCCTTGGATGTTGGAGGCCTTCCGTGATCCACCCGCACAGGGATGGCCGGGCTATCAGCAGAAACGTCCGGTTGATTATCGGATTGGGGCGGGCGTCGCGGCGATGAGTTTCGTGATGCGCGAATCCCAACGTTGGTTCTTCGCACCCATCGAGTTCTATACGGGGCATGGTTGGGAGCCGGCGCCGCAGGAGTTGGGATTGCCGGCTGGGCATTTGCGTCATGCGATCACGGGAGAGTGCCTTTCTTGTCACAGTGATACACGTGCGCCTGAAACTTATCCCTTGCATGCACTCGGGGACTTCGAACCACAACCCTTGGGGTGTGCGACTTGTCATGGTTCGGGGCAGGAACACATCGCCTTGATGGAGTCCGATGGCCCCCAACCGGAAGACCTCAAAGTGCTCTATCCAGGCGATTGGACGCCATCCGTGCAGGTTGATCTCTGCGCGCGATGTCACCTGGAAGGCGATGCGATGATCGATTTCGAATTGGGTCTGCCCCATCCGGACCCCGGAGCGACGCTTGCGGATCATCGCGCGGTGTGGATCGCGCAAGATGCGGGAGGTGATTTCCGTTTCGTCAGCCAAGTGCAACGCATGGCGATGAGCGAGTGTTTCCAGGAGTCGCAAGCCATGACTTGCACCACCTGCCACAATCCGCATCTACCGCCACGCATGCAGAGCGTGGTGCAACGCAATCAGGCATGCGTGGATTGCCATTCGTCGATGGTGGAAACGCATGACAAGGGTGCGAATTGCGTGACTTGTCATATGCCGAGGCGTCAGCCCTTCGACTTGCCGCATGTGCGGATCGCGGATCACAACATTGGCATTCATCCGACCTATGCCGAGGATGAGGTCTTGCCTTTCCGTCCGGTGGAAAGTCCGGAGGGCCAATGGAAGTTGTTCACCCAACGTCCCCTCGATGCCTTGCCGTTTTCGGAGCGGGAGAAGGATGGCCTGAAGGCGATGGCCTTGATGGAGAAGGGACATCACGCGCGTGCGCAGGTCTTGTTCGACAGTTTGCCGAAGGCCGGGACCGCCGCAGCAATCCAACGCCTTGAGGGTGAATCAAAACCGGGAGTCCTGCGTTTACCGCAGTTCCATTTCCTTCGTGGGCGCAGCTTGACGGCCTCGCAACGACCGGAGGAAGCCATCGCCGCTTACCGAGATGCTTTGCGCCTGGATGCAGACTTGGCGGAAGCCGCCATCAACCTTGCTTGGCTCTTGCGGGAAGCCCAGCAGACGGAAGAGGCTGGTTGGTCTGGCGAGACCTTAGCCGAACGCTTCCCGTTGTCGGAAGCCTCCCAAAACGTGCTCTTTTCCCTAGCGATGGACCAGGGGAACCACGAGAAAGCCCTCGAGGCCGCCTACGAATCCCTGCGACGCAACCCCGATCAAGCCGCTCTTCTGCAGGCGATTGGCCGCATTCACGCCCAAGCCGGACGTCTGCAGGATGCCCAACGCTACCTCATCGAAGCATTCCGTCATGAACCCGACCTTCCAGGGCTGCCAGAGGACATCGCCACGGTCTCTGCGCAGCTGAAGTGACCTCGGAATAACGCTGAAAAAGGTACAATGGGTCATTCCGGCCCCCCACCAAAGGCCGGTTGCCGTTTCCTACGGCAGCAAACGATGGCTCCAAACCAGCAAGAGATCCCTCTGCAGCATGTCGACGAGGTCGTGATCCGCTTCGCGGGCGACTCCGGCGATGGCATGCAGCTGACCGGCAACCAGTTCACCGACACGTCCGCGCTGCTCGGTAACGACCTGGCCACCTTCCCCGACTATCCGGCCGAAATCCGCGCCCCTGTCGGAACCCTGTTCGGGGTTTCCGGCTTTCAGGTGCGCTTCGCCTCGAAGGATATTCACACTCCGGGTGACCAGCCCGATGTGTTGGTAGCCATGAACCCCGCCGCCTTGAAGGTGAACCTCGAGGATCTCAAGGAAGGCGGTCTGTTGATCGTCAACACCGGCAACTTTGGCCCGCGCGATCTGGCCAAGGCGCATTACGAGGAAAACCCGCTTGATGATCCGCGCCTCGGGGAGGATTACCGCCTCTTCCCGATCGACCTCAACGCCGCCACTTTGGCTGCGGTCGAAAGCACCGGGTTGAGCAATAAGGATGCACTGCGTTGTAAGAACCTGCTCGCTTTGGGCATGCTTTATTACGCCTACTCGCGTCCGCTGACCCACACCGAAAAGTGGCTCGAGAACAAGTTCGGTAAGAAGCCGCAGATCCTCGAAGCCAACCTGCTCGCCTTGCGGGCCGGTGCCACCATCGCCGAAAACTCGGAGATGTTCGAGGTCAAGTATCAGGTTGATGCTGCACCTCTGCCGCACGGAACCTACCGCAACATCGGTGGTAACCAGGCCCTCGCGATGGGTTTGGTCGCGGGGTGCAAACTGGCCAACCTACCGTTGTTCTACGGTTCCTACCCGATCACGCCGGCTTCCGATGTGCTGCACGCACTTTCGCGCTATAAGAACTACGGCGTCACCACCTTCCAAGCGGAAGATGAAATCGCGGCGGTCTGTTCCGCGATCGGTGCAAGCTATGCCGGCTCCCTCGGCATGACCGGCACTTCCGGTCCGGGCCTCGCGCTCAAGGCAGAAGCCATGGGTCTGGCCGTGATGATTGAACTGCCACTCGTGGTGGTCGACGTCCAACGTGCCGGTCCATCCACTGGCCTGCCGACCAAGACCGAACAGGCCGACTTGCTGCAGGCCATGTTCGGACGCAACTCCGAAGCGCCGTTGCCGATTGTTTCCACGTCGTCGCCGGCCGATTGTTTCGAGGCTGCGGTCGAGGCGGTGCGCATTGCCACCACCTACATGACTCCGGTGGTGCTGTTGTCGGATGGCTACATCGGAAACGGTGCCGAGCCGTTCCTGATCCCGTCCGCCGCGGACATGAAGCCCTTCCCGGTGAAGTTCCAGGAAGAGGGTGATGAAACGCTTCCTTATGAACGCAACGAGGAGACTTTGGCGCGTCCATGGGCAATCCCAGGAACTGCTGGACTGGAGCACCGCGTCGGTGGTCTGGAGAAGGCCGATGGCACCGGTAACGTCTCTTATGACCCGGAGAACCACGAGAAGATGGTGCTCCTGCGAGAAGGCAAGGTGCAGAAGGTCGCCGAGAGTTATGCACCCCTCGAGGTCTTCGGGCCAGACAAGGGAGAAGTGCTGATCCTTGGTTGGGGTTCCACTTACGGTGCCATCCGCGGTGCCGTCAACCGTTGTCAGGAAGCTGGGCATTCGGTCGCGCAATTGCACCTGCGCAATGTCTGGCCTCTGCCCAATGACTTGGGGGATGTGTTGAAGCGTTACGACAAGGTGCTCATTCCGGAACTGAACCGTGGCCAACTGTGTCGTCTGATTCGTTCGGAATATCTGGTCGACGCCATCTCCCTGCCGAAGGTGCAGGGCAAACCGTTCCAATCCGCCGAACTCGTACGGCACATCGAAGGACTGCTTCGCTAAGCAGGAGAAGAACATGACTACGGAAGCTCCGGTCTACAAGAAGAAGGATTTCGTCTCCGATCAAGAGGTGCGTTGGTGCCCTGGTTGCGGTGACTACGCGATCCTCAATGGTGTGCAGCAGGCCTTCGCTGGCTTCGGCGTGCCGAAGGAACAGTTCGCGGTGGTGTCGGGCATCGGTTGTTCCAGCCGTTTCCCCTACTACATGGATACCTTCGGGTTCCACACCATCCACGGTCGTGCCCCGGCAATCGCCAGCGGCATCAAGATCGCCAATCCTGATCTGCATGTTTGGGTGATTACCGGTGACGGCGATGCGCTTTCGATCGGTGGCAACCACTTGATCCATGCGATGCGTCGCAACATGGACCTGAAGGTATTGTTGTTCAACAACCGCATCTACGGTCTGACCAAAGGGCAGTACTCCCCGACCACCGTGCCAGGCAAGGTGACGGGATCGTCGCCTTATGGATCCCTGGATGAGCCCTTCAACCCGATTGCCGTCGCTTTAGGAGCCGGTGCGAGTTTCGTCGCGCGTACGGTGGATACCCAGATCCCGCATCTGAAGGAGATCCTCAAGGCTGCGCATGAACACAAGGGTTTCGCCTTCATCGAGATCCTGCAGAACTGCGTGATCTTCAACGATGGCGCCTTCGGTCATGTCACCGATAAGGATGTGCGTGATGATCGTCAGGTGGATCTACGTCCTGGGCAACCGTTGGTGTTCGGCAAGGAGATGGACAAGGGTCTTCGCTTCACCCCGACCGACATCGAGTTGTGCAGCCCCGAGGAAGCCACCGTGTGGAAGGAAAACGGCCCCACTGGCGCCAATGCTTTCCGCATCTGCCAAGGCTCCGAGCATTCGGATATCCCGGTACCGATTGGCGTCTTCCGTAAGGTCGAGCGCCCGGTGCTGGATGAAGCCATCAACGAGCAGGTCACGCAGGTGACCGAGAAACTCGGCGAAGGCACTTTGGAAAGCCTGCTCAGTGCAGGCGAAACTTGGGACGTGTCCTAGGTCACTCCGCCCGCCAAGGGCCGCGCACTTCGGAGCCTTCGATCTCCTGAATGCGGTCCCCTAAACGCACGCGCATGACGTCCGCCATGGAAGTCATGCGCGTGACTATTTCTGGGTGGACGGCAGCGAGGTCGATGATTTCGGCTGGATCTTGATGCAAATCGTAGAGTTCCAAGCCGGTCTTGACGGAATAGTCGTACTTGCCGGGGATGCCGCCCTTTCCGGGTTCGCGGCCATGCATGCTGCGGTATCCATGCGGGAAGTGCAGCTTCCAGCGGCCCATGCGCATGGCGTGCAGTTCGTTGCTGCGATACCAATAGAAGTAGAGATGCTCAGGCGCGAGGGTTTCAGTGGCGCCGGTGAGTAGCGGTGTGATGTCGCGACCATCCAGGGCATGATGCGGCAGAGTCGCGCCCGTGAGGGTGGCGATGGAGGGCAGCAGATCGATGGTCATGCAAGCTTCCTCCACCACGGTGCCTGCTGGGATTCCCCGCGGCCAACGCGCCACCATCGGTTCGCGCACACCGCCTTCAAAGACGGTGCCTTTGCCTTCACGGAATCCACCCGTGGTTCCGGCATGATCCCCATAGGAAAGCCATGGGCCGTTATCGGAAGTGAAGATCACCAAGGTGTCGTCGGCCAGCCCAAGTTCTTCAAGAGTCTCCAGGATGATGCCGACGCCTGCGTCGATCTCCTCCACTACATCACCGTAAAGGCCCTTGCCACTGTGGCCTTCAAACTCCTTGGAGACGAAGAGTGGCACATGCGGCATCGGCTGCGGCAGGTACAGGAAGAAGGGCTCCCCCGCTTCATGACTGCGACGGATGAAGTCTGCACCCATGCGTGAGAACCCGAGCGTGAAGTCACTCTGGTCGGTGACTTCCTCGACAATCTCATCTTGCCGATAGAGGTGAAGTGCGGGATACGAAGCCGTTTCCGGGTGATGCGGCCACATGTCGTTGGAATACGGGATGCCAACGAACTCATCGAAGCCTTGGCGCGTGGGCAGGAGTTCCGGCAAGACACCGAGATGCCATTTGCCATAGATGGCGGTGCGGTAGCCTTCCGCCTTCAGGAGATCCGCGAGAGTGACCTCGCTCGGATCGAGTCCATGCTTATCGTGCGGGCCGAGCGCCCCTTGGATGCCGAGCCGGCTGGGGTAACAACCGGTAAGTAAGGCCGCGCGGGAAGCGGAACATACCGGTTGAGCGACGGCGAAGTCCTGGAAGAATGCTCCTTCGTCGGCCAGGCGGTCGATGTTGGGTGTGCGATAAGGTCCACCGGTGCATCCGAGGTCGCCGTATCCGAGGTCGTCGGCGAACACGATGACCACATTGGGGGCTTTCCATTCCTGCGGTGCATCCTGTTTCGAGTGCGGCGCAGTGCAGGCACCCAGAAACAGGAAGAACAGAAGTGCGTAAGCCTTAGACACCTTGCGGTGAGCCTTGCAGATGCTTCTTGAGGATCGCGATGTCTTCGTCGAAGGATTCTTCCGCCAGCGGCCCGAAGGAGAAGCGCACGAAGTCCCGCAAGGGCGAAGCATCTCCGAGGCGCGCCATATCGCAATCGGTGCCTTTCAGGATCGCCGCGCCATCCTGGAACAAGCGACGGTTGAGTTCCTCGCAAGTCAGGCCATCCGGCAACTGACACCAGTGATAAAAACCACCTTCCCCGGAGTAGAGCTTGAGTCCAAGCTCCTCAAAGGCCGCGCCGTACCGTGCACGCTGCCTACCGTAGTATTCCGGCACGACCTGACGCGCATGATCGACGCGATCCTTCTCCAACAACGCCAAGGCGAACAACTGCGAAGGATGCGAGACCCCGCCCATGCCGAAGGACGAGAAGTTGCTCAAGGTCTCGATGTTGCTCTTCGAGGCGATCATCCATCCAACGCGAATGCCAGGCGCCTGCAGCCCCTTGGTAGCTGCGCCTGCGACGAACAAGTTGGAGTTGTCGATATCCTCGACGAACTCCAAGGCACTCACAGGAGGTGCATGGAACATCTCATAGGCCTCATCCACCAACAAACCTTTGTTGCCCTTGGTGGCGGCATGCACCAATGCCTTCAAGTCCGCGCCCGAACGCGTGATGCCCGTCGGATTGCATGGATTACTCAACAGGGTGAGAGACTGCTCTCCTGCAGGACCGACATAGTCCTCAGTACTTGGATAGAAACCATTCGCGACGTTGCTCTCGACCAGAGTGTATGGCTTTTCCAGCAGGCGCAGCATGTCGTAGTACGGGGTGTACTCGGTGGAAGCGATCCGGACTTGCGTATCGGGCTGCAGGAACATCAAGGTCGCGACCAAGGCAGGGCGTCCGCCGGCGAAGACCATGACGTTTTCGGCATCGAGCGAGCAGCCGTAGTAGCGGTTGTAATAGTCAGCGATGGCATCGCGCAATGCTGGCGAGCCATAAGCCTTCGGGTACATGAAATCGGTTGCGGTCAAGGTGACCGACTCGGGCATAGGAGGCCCGCCCGGCAACTGATCGGTGCGCGGGAACCCCTGACTCCAAGGATGCGTGCCAGGTTCGCCCATGTAAGTCCCGAAGGATTCCAGGAAGGCGTACAGGGTCTGGTAAATGCCCATCGGGGGCACGAACCGAAGAAAGCTTGGAGGGATTGCAGTCATGGGAGGGTCAGGGAATCGATGGTATCGCATCGGATTCCGTTGACCCTCCTAAATCCTGAGGAGCCCCTGGGTTACGGCGTAAGCTCGACGGTACGCGCGACCGAGCTGAGGCTCGCCGTACCCGTCACTGGGTCGAAGCTGACGGCTGCGAAGTGCAAATCCCGCCCAATCAGGCCGGGCACCACGCGCGGACTCACCAAACTATGGCTGGCATCACCGTTGGCATCGAGGTTGCCCGAGATCGCCGAACTTTGCAGTAACGATTGAAACACTGCATCCTGTTCCAGAGGAATGCTGACGCCATGCAACAGATCCGGTGTGGTGCCGCGCAAGGATGCGAGCACGCGGTAGGTCCTGCCGGCTTCTTCCACCGGGAAGTCCAACTCCAAGTCCAGCGACGTGGCGCCCGACATACTGAGTTGCGTATCTCCCGCCATGAGGAATGGATCGAAGGTGTAGGTCTGCACCAAACCGGAGTTGCGTCCATTGACGGTATCCGCATTGGTGACGGCGATCAGGAACTCATCCCTTCCATCACCATCACGATCACCGAGTCCGCTGACGGATCCGCCGAACCACTGATTCGCTTCCGTTCCAGTGAGCGTTGCGATGCGATGGAAATCCGCACCGGAATGCAAGAACACCGCACCGACTTCTGGCCCGAGGGGTGATTGCTGAAAACGTGCACCGATGAGGATGTCGTGGACGCCATCACCATCGACATCACCGGCATCTGCTGTGGTCGACCCGAATGCGGAGCTGGTTTCCACTTCCTGGAATGCATGCAGCTGTTGGCCGCTACTGCCAGAATAGAGATGGACGATGGCATCCTGCGACGGGGAGGAGCTGATCAGGATCTCGCGCACGCCATCACCATCGATGTCGGCCATGCTCTTAACCTGCTGGCCGAAGAAGTCTTCCGTGAAGCCGTGGATGAATGCATGCAACAGACTGCGACTTGCCCCGGAATAGGCGAATACGGCGCCTGAACCATAGGACCCAGGAATCGCAAATCCGGCAGCGGCAATCAGGACATCATCATGGCCGTCGCCGTTGAGATCTCCTGCGCCTGCCACTGAGGAGCCCATTTCATCGAATGCGTTGCCGCGGTAAAGCGCGAGCAGACTGCCGTCGAAACCGGAGTAGACATAAACCGCACCGGCATCCTCATGCAGCCCGAAGAAGTAATCTTCATCGGGAGCGCCGACGATGATGTCATCGAAGCCGTCGGCGTTGTAGTCCCCCGCACCGGCTACGGAATAGCCGAAGGAACTGCCTTCTTCCTGCCCGTCGAAGCGATACAACTCAGTGCCATCCGCGCCGGAGTAGACGTAAGCTGCACCATAGAAGGGAAGGCCATTGACTTCGGCATTCTGTGCACCGACCACGATATCGGGGAATCCATCCGCATTAACATCTCCAGCTGCTGCGATGGCGGAGCCGAATTGCTCGACGCCAGTGTGTTCCATCCAGGTGAACAACAAGGAGCCATCGGCGCCGGAATGCAGGTAAACCGTGTCGTGATCGCCAGGTGATCCCGCGCCAGTCAAATCGGCTGCGGCCGCATAATCAGGAATTCCATCCCCGGTCACATCACCGATGACGACCATTTGGCTACCGAGGTGGTAGCGTTCGGATGCACCGAGGACCTTGTCGACGATGCGTGTGGCTCCGCCGCTTTGTGCAGCAAGAGGTGCGGCCAAGCAAGCAAGGCCGAGTAGTGTTGGGATCCGGTACATTTGATTCAGTGGGTTGAAGGACCGGGATAAGGACCCCCACCCTAGCACAAATCAATGCAATGCGTCGCGACAGGGCGGGCAAATGCCGTGTGTGACCGGTACAGCGCTGCTGACGTAATCATCCGCCCCTACCCAACGTTGCCCTTCCGCGTCATCCACCCGCACACTGCGACACCATGCGCACATCGCGAGGAACTGCTCCAGCGTTTGCATGTCCTGACGCGCACGCCGTAGCTCCATCTGGGTGAGCACCGCATCGCGCAGAATCTCCAAGGATTCCAACTGCTGTGCATCCATCGTGCGCGGTTCGGTATCGATGACACAAAGGGTGCCGAAGCGATGCCCACTCTCCACCTGCAGTGGGGCTCCGGCATAGAACCGGATGTGCGGAGCACCTGTCACCAAAGGGTTATCGGCGAAGCGCGGGTCCTCCTGCGCATCTTCCACGATCAAGACATCTTCATGCAGAATTGCATGCCCGCAGAATGCAGCATCGCGATGGGTTTCGGTGGCATCAAGACCGTGACGGGACTTGAACCACTGGCGATCGGCGTCGACCAGGCTGACAAGGCTGATCGGGACTTGGCAGATCGACGCGGCGAGGCGCGTGAGGTCATCGAATGCACGCTCGGAAACCGTATCCAGAATGCGATAGAGCTTCAGAAGATGCAGGCGTTCGGTTTCATTCTCCGGGAAGGGTGCCTTCATGAGGGAAATCCTGGAGTTTCTTCACAGGACTCTGGCACCTTAGCAAGTCCGATGAGCGCAGAACCGCTAGGCTGCTTAGATGTCAAAGTCGCTGAACACCTTTTTGTGTCTTTTTTGCATCTTCTTCTCCCTGCCCAACCTCCTTCAGGCGCAGGAATCAGATGGAGAAACCAGGCGCAAAGCCGTGTTGATTACCGGAGCGAGTTCCGGCATTGGATTGCGCACCACCGAAGTCCTTGCCGCCAATGGATTCCACGTCTACGCCGGGGCGCGCAAGCAGGCGGATCTCGACCGCTTGGAAGCCATGGAACATGTGACTGCGGTGCGACTTGATGTCACCGTGCAAGCGGAGATTGATGCCGCTGTCGCCTTCGTCGAAGCCCAAGGGCGCGGTCTTCATGGGTTGATCAATAATGCAGGAGTGGTCCTGCTCGCGCCCTTGATCGAGGTTTCGGAAGAGGACTTGGATTTCCAGATGGATGTCAACGTCTTTGGCCCCTACCGCGTGACAAAGGCCTTCGCTCCACTGCTGATCGAGAGCAAGGGGCGCATCTCCACCACCGGTTCCATCTCTGGTTTTGCCACATGGGGATTCGGCGGCCCCTACACCATGAGCAAACACGCCACCGAAGCCTTTACCGATGTCCTACAGGCTGAGCTCCGGAGTTTCGGAGTCAGCGTGAGCATCGTCGAGCCGGGCAACTTCAAGTCGCGCATCACGGCCAACATGAAGGAACGCCTGGAGCAACAGGGCTACAACACTGAAGGTTCACGCTACAAGGCGGCTTTGGATGGCCTGTTCAGCGGGCCGATGGCGCGAGCGCAATATAAGGAGCCGGATGCCGTCGCCGAGGCCTTCCTCCATGCGATGAGGGATGCGGAACCGAAGCTGCGCTACATGGTGGTGCCGAATCAACAGGAAGCGGCCCTCACCATCCAGTCCACTTTGAAGCGGGTTGTCGAGCTGAATGAGGAACATGAATACAGCTACTCCCGTGACGAGCTCGTCGCGATGCTGGATGCCCTCTTGGAGCAGCAAGGCTCGAAGGATTAGGAAACCTTGCGCTTCGAAGGCTTGACCTTCTTCGCTTCCGCCTTGGCCAAGCGTTCCTTCTGACGCTTCTCGGTCGCAGCCCGCCAACCATTTGGCAAACGCTTTCCTGCACGCGCGAATGCGGCGATGACAAGTTGTTCCACGAAGCCTTCATGCCCTGCCGGATCCAGCGATAGGCAGAAATCTGCGCTGCTGTAATCGGCCGGCGGATAGAACAATCCGCAGTTGGAGTTCATCTCGAGGGTGTAAGTGGTGCCGTCTTCGGAAACCCTTACATCGGAGCGACCATAACTTGTGCCTTCCAGCTCGAGGAAGAAGCGCGCGGCCTCGTCCTTGAGGCGCGCATTAAGCTCTTCATCCTCCACCGGAATGGCCGATAGGCCTTCGTAATCGACCCACTTGAGATCTTCGTGCTTGAAGGTGCTGCCTTCCGGAAAACGGAACTGCACCGGCGTGTACACGATGGGCTTCTGTGGGTTCTTCGGGTTCTCGGCCACCAGAACGGTGCATTCCGTGCCTTCGATGAACTCCTCGACCAAGGCCGCCTTATGACGGCTCAGGATCTTCGTGATCTGGCGCCGCAGTCCCTCTGGAGTAGCCACCTTCGAATGCCGGCTCAGGTCGACGCTCGCGTAACTGTTGTAATGCTTGACGAACATCGGGAAGCGCAGCTTCTGCAGCACCTTCTCGACGTCTTCCTCCTTACGAACGGTGACTCCCTTGGGAGTCTTGATGCCGAGTTTGCGACATGCGGCTTTCATCTGCGGCCGCGTCGGCTCGAAGAACCTCGAGCTGGCACCCGTAAAGGGCACACCATGCTTCTCCAGGATCTTCACCACCTCGACGCCGGCATCTTCGCCATCGGCAGGACCATCCAGCAGGTTGAAGAAGAGGTCGTAGCCTTCGGCGATCAACTCTTCGACCTTCTCGATCGATCCTTCGCGGTCATAGAAGACCTTCAAGGTCCAATCATCATGCGGCAACAACGGCCGCGGATCACATGGCCAATCACCTTCGGCCATGCCTTCATCAACACCATCAAGGTCCTGGTTGGTCAGGAGGCAGATGCGCACGGTGGCGATGATAAAGGCATCGCCACATGGAAGTCACGCTTTATGGGACGAAGCATGCCCCATGATTGGCTTCACCACTTCATGGTCCACCAGCTGCTGAAACATCTCCACAACCGATTCCTCGAGAGGTCGGAATGAAACTCCAAGTCCCTCGACCACTTTTCGGTTGTCCGAAACGAAGGGCACATTGATATTGCGAGCCACGACCTTGCGCGTGAGAGCCTTATCCACCATGGGCCCGACCAGCCAAACCAGCCACTTGGGCATGATGCGTTTGGGGAATGGATAGGCGCTGCCGAAATGTTTGCGCAGGATGTCTCCTACGATCGGGAAACTTGCATCCGCGGCGGACGTAAGGTGACGCCCTTTGGCATCCGGACGGAACGCTGCCTGGAAATGCGCTTCCGCCACATCGCGGACGTCGACTATGCCCATGCCGTAGTCTGGGACCCCGGCCTTCATGGTGCCATCGCCGAACTGCTTCATGATCGCATACGATTCACCCGATGCGTACGGGTTGATGCCAGGCCCCACCACCAGAGTCGGGTTGATCGTGACGAGATCCCAACGATCTTGCTTTCCCTGAATATTCCAGGCTTCCTGCTCGGCAACCGTTTTGGAGTAGGAATAGGGTTGGTGCATTAGGGTGGAAGTGGTGTTCCAATCCTGTTCGGTGAAGGCGCCGGTCTTGCTTGCTTCGACATCGGCATTGTCGCCAAAAATGGCTACCGTGCTGCTGGTCAAGACCACGCGCTGGACGCTTTCCACGCGGTTGGCCTGTTCTAGCACATTACGCGTGCCGAGTTGCGCCGGCTCGACCAAGTCCTTCTGCGGATCCTTGACATCGGTAGAGAATGGCGAAGCAGTGTGGAAGACGGTCGCACAACCCTCCATCGCCTCCGCGAAAGAGCCTTCCGCAAGGAGATCCGCGCTGAAGTAACGGATTTGCCCCGGCGCCTCCGCTGCGACGGCCTCCAAGTACTGCAAACGCTCCTTGTTGGATGCATCCCGCACGGTGGCATGCACCGTTAGCCCCTCCTCCAGCAGACGCTTGACCAAGACTCCGGCGACATAGCCGGTAGCTCCGGTGACGAGGACAGGTTTTTCCTTGTTAATGACGGTTTTCATGATTCAGGTAGCGCTGTAGCTCGGGACTTAGGTGACCACTGGTCGCTTGCCTGCATACACTAGGTGACCACTGGTTACTTGTCAACTTTTTTGCTAGAGTTGCCTCACACCAGCCCTCTCCAATGACAAGC